>CALKUS010000129.1 GCA_937996755.1 uncultured Pseudomonadota bacterium | reverse complement strand
GAGTTCAGACGTGTGCTCTTCCGATCTCGAGCGTGAGCTACGGTGCGCTGCCGCCGGGTCGCTACGTGTTCGAGGCGCGCGCGCGCCGCCAGCCCGAGCGCATCGCCGGTGGCGCGCGATTCGCGCTCGTCGTGGAACCGCTCTGGTACCAGCGCGCGTGGGTGCAGGGCCTGCTGCTCGGCGCCGTCGTCGCAGCGCTTGCGCTGCTGCTCACGTGGCGGCAACGGCGGCGCATGGTGCGGCTCGGCCAGCGCGCCGCGGAGCTCGACTCGCTCGTGCAGGAACGCACCATCGAGCTCGAGTCGGTCAATCGCAAGCTGCGCGAGCTGGCCGAGCGCGACGGCCTCACGGGCGTGGGCAACCGACGGCGCTTCGATGCCGCGCTGGGCGAACAGTTCGCGCACGCGCGCCAGTCGGGCGGCGCGCTCGCGTTGCTGCTGGTCGACGTCGACCATTTCAAGGCGTTCAACGACGCGCATGGCCACCTCGCGGGCGACGAGCTGCTGAAGCGCATCGCGCAGACGCTCGCGCGCGCCGTGCGCGAGGATTCGACGCTCGCGCGCTACGGCGGCGAGGAGTTCGCGCTGGTGGCCCCCGCCTGCCAGGCCGAGCAGGCGCTCGTGCTCGCCGAGCGGCTCCGCGCGGCCGCCGGCGAGCTCGCGACCGGCATCACCGTCAGCGTGGGCGTGGCCTCGTTCGATCCTCGCCGCGACCGCGAGCCGAGGGACCTGGTCGAGCGCGCCGACGCGGCGCTCTATCGCGCCAAGCGCATGGGCCGCAATCGCGTCGAACGTGCGCCCGCCTGACGCCGACGTCGTGCAACCTGCAAACTCTCGTCTCCCGGCTGCGTCGTCGCCGGGGCAGCACGCTAGCGTGGTCGATCGACGGGCGGGAACGATTCGATGAGCGAAGGCGGCGGCACGGGGCGCGCGGGAAACGACGCGCGTGGCTTCGCGGGGCAGGTCCCCGACGAGCTGCTGCGCCTGCTGATCGGTACGGTCAGGGATTACGCGATCTTCCTGCTGACGCCCGAAGGCAACGTCGCGAGCTGGAACGCCGGCGCGCGCGCCATCAAGGGCTACCGGGCCGAGGAAGTGCTCGGCCGGCACTTCTCGCTGTTCTATCCGCCCGACGCGATCGCACGCCGCTGGCCCGAGCAGGAGCTCGCGCGCGCAACCGCCGACGGCAGCATCGAGGACGAAGGCTGGCGCGTGCGCAAGGACGGCACGCGCTTCTGGGCGAACGTCGTGATCACCGCGTTGCACGACGACGCCGGCGTGCTGCGCGGCTTCGCGAAGGTCACTCGCGACCTCACCGAGCGTCGCGAGCAGGAGGAGCGCCTGCGCGAGAGCGAGGAACGCTTCCGCCTCATCGTCGACGGCGTGAAGGATTACGCGATCTTCATGCTCGATCCCGATGGACGCGTCGCGACCTGGAATTCCGGCGCCCAGCAGCTCAAGGGGTATACCGCGCAGGAAATCGTCGGCAAGCACTTCTCCACGTTCTACCCGGCGGAGGCCGTGCAGCACGGCTGGCCGGACACGGAGCTCGACGGCGCCAGGCGCTTCGGCCGCTTCGAGGACGAGGGCTGGCGCATCCGCAAGGACGGATCGCGCTTCTGGGCGAACGTCGTCATCACCGCGCTGCACGACGCGAACGGCAACCTGCGGGGCTTCGCGAAGGTCACGCGCGACCTCACGAACCGCGTCATGGTCGAGAAGCTCGAGGACCAGGCGCGGCGCATGAACGAATTCATCGCGATGCTCGCGCACGAGCTGCGCAATCCGCTCGCGCCGATCCGCAATGCCGGCGGCCTGCTGGGCCGCTTCCCGAACGAGCCGGCGCGCGTCGCCTGGGCCGCGGGGATCATCGAGCGGCAGACCGGCCAGCTCACGCGCCTCGTGGACGACCTGCTCGACGCGAGCCGCATCACGTCGGGCAAGCTCACGGTGGAGCGCGTGCCCGTGGATCTCGGCGACGTCGTCGCGCGTGCGGTCGAAGCGACGCGCCCGTTCATCGAATCGCGGCACCACAAGCTCGTGCTCGAGATCGACGCGCCCACGCGCGTGCTCGGCGACCTCGTGCGCCTGACCCAGGTGGTCAGCAACCTGCTGCACAACGCGGCGAAGTTCACGCCGCCGCACGGCGAGATCCGCATCGCGCTCTGCCGCGTATCCGGGGAAGCGAAGCTGTCGGTGTCCGACAACGGCGAAGGCATCGATTCGCGCATGCTGCTGCGCGCGTTCGACCTGTTCGCGCAGGGCAACGACGACTTCGCGCGCAGCAAGGGCGGCCTCGGCCTCGGCCTGGCGATCGTCAAGCGCCTGGCCGAGCTGCACGGCGGCCGCGTCATCGCGAAGAGCGCGGGACCGGATCAGGGCAGCGAGTTCACGCTGTTCCTGCCGCTGCTGCGCACGCCGGCCATCGACGAGCTCGACACGCCCGGCCTGGTCGGCAGCGCGACGGAGCCGCTCTCGGTGCTCGTGGTCGACGACAACGTCGATTCGACGACGACGCTGCGCGTGCTGCTCGAGATGGGTGGGCACCGCGTCGCGACGGCGAACGAAGGCGGCGAGGCGCTGAAGCTCGCGGAGGCGGTGCGCCCGGACGTCGCGCTGCTCGACCTCGGCCTGCCCGGAATGAACGGCTTCGAGCTCGCGCGGCGCATCCGCGCCACCGACTGGGGCCGCGAAACGATGCTGGTCGCCGCGACCGGCTACGGCCAGGAGGAAGACCGACTGCGCACCACGCAGGCCGGCTTCGACGAGCACCTCGTCAAGCCGATCGACCTGCAGGCGCTGGAGCGCGCGATGGCGCGGGCGAGGGAGCGGAAGGGAAAACACTGAGAGCGGCAAGCGGAGAGCGGGGAGCGGCAAGCGCGCGCTCCGCCGTGTCGGCGCGCCCAGCCAGCTCTTGCCGCTCCCCGCTCCCGGCTCCCAGATTCGGGTTCAGCGATCGCGAATGACGAGCAGCCGAATCTCGGTCATGTCCTCGATCGCGAACTTGACGCCTTCGCGTCCGAGGCCGGAGTCCTTCACGCCGCCGTAGGGCATGTTGTCGACGCGCCACGACGGCACGTCGCCGATCACGACGCCGCCGACGTCGAGCTCGTCCCAGGCGCGCATCGCCTTGTGCACGTCGTCGGTGAAGATGCCGGCCTGCAGGCCGAACTTGGAGTCGTTCACTTCGTGCAGCGCCTGCTCGAAGTCGCTGTACTTCGAAAGCACGACGGCCGGGCCGAACGCTTCTTCCCACGCGACCGGCTGGTCCTTCGCCACGTTCTCGAGGATGGTCGCCTCGAGCATCGCGCCTTCGCGCTTGCCGCCGCAGAGGATCGTGGCGCCCGCGCCGGCGGCCTTGTGGATCCAGTCGTGCAGGCGCTTCGCCTCGCTCTCCGAGATCATCGGGCCGACGAACGTGTCCTCGTTCTTCGGGTCGCCCATCTTGAGCTTCTTCGCCGCGGCGACGTACTTCGCCTTGAGCTCGTCGTAGATGTCGGCATGCGCGATCACGCGCTGCACGTGGATGCAGCTCTGGCCCGACTGGTAGAAGCCGCCGAAGATCAGGCGCTCGACGACGTGGTCGAGGCGGTCGCGCTGGTCGCGATCGACGATGCACGCGGCGTTGCCGCCGAGCTCGAGCACCACCTTCTTCGAGCCGCAGCGCGCCTTGAGGTCCCAGCCGACGCCGGGCGAGCCGGTGAACGACAGCAGCTTCAGGCGCGGGTCGGTGGTGAACAGGTCCGCGCCGTCGCGATGCGCGGGCAGCACGGAAAACGCGCCCGCGGGCAGGTCGGTTTCGGCGAGGATCTCGCCGATGATGAGCGCGCCGATCGGCGTGCGCGACGCGGGCTTCATCACCCACGTGCAGCCGGCGGCGATCGCGGGCGCGATCTTGTGCGCAGCGAGGTTCAGCGGGAAGTTGAACGGCGAGATCAGCGAGCACGGGCCGATCGGCACGCGCTTCCACATGCCGCGATAGCCCTTCGCCCGCTGCGAGATCTCGAGGTTCATCACCTCGCCGCCGATGCGCACGGCTTCCTCGGCACCGACGCGGAACGTGTCGATCAGGCGCGAGACTTCGCCGCGCGAATCCTTGATCGGCTTTCCCGCCTCGATGCAGAGCGCGAGCGCGATTTCCTCGAAGCGCTCCTTGAAGCGCGCGACGCAATGGTTCAGCACTTCCTGCCGCTTGAACGGCGGGAAGTTGCGCATGGCTTCCTGGGATTCGACGGCGAGCTGGATGCCCTTGTCGATCGCGGCGGGGTCGGCCTGCGCGACATGCGTTGCGACCTTGCCGGTGTACTTGTCGGTGACTTCGAGGTCGCGGTTCGCGAAGACCGCCTTGTTGCCGAGGTAGTACGGGTACGCGTCTTTGAGCGCTGAGGCGGTGGCCATGTCGAAACCTTCCAGTCGTCATCCCGGCGCAAGCCGGGATCCAGCGTCCTTCCACCCGTCATTCCCGCGAAGGCGGGAATCCATGTTGCTCTTCCGCGGCCCGAAAATGGATTCCCGCCTGCGCGGGAATGACGTGAGGGTGCGGTAAGGCGCTGGATCCCGGCGTTCGCCGGGATGACGACCAATGGCGAGGCGAGCGTCAGAGTTTCGATGACAGCTCGCGGATTTCCTTGTTCAGCACGCGATCGTTGTCGCTGTAGTCGATCTCGAGGTCGATCAGGTCGACGCTCGGCGACTCCAGCGACTCCTTCAGCGCCTTGCGGAATTCCGCCACGGACTTCGGGCGGTGGCCCTTCGCGCCGTACGACTCGGCGTACTTCACGAAGTCCGGGTTGCCCATGTCCATGCCGAAGTTGGCGAACTTCATGTTCGCCTGCTTCCACTTGATCATGCCGTACGCGTTGTCGCGCAGGACGATCTGCGTGATGTTCTGCTTCAGGCGCACCGCGGTCTCGATTTCCTGCGAGTTCATCATGAACCCGCCGTCGCCCGAGACGGCGACCACCTTGCGGTCGGGGTGCACCATCTTCGCGGCCATCGCCGAGGGCAGGCCGGCGCCCATCGTCGCGAGCGCGTTGTCGAGCAGCATGGTGTTCGGCTGGCGGCAGCGGTAGTACCGCGCGAACCAGATCTTGTACATGCCGTTGTCGAGGCAGACGATGCCGTCGTCCGCCATCTCCTCGCGCATGATCTTCACCAGGCGCACCGGATGGATCGGGAATCGGTCGTCGGTGCTGCCGACATCGAGGTGCTTGAGCAGCGCCTCGCGCACCTTGTCGAAGTACGAGAAGTCCCAGTGCTTCTGCGGCGCGATCGCGTCCTTCAGGCGCCAGATCGCGTTCGCGACGTCGCCCGTTACTTCGATCTGCGGGAAGTAGACGGTGTCGACCTCGGCCGTGATGTAGTTGATGTGGATGACCGTGCGCAGGCCGCGGCGCATGAAGAACGGCGGCTTCTCGATCACATCGTGGCCGACGTTGATGATGCAGTCCGCGTGCTCGATCGCGCGGTGCACGAAGTCGCCGTCCGACAGCGCGGCGTTGCCGAGCCAGAGCGGGTGCTCCTCGTCGAGCACGCCCTTGCCCATCTGTGTCGTGAAGAACGGGATGCCGGTCTTGTCGACGAACTCGCGCAGCATCTTCGCGGAAGTCTTGCGGTTCGCGCCGGCGCCGACCATCAGGATGGGACGCTTCGCGGCGAGGATCGCGTCGGCCGCGCGGTGCAGGGCCTTTTCGTCGGCGATCGGGCGGCGGTGATAGCTCGCCTTGATCAGGATCGCGTCCGTTTCCTCGTGCGCGATGTCCTCGGGCAGCTCGATGTGCGTCGCACCGGGGCGCTCTTCCTCGGCGCGGCGGAACGCCTCGCGCACGCGCGCCGGGATGTTGTCCGCCGCGACGATCTGGTTCGTGTACTTGGTGAGCGGCCGCATCATCGACACGACGTCGACGATCTGGAAGTGGCCCTGCTTCGAGACCTTCACGGGCTTCTGGCCGGTGAGCATCAGCATCGGCATGGCGCCGAGCTGCGCATAGGCCGCGGCCGTGACGAAATTCGTGGCGCCCGGGCCGAGCGTGGCCAGGCAGACGCCCGCCTTGCCGGTCAGGCGGCCGTAGGTGGCAGCCATGAAGCCCGCACCCTGCTCGTGCCGCGTCAGGATCAGCTTGATCGACGACGTGCGCAGCGATTCCAGCAGGTCGAGGTTTTCCTCGCCGGGAATGCCGAACACGTACTGGACGCCCTCGGCTTCCAGTGCCCTGACGAACAGATCCGATGCCTTCATGCGCGCTCCCCCCCTGACCGCGCCGGGAAGGAGCTGGCGGGTCGTCCGCGAATCGATCGCCGTCCGGCGTCCCGGAGTGCAGCCGGGTCCAGCCGTGCCCTTCGCCCGAAGGGCCCCTGTTGCGCACCGCCGTACCGGTCCGGGCGCAGCGGAGCCCGATTGTGAGCGCCGCCTCACGGAAGCGTCAACCGCGCCCGAAGGGCTTGCGGCCATCCTCCGGGCGCCCCGACGATGCCGCTCGTACGCGTTCGACGGGCGATGAACGATGGCCGCGTTAAGCTGTCCGATGTTCCGGGTTCGCCGACCATGCACCGCATCCGCCTCACCTACATGACCGGTCCCCGCGCCGGCCAGACGGAAATCCATGCGCTGACGCGGCATGCTTCGCTGTCGCTCGGGCGGGATCCGGGTTGCGACGTGCGCTTCCATCCGACCGAAGACACGGTCGTGAGCCGCAACCACGCCATGATCGAGTGGACGCTGGAGCAGCCGCCGCTGTTCCGCGTGTCCGACCTGCTGTCCAGCAACGGCACGTTCCTCAACGGCCGGCGCATCGGCCGATCCGTGCTGCTGCGCGCCGGCGACCGCGTGCAGCTCGGCTCGGGCGGCCCGGTCCTGGAATTCTCGTTCGACGAAGGCGACGACCCGCGTACCAGCGGCGAGCAGCGCGCAGTGCCCTCCGTGACGCAGGAGATGGACGCCACGACGCTGCGCGCGCGGTTGCCGAACCTCGAGGATTAGGGAAGCCGTGAGTGGAGAGCGGCGAGCGGCAAGAGCAACACATGCTGCTCTTGCTGCTCCCCGCTATCCGCTTACCGCTCTCCGTTCTCCTTGCGCGGGCGCACGGCGATCGTCAACAGCTCGAGCTCGCCGTCGCGCAGCAGCGCGCGCACGCGCGCGTCGGGCTTCGCCTGCGCGACGGACGCCACCACGTGGCCGCCATCCGCGTCCTTCAGGATCGCGTAGCCGCGCCCGAGCGTCGCGAGCGGGCTCACGGCATGCAGCCCGCGTGCGCACGTGGCGAGTGCGCTGCGCGCGCGCGACACGGCCGCCGACGTGCAGCGCGACAGGCGTGCGGACAGCGCCGCCAGGCGCTCGCGCGAATGCACGAGGCGCTGGCGCGGATCGCAGCGCGATTGCCGCGCGCGTGCCGTTTCCAGCCGCTGCCGCCGTTCGCGCAACGCACCGCGCAAGGCACGTTCCAGCCGCGGCCCCAGGCCGACGAGCCGCGTGCGCGCGAGCGTGAGCCGCCCGACCGGGCCGCGCGCCTGCAATCGCGCGCCGAGCGCATCCAGCTTCTGCATCGTCGACTCGAGGCGCCGCTCGACGCACTGGCCGAGCCGCGACGCGCGCCGCGCGAGCTCGCGCTGCACGTCGCCGAGGTCGGGCGCGAGCAGCTCCGCCGCCGCGGACGGCGTCGCTGCGCGCAGGTCGGCGACGAAGTCCGCGATCGTGAAGTCGATTTCGTGGCCGACGGCGGACACCACGGGCACGGCACTCGCGCGAATTGCGCGCGCGAGCGCCTCGTCGTTGAAGCACATCAGGTCCTCGAGCGAGCCGCCGCCACGCGTGACGAGCAGCACGTCGTAGCGACCGCTGCGTGCGGCTGCCGCCAGCATCGCCGCGATCTGCGCCGCCGCGCCGGCGCCCTGGACGGGAACCGGCAGCACGTCGATCGCAACGAGCGGATTGCGTCGCGCGAGCACGCTGAGCACGTCGCGCACCGCGGCACCGCTCGGCGAAGTGAGCACGCCGAGCCGGCGCGGGAAGCGCGGCAACGCGCGCTTCGCGGCCGCGTCGAACAGGCCCTCGGCCGCCAGCTTCGCCTTGAGCCGCTCGAACTCGCGGCGCAGCGCACCTTCGCCGCCTTCCTCCATGTGCTCGACGACGAGCTGGAATTCGCCGCGCGGCTCGTACAGGCTGACGCGGGCCCGCACCAGCACGTGGCCGCCGTCGGCCGGCCGGAAGCGCAGGCGCATGGCCTTCATGCGGAACATCGCGCAGCGCACCTGCGCCGCGGCGTCCTTAAGGGTGAAGTAGACGTGCCCGGAGGCCGGTCGCGAGACGTTGGAAAGCTCGCCCTCGAGCCAGACCAGCGGGAAGGCGTCCTCCACGAGCTCGCGGACCAGCGCATTCAGCCGCGAGGGCGTCAGGATGTCGCGGACCGACGCGTTTTCGGGGTCTTCGGCCATGGCGTGCGGGATCCGGGCCGGGCATCGTACAGCGCACGCCCGTCCGGTTCGTCACGGACGCAACAATGGACCCAGGAACCTCTGGACAAGTCCCCCCACGTCGCGTTGCCGTCGTGCGCGCTCGCCACAAGGCGGACGCCGCAGGGCGTGGTGATTCCACGGTCAAGGCGTTCAACGCAGTGGCGGGCGCGCACGACGGCAACCCCTGGAACCTCTGAACCAGTCTCTCCGCGTCGCAACCCTTCGGGCCGGGTTTGTTTGGCCGACCAGCGTCGTTGAGCGTCCTGGGCATGGAGTCCACCATGCCGCAGCGACGCCCGCCTGGCTGGCCGGCCAAACAATTCCCGACGCGACGCGCGGGGACTTGTCCAGAGGTTCCGCGGGGGCGCTGTCCCGGTGTGCGGGGATTGCGCGACAATCGCCATCCGCAACCAGGGACGCGGCAGATGGCAGGGAACGGACAGGACGCGCCGGCGACGAGCGCGGCGGGCGACGCGAGCGCCGGCACGGCAGGTTCGCGACCGCTGCCCGCGCTGAAGGAGCGCGTGCGCGGGCTGGTCGAAAGCTGGCACGAGCTGCAGTCCGGCAGCTGGAACGCGATGGCTGCGCTCGCGCAGTACGAAGAGCTCGAACGCATCTCCGCGAGCGCCGAGCAACTGTCCGCGCGCGAAATCGCCGAGCCGGCCGTCGAGGCCGCCGTCTACCTCTGCACGTTCGTCGAGGGCCGCCTCTATCCCTCGAATTCGCAGCGCCAGCGCCTCAACGAGCTGGTCGAGGCGCTCGGCACAGCCGTCGCGGGCGGCCGCATCGTGCCGCGGCAACGCCCGGCCGAGTTGCGCGTGCTCGTCTACCTGCGCCCGCGCGAAGCGGAAGTGCCGGGGCTCGCGGCACAGCTCGGCCAGCATCGCTACGTCGTTCGCCCGTGCGAGCAGCCGGCGCAGGCGCTCGCGCTGATCGACGAGAGCCTGCCCGACGCGATCATCGTCGACGGCACGCGCATCGCCGAGCTGGACCAGATCGTGGACCGCGTGGAGCAGGTGCGCGGGGAGGCCAAGGGCCGCTCCGTGTGCGTCGTGCTCGGCGAAGGGCTCGACCACGGGCGAAACCTGTTCGCGCTGCGCGCCGGCGCCGACCTCGTGCTCGATTCGCGCGAGCCGGGCGCGATCGCGATGCGGCTCGACGAGCTGCTCGCGCAGCAGCGCAACCTCGACTACCGCGTGCTCGTGGTCGAGGACGACCGCGCGCAGGCGATCTTCTGCGAAAACGTACTGCGCCACCGCGGCATCACTTCGCGCATCTGCCTGACGCCCGAGGAGGTCTTCCCGGCGATCGCGGAGTTCCGCCCCGACCTCGTGCTGCTCGACCTCTACCTGCCGGGGATGAACGGCATCGAGGTGGCGCAGCTGATCCGCGAGCGGCCGGAATATGCGTTCCTGCCGATCGTGTTCCTGTCCGGCGAGACCGACCTCGACAAGCGCTTCGACGCCATCCGCATGGGCGGCGACGACTTCATGACGAAGCCGGTCAAGCCGCGCCACCTGCTGGTCGAGGTGGAGACACGCATCCGCCGCGCGCGCATGTTGCCGTCGCGCGGCGAGCTCGGCGCGCGCGCCGAGCGCCGCGGCCACCTCGTGAGCCGCACCGCGTTCCTCGAAGAGCTGCGCCGCTGCGTCGATACGACCGAAACGGAGGCCTCGTGCCTCGCCTGGCTCGGGCCGTGGCACGAGGACAAGCTCCGCGACGAGCTCGGCCTCGTCCAGCTCGGCACGCTGTCGCAGCAGATCGCGGCGGCACTCGCGGCGGAGCCGATGCTCGCGCGGCCGGTCTGCGCGTTCGGCGAGCTGGGATTCCTCACGATCGTCCGTGGCGAAGGCGACGTGCAGCTCAAGGAGAGGCTCGAGGCGCTGCGCAACCTGGTCGCCGGCCGGAAGTGGCTGGACGCGGAGGCACCGCTCAAGCTCGACGTCGTGGTCTCCGGCGTGCGCGTCACCGCCACACCGGAATCGCTCGACGCCATCGTGCGCCGAGCGCGCAAGCGCGGGCGCGACCTGCAGTCGCGCGACGGCTCGCGCGTGGCGTTCGAAAGCCCGCGTGCGACCAGCGACGCGGCGCACGAGGATCCCGCGCAGCGGCTCGCGCGCGCGCTGCTGCGCGGCCATCTCATCCCCGAGGCCGTGAAGCCGGAATACCAGCCGCTCGTGCCGCTCACGGGCGAGCTCTCGGGCCAGTACGGCGTGCGCTTCGGCCTGATCGCACCGCGGGCGACGCAGCGGCTCGAAGTACCGGCCACGCGCCTGCGCGCGATCGCACGCGAGCTCGGTGCCGTGCCCGGGTGCGACCGCCAGTGCGTACGACGCGCGCTCGCGGTGCTCGCCGAGCGCGTGCAGCGCGGCGACGAGATGCGCCTGTTCCTGCCGATCGCGATCGAAAGCGCGCTCGACCCCGCGTTCGCGCCGTGGCTCGCCGCGGAGCTGCAGGCGCGCGCGCTCGCGCCGGCGTCGATTGCGCTGGAGCTGGCCGTCGAGGAGCTGTCCGGCGACGCGACGAAGCTCGCGGCCGCGGTCGAATCGCTGCGCCTGGTGGGCTGCCGTCTCTGCGTGAGCGGCCTGGAAGGCGGCGACGCGCACGTGCGCATCGTGCGCACGCTGGGCATTGCCGCGTTGAAGCTCAACGCGCCCGCCGCGGCGCCCGATGCCGGCACGAGCGTCGCCTGGGGCAACGAGCGCGGACGTCTCGTGGTCGAAGCCGCGAAGCACGGCAAGGTGGTCATCGCGACCGGCGTGCGCGACGCACGCGAATTCGCCGAGCTGCTGAAACTCGGCGTGCACTACGTGCAGGCCGACGTCTTCGCGCCATGGAGCGCGGACGCCAACTTCGATTTCGCGGGCACCAAGGTGTAAGGCATTCGCGCGGCCGGCAGCGAAGCGGCTGCGCCACTTCGCTTCGAGGCGGCGCACGCCTTCGCACCCTCGGGGCGTGGAGCGCAGCGGCGGTACCAGTTCACTCCGTCGCCACGCCACGCCTTCGCACCGTGGGGGCGTGGGGCGAAGCGGCTGTACCACTTCGCTTCGAGGCGACGCCACGCCTTCGCACCCTCGGGGCGTGGAGCGCAGCGGCTGTACCACTTCGCTTCGTAGCGTCGCCACGCCTTCGCACCCTCGGGGCGTGGAGCGCAGCGGCTGTACCACTTCGCTT
>CALKUS010000128.1 GCA_937996755.1 uncultured Pseudomonadota bacterium | reverse complement strand
GCTCATGTTCTCGACGACGCCGACGACCGGGACCTCGAGCTTATTAAACATGTTGACGACAACGGCAATGCGCGGTGCGACATCGGATCGATCGAGATGAGCAGCGATGTCATCTTCTTCGACCCAATCGAGCGGTATTGAGGCAATGCGCGGTGGGTATCAGCATCGCCGTGCCGGGTGACCGTGCCTCTGCGGACAGCGTGCGCATTTCGTACGCCGCGCGGTGCAATAATCAGCCGGTGGTCCGGGGAATCCGGATTGCCGGAGTCGTGCCCATGGCGAATGAACCTGCGGATCTGGCGGATCAGCTCGCGAAGGAGGGCTATGGCGAAGCCGGGGAATTGCGCGAGCTGCTACCGGTCGTTTACCTCGACCTGAAACGCATTGCGCATTCCCAGCTGTTTCGTCGCACACCGGGGGCAAGCTTGTCCACGACTGCCCTTGTGCACGAAACATGGATCAAGCTTGCCCGGGGAAATTCCGCCTCCATCCACGGCCGCGCCCATTTCATGGCGCTGTGTGCCCGCGTAATGCGGCAGATCCTGATTGATCGGTCGCGCGCCCGCGCGGCGGAAAAGCGCGGCAGGGCATCGGCCGCGAGCAGGGGATTGGTCTCGGTCATCGGAGTGGCACGGCAAGGCGGGGGATGCGGTAGAGGGTGGGTGGGCAGGGCCGCGAATTCAAGCGCGGACGCCGCCTGCCGGGTGGCATTTCCGTCGCTTTCGGCCAACAATCGCGACTGGCGCGCCATCGGACGCGCGAGGATCCCGAGCCGATGGCCATCGCGCCCGCTCCGCCCGCCCGGCCCGCCGAGTCGATCGACGCGGTGCCGTGGATGGCGCAGCTGAGCCCGGATTGCCGCGCGTGGCTCGCCGACCAGATGCACGCCATCGCGCTGGCGGGCGGCGCCACGCTGTTCCAGGCCGGTGACACGCCCGACGCGCTGTACGTGCTGCAGTCCGGCTGCCTCGGTGCGTTCGCGCCCGGCAACGACGCGCGCGTGATCGGCCAGGTCGTGGCGGGGGAGACGGTCGGCGAGACCGGGCTGCTCACGGCCAGTCCGCGCAGCGCGACGATCCGCGCATTGCGCGATTCCGAATTGCTGCGCCTCGATCGAACCGTTTTCGACCACCTCGCGCTGCGCGAACCCGGCGCGATCGTCGCGATGGCGCGGCTCGCGCTCGCGCGCGCGACGACGCCCGCGTACGCGCAGCGCGCATCGACCGGCCCGCGCACGATCGCCGTGCTGCCGCAGAGCGAAGGCCTCGACGTACGCGGCTTCGCGGAGACGGTGGGCAAGGCGCTGTCGCTGTACGGCAGCTACGCCGTGATCGACGCGGCAACCGGCACGAACCACGACGCCGGCTGGTTCAGCCGCGTGGAGAGCGCGAACCAGTACGTGCTGTACGTCGCCGACGATGGTGGCGATACGGCATGGCGACGCCTCGTGCTGCGCCAGGCCGACGCCCTGCTGTTCGTCGCGGGCGCTGGCGCGCAACCGGCGCCGTGGTCCGAATTCGTGCGCGGCATCGCCGCGCCGCTGCCGCGCCCCGAGCACCTCGCCGTGCTGCACACCGCGAAGCCACGGCTCGGTGCCGCGCGGCGCTGGGCGAGGCATCGCGCGCAGGCGCGCGTGCACCACATCCGCTCGATGTCGGACGTGCCGCGGCTCGCGCGGCTCGTGGCCGGCAAGTGCATGTCGCTCGTGCTGTCGGGCGGCGGCGCGCGCGGCTTCGCGCACATCGGCGTGATCAAGGCGCTGCGCGAGGCCGGCATCGAGATCGACGCCGTCGGCGGCACCAGCATCGGCGCGATCATCGGCGCCGGCGTCGCGGCCGACTGGTCCACCGAGGAGATGATCGCCGAGTTCCACAAGGCGTTCGTCGCCACCAATCCGCTGAGCGACTACACGTTCCCGTTCGTCTCGATGGTTTCCGGCCGCAAGGTGTCGCGCCTGCTGCGCGAGGCGTTCGGCGAGCGCGAGATCGAGGACCTCGTCCTTCCCTATTTCTGCGTGTCGTCGAACCTCACCGACGGCCGCATGGCCGTGCACCGCACGGGCCCGCTGTGGCAGTGGCTGCGCGCGTCCGTCGCCATCCCGGGCGTGCTCGCGCCCGTGTTCTACCGCGGCCAGGTGTACGTCGACGGCGGCGTCATCAACAACCTGCCGGTCGAGACGATGCGCGAATCGCAACGTGGCGAGGTGATCGCCGTCGACATCGGCGGCGACCACGCGGTGCGCGCGGGCGAGGGCGTCGAGGAGTTCGACCTGCCGCCGCTGTGGAAGATGATCGTGCAGTGGTACACCGGCCGCCGACGCCCGTCGATCGTCGAGATCCTGCTGCGCGCCGGCATGGTGAACTCCACCGCCACGAGCTTCGCCGCCCGCAACGCGTCGACGCTGCTGATCCAGCCGAACCTTGTCGGCATCGACCTGCTCAACTGGCAGGCGTTCGACAAGGCGATCGAGCAGGGCTACCAGCACACGCTGCGCGTGCTCGGCGCGGAGCGCGAGAAGCTCGACGAGCAGGCGCCGTTGCTGTGAGGGTCTGATCCGGCCCGGGTCAGACCCCGTGCGCGCTAGAATCAGCCGATGGATGCGAACGGCAAACCGATTCGATCGCCGACGTGGGACCAGCGCATCCTGGCGCAGATCGACGCCGGTGTCGACGAGTCGCAGATCGACGAAAACCTGGCGCTCACGCCGACCGAGCGCATCCGCAAGATGAGCCGCTTCCTGGCATTGGCCCAGCAGCTGCGTCGTGCAACCGCCAGCGAACTTCGAAGCGATCCTGACCGCGCTTGACGCCGCGGGCGTCGAGTTCGTGATCGTCGGCGGCCTCGCTCTCGTCGCGCGCGGCGGGCCGCGGGCGACGGTCGACGTCGATCTCGCCTATCGTCGCGACGAGGAGAACTTCAAGCGGTTGGCGACGGCCCTCGCACCATTCCATCCATGGCTGCGCGGCGCCGCGCGCGAGCTGCCGTTCGTACTGGACGAGAGTGCCTTGCGCAGCGGCCTGAATTTCACGTTGTCGACGGAAGTCGGCGATGTCGACCTGTTCGGCGAGCTTCCCGGCGTCGGTGGCTTCGACGACGTACGCGCGGCGAGCGACGTCGTCCGCTTGTTCGACCGGCCGATCGCGATCCTCTCGCTCGACGGGCTCGAGCGCAGCAAGCGGGCTGCGGGGCGCGCGAAGGACCTGCTCGATCTCGCGACGATCGCGGTGCTGAAAGCGCGGCTCGAACGCTGAACGCTGTGCCTCGAGAGCGCAGCGCACGTTTCGACCGTTCGCTCAGAGCACCCCACCCCAACCCATTCCGGCCAGCGCTGTTCGCGCTGGCGTTCGGGGGGAAACGGCGCCCGAGGGCGCCGTTTCAATTCCTCCTCACCCCTGCATTCGCAGGGGAGGGGGAGGAAGGGCTTTGGCGCTTACTGGGCTAGAACTGCAGGCCCCAGCTGTTCAGCGTGCCGGTGTCGCCGCCGGCCATGTCGGCGACGCGCAGGGTCCAGGTGCCGTTCGGGGCGGTGATCGCGGACGCGTTCACGGTGAACGTCTGCACGATGTTGTCGGTGCCGGCGCCCGTGCGGTTCCAGAGGTTGAACACCGTGCCGTTCGGCGCGATGAGGTCCACCTTGAGGTCGCCCTGGTAGGTGTGCGTGATGTTCACCGGCACCTTCAGCGTGGTCGATGCCGCGCCCGTCACGCCCGTCACCGCGATCGTGCTGTTGATCGTGGTGTTGTCGGGAATCGCCATCGCGGTGTTGTTCGTGAACGACGGGCCCGGCGGCGGCGCGACGGTGTAGCTGCCGGTGAGCGAGACGCCGCTGAACGCTGCGTAGGCCTTCAGGCGGATGAAGTACGTGCCGGCCTGCGCGGTCGCGATGTTGCACGTCTCGCTGTTGCCGGACGCGTACGGACGGCAGTCGTACACCGTGTCGGTCGGCGCGCTGCCGAACTTCACGTACATGTCGGCGTCGCCCGTGCCACCGGCGATCACGAACTTCAAGCCGGTCGCGCCGGCGGGCACGACCATCGTGTAGTTCGCGCTCGCGTTCAGCGCAGCCGAGATGCCGGTGACCGCGACGCCGTTGCACAGCACCGTGCCGCCGCAGCTGCTGGCGGTGACCGTGACGGACGAGGTCTTCGAGTGCGTCGCGCCGCCGTTGTCGGTGACAGTCAGCGTCACGCTGTACGTGCCGGCCGCGGCGTAGGTCTTCGACGGATTCGTCGCCGTCGACGTGGTGCTGTCGCCGAAGTTCCAGCTGCGCGACGCGATGGTGCCGTCGGAGTCCGTGGAGCTGTCGGTGAACGTCGCCACGAGGCCGCTCGTGGTGAACGAGAAGTTCGCGACGGGCGGGACGTTCGCGGGTGCCGTGACCGTCACCGACTTCGTGACCGAATTCGTCGCGCCCTGGTTGTCCGTCACCGTGAGCTGCACGCTGTACGTGCCGGCGGCCGCGTAGGTCTTCGCCGGGTTCGTGGCCGTCGAAGTCGTGCTGTCGCCGAAGTTCCAGCTGCGCGACGCGATGCTGCCGTCGGAATCGCTGGAGCTGTCGGTGAACGTCGCCGTCAGGCCGCTCGTGACGAAACTGAAGTTGGCCGTGGGCGGCACGTTGGCCGCGGC
>CALKUS010000127.1 GCA_937996755.1 uncultured Pseudomonadota bacterium | reverse complement strand
CCGACGATTTTTACACCGCAGTTGACCGAGAAGCTCTGCATGCTGCTGGCCCTCGGATTCTCACGCAATCAATCAGCCGCTTACTTGAAGATCGATGGCAGCTCAATCTCGAAGGCCTGCGCGCGGGACAAGGCGCTCGCGGAGGAACTGCTGCGGGCCGCCGACATGTTCTCAATCGCTGCCAGTGTCGCCTCATTGCCACCGCGCTCGATCTCGCTGCCGTTCGGCCGCCGCAGGATATAGGCTTTTTCGTCGTAGAGTTTGAGGTCTTTGATCGTAGGCTGATTATCGGCGTTGAGTCTGATCTTGGGGGTAATGTAGTCGATATAGCCAAGCAGACTATCGGTCGGCAGTTCCGTGTCATCTGCCCGCGACAGCAGAAACGTCGCAAGACCCGTGAGAAAGAAGGCAAAAACGAACACACCGAGCAGGCGCACGGTAAGTCGCAATTGCAAAGATGAACTGGTGCGAGCCATGGGCGAGAGTAACGCCGAAACCGGGGCGGAATCTAGTTGGCCGTTAGCTTAATCGGCCGGTTCCATGACCATGTATCCCACGCCGCGGATCGTATGAATGAGCGGCTCCGAGAAGCCTTTGTCGATCTTGCCCCTGAGCCGTGACACGTGCACGTCGATGACGTTGGTCTGCGGGTCGAAGTGGTAGTCCCACACGGCCTCGAGCAGCATCGTGCGCGTCACCACTTGCTCGGCGTGGCGCATGAGGTATTCGAGCAGGCGGAACTCGCGCGGCTGCAGGTCGACCGCGCGCTCGCCGCGCTTCACGGCGCGCTTCAGCAGGTCCATCTCGAGGTCCGCGACGCGCAGCTTCGTGGTTTCGCGCGCGCTGCCCTCGCGACGGCGCACGAGCGCATCGAGGCGCGCCAGCAGCTCGACGAGCGCGAAGGGCTTGGCGAGGTAGTCGTCGGCGCCGGCCTTCAGGCCGTGCACGCGGTGCTCCACGTCGCCGAGCGACGAGAGCACGAGCGTCGGCAGGTCGTTGCCCGCGGCGCGCAGCGCGTCGAGCACCGCGATGCCGTCGCGGCCGGGCAGCATGCGGTCCAGCACGAGCGCGTCGTACGACTCGGTCTCGGCCAGGAACAGGCCCTCATCGCCGCGCGCGGCGTGCCGCACCTGGTGGCCCGCCTCGGTGAGCCCGCGCGACACGAAGTCGGCGATGACCGCATCGTCCTCGACGATCAGCACGCGCATGGCGGATGGCTCCCTGTCCTGGCTGGGAGCACGCTCGCGCGCGGCGGCTTGCGCCGGGATGTCCGGCGCATTACGCGGAATTAACGCGGATCAGGCGTGCTCTGCTTCGTGGGACAGCGGCGGGGCCGCCGCGGTTCCGGACTCGAGCTGGTCGAGGAAGTCGACCGCGCGGCGCAGGTGCGGAATGACGATCGAGCCGCCCACGACCAGGCCCACGCTGAACGCCTCGAAGAACTCGTCGCGGTTCACGCCGGCGTCGCGGCACTGCGCCACGTGGTACGCGATGCAGTCGTCGCAGCGCAGCACCATCGAGGCGACGAGGCCGAGCAGCTCCTTCGTTTTCACGTCGAGCGCGCCGGCCTTGTAGGTCTGCGTGTCGAGCGCGAAGAAGCGGCGCACCACCTGGTTGTCCTCGGCCAGGATGCGCTCGTTCATGCGCTTGCGGAAATCGGTGAATTGCTTGACGCGATCCGTCATGGCCGTTCTGGTCGACTGGGGAAAAGGGACTAGGGGCTAGGGACTAGTGGCTAGGGGCTAGGGCGCACGTCCGCGACGCTGTGCACGCGACGAGGAAAGCTCGGGTGTACACGC
This sequence comes from uncultured Pseudomonadota bacterium, assembly GCA_937996755.1. GTDB lineage: Bacteria > Pseudomonadota > Gammaproteobacteria > Xanthomonadales > Ahniellaceae > CALKUS01. The sequence goes on along the minus strand of CALKUS010000127.1, from coordinate 31,277 downwards.
CCTAGCCCCTAGTCCCTAGATCCTAGCCCCTCAAGAGCGGCTCGAGGCCGCCCGCGCGATCGAGCGCCACCATGTCGTCGAACCCGCCCACGTGCGTTTCGCCGATGAAGATCTGCGGCACCGTGCGGCGGTTGTTCGAGCGCCGCAGCATCTCGGCGAAACGTTCGCGGTCGCGGTCGACGCGGATTTCCTCGTACGTCGCGCCCTTCGCGACGAGGAAGTTCTTCGCGGCGACGCAGTACGGGCAGATGGCGGTGGAGTAGATCTCGATCTTCGGCATGGGCGCTACGGTAGCAGCAGGATGGCGTGACCCAGATTTCCGGGCCGGCTGGGGGAATTCAAGTCAGATGCAGCTGACCGGCTTCGGCAGGCCGGCGTAGCGGCAGGCCTGCCTGGCCGGCCCATCGGGAAACAATCGATACAGCTTGCGGCTCGTGCCCCACTCCGGGCCGAGCTCGGTCGCGAGCGCCTTCAACAACAGGCGCATGCCGGGTGCCATGCGGAATTCTGCGTGGTATCGACGCAGGAAGCGCAGCACGGCCCAGTGCTCGTCGCCGAGCGCGATGCCGTCCAGCGCCGCGAGGTGCGTCGCCAGGCGCTCGTCCCATGCGCCGGGGTCGATGAGGTAACCGCGCTCGTCGAGCGCGATCTCCCGGCCTTCGAAGGTCAGCGCCACGTGACGCTCCGTTCGTGGCGCACGACGAGCTCGAGCAACGCTTCCGCGGCGCGATCGCCGGCGAGCACGCGCGCGCCGGGGCAGCTGCAAGCCACGGCATCGTGCATGAGCGCGAGCTCGTCGCCGGGCGCGAGCGCGGCGAGCGCTGCGTCCAGCGCTTCCGGGTTCACGACGATGTGCAGCGTGCCCACGTCAGCAGGCGAACACATGGTCGGCGCGCGCGAGCCAATCGCTGCCGACGATCGTCGCGCCGTGGAACTCGAGCGCCCGCAGGTTGGCGGCGAGCTCGCCGCCTTCGCGCAGCAGCGCTTCGCCCTCGCCCGTGAACAGCACGCCGACCTCGTGGTCGAACGCGAGGGCGGCGAGCGCGAGGTCGAGGCCATCGCGCACGCGCGCAGCGTGCGTCGGGCCGTGGCGGAACATCACGAGCACCTTCACGTCAGTTCGCGAACGTCACGACGCGATCGACGCGGTCCAGCGCGTCCATCAGCTGGCCGAGCGTGCCCGGCACGACGACGGTCGAGCCCGCGACGAGGTTGCGCCGCTCGAGCGCGGTCGCGCACGCGAGCAGCGGCACGCCGTCGGCGGCGAGCGCCGACCATTCAGTTTCCGTTAGGCGAGCGGCTGCATCGACCGGCGCGAGCGCCGCGCGCACCCCTTCCCCGTGGAAAAACGCCATCTCCAGCGTATGGCCGGCCGCACGCAGCGCCCGCGCGAAGGCGAGCGCCGAGCGCCCCGCGGGGCCGGAGAGGGGCGCATCGAGGACGAGCAGGGCGAAGCGCATGCCGGGGCGGCGGGAACTTGCCATAAGATGACCGCTCTGAAGGGAGTTACCCGCCGGGCTCTGCCGCCGTGAAACGCTTCGTCGTCGAACGCTTCTTCGTCGCCATTCTAGCAATGGCCACCTGTGCCGCCGCGGGCGCGCAGCAGGACGAGCTGCGCCTGCCCGACATCGGCTCGTCGGCGGGCACCCTGCTGTCGCCGGACGAGGAGACGAGCATCGGCAACAGCATGATGCGCGAGCTGCGCGGCCAGAACGTGGTGCTGGACGACCCGCTGCTCGGCGACTACCTCGAGTCGCTCGGCTACCGCCTCGTGGCGCAGAGCGACAAGCCCGAGCAGGGCTTCACGTTCTTCCTCGTACGCGACGAAGCGATCAACGCGTTCGCGGCGCCCGGCGGCTTCGTGGGCGTGAACACCGGCCTCGTGACGACCGCCGAGAGCGTGAGCGAGCTCGCCGCGGTGCTCGCCCACGAGACGGCGCACATCACGCAGAAGCACCTGGTGCGCGCGTTCGAAAGCGCGAAGAACATGTCGATCCCGATCATGCTCGCGATGGTCGGTGCGCTGATCGCGGCGAACGCCGCGGGCAGCAGCGACGCGGCGCAGGCCGCGGTCGTCGGCGGCACGGCGCTCATGCAGCAGACGCAGATCAACTTCACGCGCCACAACGAATCCGAGGCCGACCGCATCGGCATCGGCCTGCTCGCGCGCACCGGCTACGACCCGGAGGCGATGGCGACGTTCTTCGGCCGCCTGTCGCGCGCGACGCGCTCGGAAGGCACCAGCCAGATGCCGACCATCCTGCGCACGCATCCGGTCACGACGACGCGCATCAGCGAAGCGAAGGACCGCGCGGTGCAGATCGAGCGCGAGATGCGCGCGACGGCCGATGCACCGACGGCGCAGGACGACGAGCGATTCCTCATGTTCCGCGAGCGCTGCCGCGTGCTCGGCACGAAGGACCCGCTCGACGCGCTGCGCTATTACGAGCGCACCATCGCGGCCGGCGAGAAGCCGACCGACGCGCAGCGCTACGGGCTCGCGCTCGCGCAGATCCGTGCCGACCGCCCACGCGACGCGATCCCCGCGCTCGCCGAGCTCGACCGCGCGCATCCCGACAACATCGCGTTCGCGCTCGCGCTCGCCGAAGCCGAGGCCGATTCCGGCCGCCGCGACAAGGCGGTGGAGCGGCTCGCGAAGATCGCCGCCGAGCGCCCGGGCAACCGCGCCGTGGGCATCGCCTACTCGGACGCGCTCATCGCCACCGGCGACCCGCGCCAGGCGAAGCGCGCCGTGGAAACGATGCGGCCGCTGGTCGCGCGCACGATCAACGACCTCGCCGTGCAGGTGGCGTACGCCCGCGCGCTGGAGATGGCCGGGGACGAAGTGCGCGCCGGCGAGGCGCATGCCGAAGTCGCGCTGATGAACGGCCGCTTCGACGAAGCGCTGGGCCAGCTGAACGACCTGCTGAAGCGCGACGTGGACTACTACCAGCGCGCCCGCATCGAGGCGCGCATCGCCCAGATCACGCCGATCGCGCTGGAGCAGCGCCGGCGCGAGCGGGGCACGTCCGAAGACCAGAGCTAGGCGGGCTCCCGGACGGCGTCACGAAGGCGTCACGAAAGTGTCGTCCAATCCGCGGCGCCGCCCAGCCAACATGACGGTTCCGTGAGCAAGCGCATCCTCATCGTCGAAGACGAACCCGCGATCCGCGACATGGTCGCCTTCGCGCTCGGCCGTGCCGGCCTCGAAGCCGTGCACGCCGCCGACGTGCGCGCCGCCCAGGACGTGATCATGGCGCGCGTACCCGACCTGATCCTGCTCGACTGGATGTTGCCGGGCATGAGCGGCCTGGAATACGCACGCCGCCTGCGCCGCGACGAGATGACGCGCGAGGTGCCCATCATCATGCTCACCGCGCGCGGCGAGGAAAACGACCGCGTGAGCGGCCTCGAGGCCGGCGTCGACGACTACGTCGTGAAGCCGTTTTCCGCGCGCGAGCTGCTCGCGCGCATCAAGGCCGTGATGCGCCGCGTACAGGGCGAGACCGACGCCGGCACGGTCGAACTGGGCGGGCTGCGCATCGACGGTCCTGCGCACCGCGTGTTCGCGAACGGGCAACCGGTCGCCATGGGCCCGACCGAGTACCGACTGCTGCACTTCTTCATGTCGCACCCCGAGCGTGTGTATTCGCGTGCGCAGCTGCTCGACCAGGTGTGGGGCGGCAACGTCTACGTCGAAGAACGCACGGTCGACGTGCACATCCGCCGCCTGCGCCGCACGCTCGAGCCGTTCCAGCTCGACGACCTCGTGCAGACGGTGCGCGGCGCCGGCTACCGCTTCTCCACCACGCCGTGACGGGAATGGCCCGGGCCCCCGCCGACGCAACGCGCGAATCGCCGCTGCCGTCGACGGGCCGCGCCCGGCCGCGCATCGACCTGCTGCACAGCCACGCGTGGCAGGTGTCGATCGGCCGATTCATCGTGCTGCTGCTCGCCGCGCTCGTGGCCGGCTCGCTCGTGGGCGCGCCGGTCGCGGCGCTCGCGCTCGCGCTGTTCGGCTATTCGGTCTGGTCGCTCGTGAGCCTGTACCGCCTGCAGCGCTGGCTGCGTGCGCGCCGGCGCGCCACGCCGCCGGAAGACCTCGGCGTGTGGTCGGACGTTTCCGAGTTCATGTTCCGCAAGCTCGAGCGCGAGCGCTCGCGCAAGCGCCGCCTGGTGCGCACGTTGCGAGCGTTCCGCGAAGCGGCCGCCGCGCTGCCCGACGGCGTCGTCGTCACCACGTGCGGCGAATCGATCCTCTGGCTCAATCGCTCGGCGACCCGGCTGCTCGGGCTGGGCAACGAGCCGCTCCGCGGCCGCGCGCTCGAGGAGATCGTGCCCGCGGCGGCGCGCGAATGGCTCGCCGCCGGGGCGACGGATGCGCTCATGGACGTCGCGGCGCCGCACGACGAGGCGCTGCGCCTTTCGTTGCGCGTGATCCGCTACGCGAACGACCAGGCGATGCTCGTGGTGCGCGACATCTCGCACCTCATGCGGCTCGAGCAGGTGCGGCGCGACTTCGTCGCGAACGTGTCGCACGAGCTGCGCACGCCGCTGACCGTGCTGCACGGTTACCTCGACATGCTCGAGCCCGGCGACGCGCCCGAATGGGCGCCCGTGCTGGACGACCTGCGCAGCCAGTCGCGACGCATGGCGCAGATCGTCGAGGACCTGCTCACGCTGTCGCGGCTCGAATCGCGGCGCGACCTGCCCGAGGACCGCGTCGTGATGGCCGCACTGCTCGAAGACCTGCGCCGCGAGGCCGAGGGCCTGAGCCAGCGTCGGCACGAATTCGTGGTCGAAGGCGACCGCAGCCTCGACCTGCGCGGATCGCAGCAATACCTGCACAGCGCGTTCTCGAACCTCGTGAGCAACGCCGTGCGCTACACGCCGCAGGGCGGCCGCATCACGATCCGCTGGCAGCGCGACGGCGACGGCGCGCGCTTTTCCGTCACCGACACCGGCTACGGTATCCCGCCGGAACACCTGCCGCGCATCGCCGAGCGCTTCTATCGCGTCTCGACGAGCCGTTCGCGCGCAACCGGCGGCACGGGCCTCGGGCTGTCGATCGTGAAGCACGTGCTGAACCTGCACCAGGCACGGCTGGAGGTGGCGAGCGAAGTCGGCACCGGCAGCACGTTCTCGTGCGTGTTCGAGGCCGAGCGCCTGCTCGAGCGCCACGAGGGCGAGGCTGCCTGAGAAGGCAATGCGCTTGCCGCGACGCGGTCCGCAGGCTCTAATCAGGCACTGTCAATCGACACTCGTCCGCGCAACCGATCGGCCCGCGGCGACGGAACGCCGTCCATGAGCAAGCTGCGCGACCCGAAGTTGTACATCAACCGCGAGCTGTCGCAGCTCGAGTTCAATTTCCGCGTGCTCGCGCAGGCGCGCGACCCCGACACGCCGCTGCTCGAGCGGCTGCGCTTCCTCTGCATCTCCTGTACGAACCTCGACGAGTTCTTCGAGATCCGCGTGGCGTCGCTGATGCAGCAACAGCGCTTCGGCGGCTGGGTGCCGGGGCCGGACGCGATGTCGCCGGAGGAGGCGCTCGCGCGCATCCGCGAACGCGCGGCGCAGCTGGTGAAGGAGCAGTACTCGCTGTGGAATGCGACGCTGCGCCCTGCCCTCGCCAAGGCCGGCATCCGGCTGCTGCCGCGCGACGAGTGGAACGCGAAGCAGCGCAAGTGGCTGCGCGAGTACTTCCACGACGAGTTGCTGCCCGTGCTGTCGCCGCTCGGGCTCGACCCGGCGCATCCGTTCCCGCGCATCCTCAACAAGAGCCTGAACGTCGCCGTGCTGCTGAAGGGCAAGGACGCGTTCGGGCGCGAGGGCAGCATGGCGCTCGTGCGCGCACCGCGCTCGCTGCCGCGCATCATCCGCCTGCCGCCCGACCTCGACGGCGACGCCGACAGCCAGGAGTTCGTGTTCCTTTCCGCGATCCTGCACGAGTTCGTGGAAGAGCTCTTCCCCGGCATGGAGGTGAAGGGCTCGTACCAGTTCCGCGTGACGCGCAACTCCGAGTTGATCGTCGACGAGGAGGAAGTCGAGAACCTCGCGCATGCGCTGCGCGACGAGCTCAAGGGCCGCGGTTTCGCGCGCGCCGTGCGGCTCGAAGTGGCGGACACCTGCCCGAAGTCGGTGCTGAAGCACCTGGTCGCGAACTTCGAGCTCACGCCCGACGACGTGTTCCGCTGCCACGGCCCGGTGAACCTGAACCGCGTGATCGCCGTGTACGACATGGTGCAGCGTCCGGACCTGAAGTTCCCGCCGTTCGTGCCGCGCGTGCCCGTGCAGGTGTCGGAGTTCACCTCGGTCTTCGACGCCGTGCGCAAGGCGGACGTGCTGATGCACCACCCGTACGACTCGTTCCAGACCGTGCTCGACCTCGTGCGCCAGGCGAGCAGCGATCCGGACGTGCTGGCGATCAAGCAGACGCTCTACCGCTCGGGCGCCGATTCGCCGATCGTGGGACATCTCGTCGATGCCGCGCGCGCAGGCAAGGACGTGACGGTGGTGGTCGAGCTTCGTGCACGCTTCGACGAGGAAGCGAACATCGCGCTCGCGAACCGCCTGCAGGAAGCAGGCGTGCAGGTCGTGTACGGCGTCGTGGGCTTCAAGACGCACGCGAAGATGATGCTGATCGTCCGGCGCGAAGCCGGCAAGCTGCGCCGCTACGTGCACCTGTCCACGGGCAACTACCACCCGGGCACGGCGCGCGCGTACACCGACCTCGGCCTGATCACCTGCGACAAGGACATCGGCGAGGACGTGCATCGCCTGTTCCAGCAGCTGTCCGGCCTCGGCCCCGTCATCAAGCTCAAGCGCGTGCTGCAATCGCCGTTCACGCTGCACAAGGGACTGATGGCGAAGATCGAGCGCGAAACGGCGAACGCGAAGGCCGGCAAGCCCGCGCGCATCATCGCGAAGATCAATGCGATGAACGAGACGGGCGTGATCGAGCTCCTGTACGAAGCGTCGCGCGCCGGCGTGAAGATCGACCTCATCGTGCGCGGCAGCTGCGCGCTCCGCCCACGCGTGCCGGGCGTTTCCGAGAACATCCGCGTCGTCTCGATCATCGGCCGCTTCCTCGAGCACAGCCGCGTGTACTACTTCGAGAACGGCGGCGAGAGCGAGATCTACTGCTCGAGCGCCGACTGGCTCGAGCGCAACCTGCTGCGCCGCGTCGAGATCTGCTTCCCGCTGCTCGATCCCGAGCTCGCGAAGCGCGTGTACGAGGAAGAACTCGCGAATTACCTCGTCGACAACGTGAACGCCTGGGAGCTCGACAGCGACGGGACGTACGTGAAGGTCGAACGCGGCGAAGCGATGCCGCACTCCGCGCAGGCCGCGCTCCTCGCGAAACTGTGTCGGTGAACCCCTTGGAAATCGGAAGTCGGGAATCGAGAATGGGACGAGCTCACGAAGCGGCCCGTCGTGCGGTTCCGGTTTCCGGTTTCCCGTTGCCCACTTCCGGTGCGCGCGGAGTGCACTGCTGATGCCGGTCCAGCCCGCGAACAACGTGATCAAGGACGGCGACTCGCTCGCCGCGGTCGACCTCGGCTCGAACAGCTTCCACCTGGTCGTGGCGCGCTACGAGCACGGCGACCTGCGCGTGATCGACCGCTTGCGCGAGGTCGTGCGCATGGCCATGGGGCTGCGGCCGGACGGCACGCTGGAGCCCGACCGCCACAAACTCGCCCTGGCGTGCCTCGCGCGCTTCGGACAGCGCCTTCGCGAGCTGCCCTCCGGGCGCGTGCGCGCCGTCGCCACGAACACGGTGCGCCGGCTGCGCTCGCCGCGCGCGTTCCTCCTGACCGCGGAAACCGCGCTCGGCCATCCGATCGAAGTGGTTTCCGGCCGCGAGGAAGCGCGCCTGATCTACCTCGGCGTCGCGCACGGCGTCCCGGCCAGCCGGAACCGCCGGCTCGTGGTCGATATCGGCGGCGGCAGTACGGAGTTCATCATCGGCCAGGGGCTGCAGGCGCAGGAGACCGAGTCGCTGCAGATGGGCTGCGTCGCGAGCACGCTGCGCTTCTTCGCCGACGGCAAGGTCACGCGCCGCCGCTGGCAGAAGGCGCTCACCGAAATCGAGATGGAGCTGCAGCAGTTCGCCGCCGACTACCGCGCGATCGGCTGGAGCGAAGCGATCGGATCGTCCGGCACGGTGCGCGCGCTGGGCGCGGTGTCGCGCGCGATGGGCCGCGGCGAGAACACCATCACGCGCGATTCGCTCGACGCCATCTGCGAGCGCATCATCGACGCCGGCGAAATGGAGCGCATCGATTTGCCGAGCCTCAGCGACGAGCGCAAGCCGATCATCGCCGGCGGCGCGCTCATCCTCGATGCCGTGTTCCGCTCGCTGGCCCTCGACCAGATGCGCGTATGCGACACCGCGATGCGCGACGGCCTGCTGTACGACATGCTCGGCCGCGCCGAACACCGCGACCCGCGCGTGCAGTCGATCGACGCGTTCGCGCGCCGCTACAACGTGGACGAACGCCAGGCGCGTCGCGTCGAGGGCACCGCGCTCGCGTTGTTCGACCAGGTGATGGTCGCGTGGAACCTGGGCGCCACGCACCGCGACTGGCTCTCGTGGGCCGCGCGCGTGCACGAAGTCGGCCTGGCCATCTCGCATTCGCAACACCAGATGCACGGCGCCTACCTGCTCGCGCACTCCGACCTGTACGGCTTCGCACGCCAGGAACAGCAGGTGCTCGCGTTCATCGTGCGCGCGCAGCGCCGCGCGATCCCGCTCGACGAGCTCAACGCGATCCCCGAGCGGCTCGCAGAGCCGGCGAGCCGCGTCGCCGTGCTGCTGCGCCTCGGTGCGCTGCTGCATCGCGGACGCACGGCCGAGGCGTTTCCCGCGATCAAGCTCAAGGCCGGCGAGAAGTCGCTGAAGCTCACGCTGCCGCGCAGCTGGCTCGACCAGCACCCGCTGACGCGCGCCGACCTCGAGCAGGAGCGGAAGGGCCTCGCGAAGCTCGGCATCCGGTTGTTGCTGGTGGCGGCGGACTAGGGAAGACGGAAAACGGGAGACGGAAGACGCGCCGTAGCGCGTCGTTCGTTCCGGAGCCGCCGCAGCTTCCCGCGGCGTCTTTCGTTTTCCGACTTACGTCTTCCGCTTTTCCGAGATCCAGTCGTTGACGACTCGCTCCAGGATCTCCATCGGCATCGAGCCGTTCCTGAGCACCTGGTCGTGGAACTCTCGCAGGTCGAATTTCGGCCCGAGCTCGGCGCGCGCCTTCTCGCGCAGCTCGAGGATCTTCAGCATACCGACCTTGTACGCGAGCGCCTGGCCGGGGTTCACGAGGTAGCGCTCGATCTCGGCGGTGACTTCGTCGTCGCCCATGCCGGTGTTGTCGCTCATGTACTGGATGGCCTGCTCGCGCGTCCAGTGCTTCGCGTGCATGCCGGTGTCGACGACCAGGCGCACCGCGCGGAACATCTCGGCCTGCAGGCGGCCGAGGTTGTCCATCGGGTTCTTCTCGAAGCCCGCTTCCCACGCGAGGCGCTCCGCGTACAGTGCCCAGCCTTCGGCGAACGCGGTGAAGGGCACCATGCGGCGGAAGATCGGGAGGTCCTTCAGCTCCTGCGCGATCGCGATCTGGAAATGATGGCCCGGCACGGCCTCGTGGTACGCGAGCGTGCGCATGCCCATCTTCGGCACCTCCGCCACGTTGCGCAGGTTCGCGTAGAACGTGCCGGGGCGCGAACCGTCCAGCGCCGGCCCTTCGTAGTACGCGCCCGGCGCCGTCTTCTCGGAGAACTCGGGCACGCGCTTCACCTGCACGCCCGCCTTCGGCCTTACCGCGAAGTACGGATCGAGCCCCGCGCTCACCTCGTCGATGATGCGCTGGTAGTCGGCGAGGATCTGCTTGCGTCCTTCGTCGTTGTCGGGATAGAGCTGCTCCGGCGCCGCCGCGAGTTGCCGCACGCGCGCGCCGATGGTGCCGTCGACGTAGCCGGCTTCGCGCAGGATCGCGTCCATCTCGCCGCCGATGCGCGCGACCTCGGCGAGGCCGAGCTGGTGGATCTGGTCCGGCGTCATCGTCGTGGTCGTGTTCGACTCGACCTGGTACGCGTAATACGCGTCGCCGTCCGGCAGGCTCCACGCGCCGTCGTTGCTCGTCGCCTTCGGCTGCAGCGCTTCGAAGTACGAGATCAACTGCGCATAAGCCGGGAATACGGCCTCGTCGATCGCCTTCTCGACGTCGCCGAGCACGCGCGTGCGCGTCGCGTCGTCCAGCGTGCCGGCCGGCAGCTTGTCGAGCTTCTCGACGAACGTGGTGTACAGCGGGTTCTTCTGCGCGCCGCCCGCGACGAAGCCGCGCATCTGCGCCAGCACTTTCTCGACGACGAACCGCGGCGGAATCACGCCCTTCGATTCGCGGATCTTCAGCCCCTCGAGGACTTGCGCGAACTTCACCGGGAACTTGCGCAACCGCGCGACATAGTCGTTCGCGTCACCCTCGGAATGCACCTGGTGCACGTCGGCCATGAAGTTCGGCAGGCTGCTCTGCACGCCGAACATCTGGTTGACCGGGAAGTCGTGCCACTGCCACTTCTCGCCTTTCACCTGCTCGCCGAGGAAGTACTCGAGGATGTCGTACGAGAGCTTGTCCTGGCCCGCGAACCCCGAGTGGTCGTAGCTGCGCAGCGTGTCGTAGTCCTTGCGCAGCTGCGCCGTGAGCTCCTGCTGGCGCGCCGGCGAAGCGTCGGTCAGGTCGTCGTTGTGGAACGTGATGCCGACGCCTTCGAGCAGGTGCAGTCGCGACAGCAGCTCGGGATCTTCGAACACGTACTGCGCGAAGACGCGCGTGTAGAACCACTCGATCTTCGCCGGCTTGAAGTACCAGACGTGGACGAAGAACGCGCCGCCGAGCACCAGCAGCACGAGGAACAGCATGCCCAGCCACTTCAGCAGTCGCTTCATTGCCCACTCCCGGAAAGCCCCGGCGGACTCTAGCAGGCCGCGCGCTGGCTATACTCGATCCGCCCGGGTGAGCAGGAAAGCGCTTGAACTACCGCCACGCGTACCATGCCGGCAACTTCGCCGACGTGCTGAAGCACGCGGTGCTCGTGGCGTTGCTCGAATCGCTGGTCCGGAAGCAGGCGCCGCTCTGCTACATCGACACTCACGCCGGTGCCGGCCGCTACGACCTCGACGGCAGCGAGGCGCAGAAGACGCAGGAGCACGTCGACGGCATCACGAGGCTCCTGTCGGCGCCGCTACCGCCTGCGCTGCAGTCCTATACGAAGCTCGTCCGTGCGCTGGGCGCGAACGCCGGGCGTGGCGAGCTCGTCGAATACCCGGGTTCGCCGCTGCTCGCGAGCACGTTGCTGCGCGCAGGCGACCGCCTGCTGCTCTGCGAGCTGCAGGACGCCGAGCGCGCGCAGCTCGAGCTGCTGTTCGCGAGCGACCGTCGCGTGCAGGTGATGCAGCGCGACGGCTATGGCGCCCTGAAGGCGCTGCTGCCGCCGAAGGAGCGGCGCGGCCTCGTGCTGATCGATCCGCCGTTCGAGCAGCAGGCGGACGAGTTCGACCTGGTCGCCGGCGCCCTGGAGCCCGCGTTCGAGCGGTTCGCGACCGGCGTCTACGCCATCTGGTACCCGATCAAGCGGCGCCACGACATCAACCGTTTCCACCGCTGGCTGAAGGCCTGCGGCATGCACAAGATCCTCGTCGCGGAGCTGCTGCTGCGTCCCGACAACTCCGCCCTCCGGCTCAACGGCTGCGGCATGGCCATCATCAACGCGCCATGGAAGCTCGACGAAACGCTCGCCCAGCTGCTTCCGGCAATCGCCGACCTGCTCGTGGTGGATCGCGGCGGCGGACATTCGCTGCAATGGCTGGTGCGCGAATGATCGCGCGCTGGCTCGCATTCTCGCTCGCCGCGCTGCTGGCAGGCTGTGCCACGACACCGCCGATCGACGCGACCGGCGCGCGCCTCGACTTCTCCCCGATCGACGCCGCGCAGCAGCCGCGCAGCGCCGGCCAGGCGGTGGTCTGGGGCGGCATGGTGGTGGCGGTGGAAAACCTCGCCGACTCGAGCGAGATCGAAGTGCTCGCCTATCCGATCGATTCGCGCCAGCGGCCGATGCTGAAGGCGCCCACGCAGGGTCGCTTCATCGCGGTACTGCCGGGCTACGTCGAGCGCTTCGACTACCCCGAAGGCCGCTTCGTCACGTTACGCGGCACGGTCTCCGGGACGCGCGAGGGGCTGATCGACCGTCGCCCGTACCTCTACCCGGTGGTCGCAACGGACGTCGTGCACCTGTGGCCGGAAAACTTCCAGAACGCCGGGCCGCATTTCAGCATCGGGGTGGGCGTGGGCGTCGGCAACTAGCTGCGTCGGTCCGATCGGGCGGGACAATTCGAAATCCTGCACCGGTTTCGAACGAAGTCCCTGCGTCAATCGGCTACGTCCGGCTCGAAGAAGCACCATCGAACGTCGGGAAACTGCTTGCGCAGCGCCGCCTCGACGCGGTTGATCTCGTCGACGAGCCCGCGCGTCGAGAGGTCGCGGCTCATCTCCGCCTTGACCGCGAGCATGATGTCGTTGCCGAGCTGCAGGGTCTTGATGTTGAGCACGCGCTTCACCTCCGGGCGCGCCTCGAGGAAATCGTAGATCTCCTTCTGCACCATCGGCTCGGCGCTCTGGCCGATCAGCAGCGCCTTGATCTCGATCGCGATGAACAACGCGACGACGATCAGCAGGACGCCCACGGCGATCGAACCGATCGCGTCGTAGACCGTGTTGCCCGTCAGCATCGACGCGAGGATGGCGATGAACGCGAACACGAGGCCGAGCAGCGCAGCGAGGTCCTCGCCGAAGATCACGATCAATTCGCTCTGCCGGCTGTCGCGGAACCAGCGCCACATGCTGCCGCTGCCGCGCGCCTTGTTCACTTCGCGCATGCAGCCGGCCATGGAGATGCCTTCGGCACCGATGCCGAACGCGAGCACGGCGAGCGCGAGCCACGGCCACTTGATCGGCTCGGGCTCGGCCAGCTTGTGGATGCCCTCGTACATCGAGAACACGCCGCCGACCGTGAACAGCAGCAGCGCGACGAGGAACGACCAGAAGTAGATCGCCTTGCCGTAGCCGAGCGGGTGGTCCTCGGATTCCGCACGCTTCGCGGTCTTGAGGCCCCAGAGCAGCAGCACCTGGTTGCCGCAGTCGGCGAGCGAATGGATGGCTTCCGCCGTCATCGCGCTGGAACGCGTGAGCAGGGCGGCGACCGTCTTGGCGACGAAAATTGCGAGATTCGCGCCGAGCGCGATCAGGATCGCCCGAGTCGAGTCACCCTTGCCCGCCATGATGCCTCCGCGTGCCGGAAATCGCGCGGTCGCGAGTCTAGCATTCGATGTGCGTGGCTCCGGCCGCGCGCAGGAGCAGGACATGACGGACCAGGTCGCCACCAAACTCACGCCCGTTTTGTTCGTCGATCGCATCGAGCCTTCGCTCGCGTTCTGGAAGGCGATCGGATTCGCGGTGACCGTCGAGGTGCCGGACGACGGAGGCCTCGGCTTCGCCATCCTCAGCGACGGCGAGCGCGAAGTGATGTACGAGAGTCGCAGCCTCGCGGGTCGCGACATGCCGATGCTCGAGCCGCAGCGCCAGTCGTTCCTGTTCATCGAAGTGCACGACCTCGACGCCGTCACGGACGCGCTCGGTGCGCACGAGGTGTTCCTGCCGCGGCGCGAGACGTTCTACGGCGCGACCGAAATCGGCTTCCGCGAGCCGGGCGGCCACTGCGTCACGTTCGCGCAGTTCCGCCGGCGCTGATCACGCAAGGCCCGACAGCCGCAGCGCAACACCACCGGCGGCGCCCACGGCGACGAGCACGGGAACGGCGAGACGTACGCGCCAGGCGAGCAGCGCGAGCGCGACCAGCAGGCCGAGCAGCGGCCAGCGCATCGCGTCGTGCGGCAGCAACGTGCCGCGCGCGAACACCATCCCGAGCTCCGCGACGACGCCGACGACGGCGGCCGTGATGCCCGCCAATGCACCGCGCAGCACGCTGGAGCGCGCGACGCGCTGCGCATGCGGGGCGACCGCGAACACGAGCATCAGGCTCGGCACGAACGTAGCCCACACGGTGAGCGCCGCGCCGAGCGCCGCGGTCGCGGCCGGGCCCATCGCATCGGGGCGTTGCCAACCGGCGAGGAAGCCGACGAACTCGAGGACGATGATGAGCGGGCCGGGCGTCGTCTCCGCGAGCCCGAGCCCGACGAGCATCTGCTCGGGCTGCAGCCATCCGCTGGCGACCGCATGCTGCGACACGTAGGGCAGCACGGCATACGCGCCGCCGAAGGTTACCAGCGCGGCGCGGCTGAAGAACAGCGACACCTGCGCGAGCGTGGAGCCGGCGCCGGCCGTCGCGACGACCAACGCGATCGGGACCAGCCAGGCGGCGAGCAACAGCAGCGCCGTGGCGTGGCACGCGCGCGCGCTGCGCGCTGCGGTCGGCGGCGACGTGGGCGGGACCAACGGTTGCCCGCGCGACGCGAGCCAGCCGCTGATCGCGGCGACGCCGAGGATCGCGGGGAAAGGCGCGCCGAGCGCGATCGCGATTCCCGCGCCGAGCGCGAGCGCGACGTGGACGGCTCCGTGCAGGAACCTGCGCGCGAGCCGCACGACGGCGGCCGCGAGCAGTACGAGCACCGCGACCTTCAGTCCCTCGATGGCGCCACCGACACCGGGCACCGCCCCCCACGTGACGTAGATCGCGCTGAGCGCGAGCAGCAGCAGCGCGGAAGGCAGCACGAACAGGACGCCCGCGGCGATGCCGCCGCGCACGCCGTGCAGCGTCCAGCCGAGCCAGGTCGCAAGCTGCTGCGCTTCGGGCCCGGGCAGGAGCATGCAGACGCCGAGCCCGTCGGCGAAGCGCTGCGCATCGATCCAGCGTCGCCGCTCGACGAGCTCGGCGTGCATGATCGCGATCTGTCCGGCCGGACCGCCGAAGCTGATCCAGCCGAGCAGCAACCAGAAGCGCAACGCGGCCGCGAAGCCGGGCGGATCCACGCGATCGCCTGGCGGCGGCGACCGCGCGTTGTCGGTCGTGGGGGGCATGGCGGAAGCCTAACAACCCGACCGGCATCCTGCGCGCCGTGAAGAATCGTGGCCATGCGGCCCGCAGGGCGCTTTCCAGAGCAGTTGCTCCGCGTTCCGCTGGCAAAGTCGCACGATGGAAAACAGCGCCAACCAGCCCTCGCCGGCGCGCCGCTCGCGGCTCGCGCCGCCCGTGCGCCTCGCGCGGGGCGACGCGGCCTGGACCGAGCGCGTCCGCCTCGCGAACGGCCGCGAACTGCTGCTGCGGCCGATCGATCCGCGCGACGCCGAGGCGCTGCGCACCGGCTTTGCCGTGCTCACGCCGGAGGAAGTGCGCATGCGCTTCCTGCATCCGATGAACGAGCTCGACGTCGAGCTCGCGCGACGCCTCGCCACGCCGGACCGCGCGCACGAGATCGCGCTCGTCGCGGCCGAGCCGCTGCCACCCGGCGAAGCGCTCATCGGCGCCGTGGCGCGCGCGAGCATCACCGGCGACGAAGCCGAGTTCGCGCTGCTGGTGGCGCATCCGCTCGCCCGCTTCGGCCTGGGTGCGTGGATGTTGCGCCGCGTGATCGACTGGGCGCGCCGCAAGCGCGTCCGCCGCATCTGCGGCGAGGTGCTCGTCGAGAACCAGGCCATGCTCGGTCTCGCGCAGGCGATGGGGTTTTCCCGTGCGCCGGTGCCCGGCGAGCCCGGCATCCAGCGCGTCTGCCTCGAGCTCCGCTAGAGCCACGGTCGACGCGGTAGAATGCGCGGCTTTCGCGCCGCCATGACCGAGTCCCCGCTCCCGCCCGCTTCCCTGCTCGACCCGCCGCCTCCGCGCGCGGGGCAGCAGCGCGCGTACTGGCGTCGCCCGCACGGCTCGGCGCTGGCGCTCGCCGTCGCGAGCCTGGCGCGGCGCCATGCCGGCATGCTCGTCGCCGTCACGCGCGACACGCATTCGGCCCATACGCTCGAAGGGGAGCTGCGCGCATTCGCGACCGGCGAGACGCCGATCCTGCATTTCCCGGACTGGGAAACGCTGCCGTACGACGCGTTCTCGCCGCATGCCGAGATCGTCTCGCAGCGCGTCAGCACGCTCTATCGGCTGCCTTCGCTCACGCGCGGCCTGCTCGTGGTGCCGATCGCGACGCTCATGCAGCGGCTCGCGCCGCGCGAGTTCATGCTGGGGTCGAACCTTTCGCTGAAGCGCGGCCAGCGCTTCGACCTCGCGGCGGAACGACGCACGCTGGACAGCGCCGGGTATCGCCACGTGCCGCAGGTGCTGGAGCCGGGCGACTACGCCACGCGCGGCGCGCTCGTCGACCTGTTCCCGATGGGTGCGTCGGAGCCGTATCGCGTCGAGCTGTTCGACGAGGTGATCGACACGATCCGCACGTTCGATCCGGAAACGCAACGCTCGCTCGCGCAGGTCGATGCCGTCGAGCTGCTCGCGGCGCGCGAGTTCCCGCTCACCGATGCCGCGACGAAGTCGGTGCGCAACATCATGCGCGAGCGCTTCCCGATCGACCCGCGCCGTTGCGCCGTATACCAGGACCTGCGCGAAGGCGGCAGCCCGGCGGGCATCGAGTACTACCTGCCGCTGTTCTTCGAGCGAACCGACACGCTGTTCGACTACCTGTCGAGCGAAGTGCTGTTCGTCCTGGACGACGGCGCGCTTTCCTCCGCGGACGCGTTCTGGCTCACCACGAACGACCGCTTCGAGCAGCGCCGCCACGACATCGAGCGGCCCGTGCTCCCGCCCGGCGAGCTCTATCTCGCGCCGGAACAGCTGCGCGAGCGACTGAATCGCTCGCCGCGCGTCGAGATCTGCGCGCGCGACGCCGCGCACGAAGCCGTCGAGCTGGGCACCGAGCCGCCGCCACGCGTGGCGCTCAACGTGCGCGACACCGAGCCGGGCGCCGCGTTGAAGGCGTTCCTCCTCGGGTTCGACGGGCGCACCCTCCTGGTGGCCGACTCGCCCGGTCGCCGCGAGGCGCTGATCGAACAACTCTCGGCGTACGGGATCTCGCCGCAGACCGTTCCCGGCTGGAGCGAGTTCGCGGCCGGCAACGCGAGGCTCGCGATCACGGCGAGCGCGATCGAGGACGGCTTCGTCATCGCGCAACCGCCGCTCGCCGTGCTCACCGAGCGCCAGCTGTACGGCGAGCGCGCGCAGCAGATGCGCCGCCGCCGGCGCGCCGCGCGCGACCCGGAATCGATCATCCGCGACCTCGGCGAGCTCAGCGAAGGCGCGCCCGTGGTGCACGAGGACCACGGTGTGGGCCGCTATCGCGGCCTCGTGAAGCTCGACGTCGGCGGCACGCCGGGCGAGTTCCTCGCGCTCGAGTACGCGCGCGGCGACAAGCTGTACGTGCCCGTCGCACAGCTGCACCTCGTCTCGCGCTACACGGGAACGGCGCCGGAATTCGCGCCGCTGCACTCGCTCGGCGGCGACGCGTGGGACCGGGCGAAGCGCCGCGCGGCCGAAAAGGTGCGCGACGTCGCGGCCGAACTGCTGGAGATCTACGCGAAGCGCGAGGCGCGCGTCGGCAACGCGCTGCCGCTCGATCGCCCGATGTACGAGCAGTTCGCGTCGGGCTTCCCGTTCGAGGAAACGCCGGACCAGCTGCAGGCGATCGAGGCCGTGCTCGACGACC
The DNA here is from genome assembly GCA_937996755.1 of uncultured Pseudomonadota bacterium. Lineage (GTDB taxonomy): Bacteria > Pseudomonadota > Gammaproteobacteria > Xanthomonadales > Ahniellaceae > CALKUS01. The sequence continues at coordinate 13,579 of CALKUS010000127.1, read as the reverse complement.
TCGGCAAGCCGCGGCCGATGGACCGCGTGGTCTGTGGCGACGTCGGCTTCGGCAAGACCGAAGTGGCCGTGCGCGCCGCGTTCGCGACCGCGCAGGCCGGCAAGCAGGTGGCGCTGCTCGTGCCCACGACGCTGCTCGCGCAGCAGCACTACCAGAATTTCCGCGACCGGTTCGCCGACTGGCCGGTCCGCGTCGAGGTGCTCTCGCGCTTCCGCTCGAAGAAGGAAACGACGGATGCACTCGCGAAGATCGAAGCTGGCGAGATCGACGTGGTGATCGGCACGCACAAGCTGCTGCAGGGCGAAGTGCGATTCAAGGACCTCGGCCTCGTGATCGTCGACGAGGAGCAGCGCTTCGGCGTTCGGCAAAAGGAGCAGTTCAAGAAGCTGCGCGCCGAGGTGGACCTGCTCACGCTGACGGCGACGCCGATCCCGCGCACGCTGAACATGTCGATGGCCGGGCTGCGCGACCTCTCCATCATCGCGACGCCGCCCGCGCATCGCCTCGCCGTGCAGACGTTCGTCGTGCAGTGGGACGCGGCGCTGCTGCGCGAGGCGTTCCAGCGCGAGCTCGCGCGCGGCGGCCAGGTCTACTTCCTGCACAACGAGGTGGACAACATCGAGCGCGTGGCGCGCGAGCTGCAGGATCTCGTGCCGGACGCACGCATCCGTGTCGCGCACGGGCAGATGCCGGAGCGCGAGCTCGAGCAGGCCATGCTCGACTTCTATCGCCAGCGCTTCAACGTGCTGGTCTGCACCACCATCATCGAGTCGGGCATCGACGTGCCCACGGCGAACACCATCATCATCAACCGCGCCGACCGTTTCGGCCTGGCGCAGCTGCACCAGCTGCGCGGCCGCGTCGGGCGTTCGCACCATCGCGCATACGCCTACCTCGTGGTGCCGGAGCGCAAGGCGATGACGCCCGACGCCGAGAAGCGCATCGAGGCGATCGCATCGCTCGAGGAGCTCGGCGCCGGCTTCGCGCTCGCGACGCACGACCTTGAGATCCGCGGCGCCGGCGAGCTGCTCGGCGAGGAACAATCGGGCCAGATCCAGGAAGTCGGCTTCTCGCTCTACACCGAGCTGCTCGAGCGCGCGGTACGCGCGCTGAAGGACGGCCGCATCCCCGACCTCGAGGGCGGCGAGCGCGACCACACGGAAGTGGAGCTGCACATCCCCGCGCTGATCCCCGACGACTACCTCGGCGACGTGCACACGCGGCTCGTGCTGTACAAGCGCATCGCGAGCGCGAAGGACGACGAGGCGCTGCGCGAGCTCGCGGCGGAGCTCGTCGACCGGTTCGGCGCGCTACCCGACGCGACGAAGCAGCTGTTCCAGGTGGCCGAGCTGCGCCTGCGCGCGCATGCGCTCGGCATCCGCAAGATCGACCTCGGCCCGTTCGGCGGCCGCGTGCAGTTCGAGCCGAAGCCGAAGGTCGACCCGCTCGTCGTGATCAAGCTGATCCAGGCGCAGCCGAAGGTCTACGCGCTCGACGGCCAGGACAAGCTGCGCGTGAAGCTCGAGCTGCCCGGCGCGAAGGAGCGCGTGCGCGCCGCGCAGGAGCTGCTCGGCGCGCTCGAGAAGCCCGCACCCGCGCAGCGCCGCGCCTGAAGCGTCCTAGCCGGACCGCTCGCGCCTGCCGAAACCGAACAGCTGCGACAGCGGGTGCCTGCGTCGCTCGATCGCGGCGCGGATCAGCCCTGCGCCCAGCATCGAGTACGTGATGCCGTTCCCCCCGTACGCCATGGCGTACAGCGTGCGTGCGCCGGTTTCGGGATGCGCGCCGAACCAGGGAAGGCCATCGCTCGTTTCGGCGAACGTCCCGCCCCACGCGAACGCCGGCTGGACCGGCACGTGCGGGAACAGCCGGGCGACCTTGCGCGCCAGTTTCGCGGCCTTCGCGTCCACGCTGGCGTCGCGACGCGACGGCAGGTCGATCGCGTCGTCTTCGCCACCGACCAGCAGGCGCCCGTCGCCGGTCGCGCGAACGTAGACGTACGGGCGAGCGGATTCCCAGAACATCGTGTTCGCGAGGAACGCCAGCGTCGGCGCCGGAATCGGATCGGTGACGAACGCATAGCTGCTGCGGTTCCGCGCGACCGGCCGGCGCAGGAACCGTTGGCTCGCGTAGCCGGCAGCAACGACGACGCGCTCGGCGCGGATGCACGCACCCGCCTCGGTTTCCAGCCGGACGCCGCGCGCGCCGGCGTCGATCCGCACCACGGGCGTGCGGTCGTGGACGCGCCCGCCGCCCTTTTCCACCCGCGCGAGCAGCTTGTAGGCCAGGCGATACGGGTCGACGCGCGCAGCCTGTCGGCTGAGGATCGCCGCCGACGTGGCAAAGCCGTAGCGCGCGCGGACTGCCGCCCGATCGAGCCAGTCCACGCGGAAGCCGTGCTTCTGCCGCATGGCGAACTCCTCGCGCAGCGCAGGCTGGTGCCAGGGCCGGCTCGCGAAGTACACGCTGCGCGCGCGCGCGAACTCGACGTCGCGCAGCGATTTCGCGAGGCTCGCAAGCGAATCGATCGCATCGCTGCACGCGCGATAGGCAAGCACCGCGTCGCGTTCACCATATCGCTTCGCGAGGTCGACGAGATGCGTGTCGATCTCGTACTGCAGCAGCGCAGTGCTCGCCGCGGTGCTGCCCCACGCCGCGTCGCGCTGGTCGACGACGACCACGTCGTGGCCGTGCGCCACCAGCTCGTCGGCGATGAGCGCGCCCGTGATGCCGGCGCCCAGCACCGCGACTTCGCAACGCGCATCGCGATCGAGCGGCGCGAATGCGCGCAGCAACCCGTTCTTGACCGCCCAGTAGGGATAGCCGCTTTTCAGGTCCACGCGCGCAGGAATACACCAGCGGCGCGGGGGAACCGCACCATCGTCGGAAAACGATCGTGGCGCGGCGGACTAGAACTCGATGCCGACCGTCGCGACGAAGCGTCCGCCGGCCTGGTTGCGGGCGCCGACGTAGTCGTCGTTTTCCACGCCGTAGCTCGTGGTGTCGGTGTATGCGACGCGGAACAGCACGCCGCTTGCGAACGTGTACGTCGCCGCGAGCTGGAAGTCGCCGTAGCTGTCGCCGACTTCCTCGTCGAGGTCGTACCAGCCTGCCTCGGCGCGAATACCGAAATTGTCGGTGACTGCCCACTCGCCGCCGCCGCTCCAGTAGAAGCCGTTCTCGCCGCTGGCGAACACGTCGTTCGAGATGCCGGTATGCGCGAACCAGTGCTCGCCGAAATAGAAGGTGGCCTCGAGCTCGTTGTAGTCGTAATCGACGCCCGGCAGCGGATCGACGTAGACCTGGCGCACGAGGATGACGTCGGCGCTCACGTGCTCGCCGAGATCGAATTCCCAGCCGATGTACGGATCGATCTCGAAGTCGACGCCGTCTTCGTCGTCGCCGTTCGCGGTGAAGTCGACGCTGGATCCCCACACGCCGGCGTAGAATCCGTTCTCCGTGCGGTAGTAGAGCTCACCCTGCCCGGCCGGGTCGCGCTGGCTCTGCGAGACGCCGCGGAACACGTAGTCGCTCACCACCCACGCGCCGCCGTGCCAGCCGGCTTCCGACTCCTCGTCTGCCCATGCCGGCGCGACCACGCCGAGCAGCACGGCACCCGCCAACCAGCCTGCGATCTTCGCCATCACGTACTCCCCGTCCGGCCCCGCGCCTACCTTACACGCGCCGCCGCCCCCATGCGCCATTGACTTGCGCGACACGCATTCCCACCATGGCGCGGCCAACCGACGGGAGAAGACCATGCGCGCGCACTGGACCGTACTGCCGATCCTGCTCGCGCTCGGCGCGTGCGGCCGGGAGGAAGCCGCCGCACCGGCCGCCACGACGGCCGCGTCGGCAACCCCGCCTGCCGCGGAAGAGCCCGTGCTGAACGTCTACAACTGGTCCGACTACGTCGCGCCGGATACCATCGCGAACTTCGAAAAGGAAACGGGCATCAAGGTCGTCTACGACGTCTACGACTCGAACGAGATCCTCGAGGCGAAGCTGATCGCGGGCAGCAGCGGCTACGACGTGGTGTTCCCGTCGGCGCGGCCGTTCGGCGAGCGCCAGATCAAGGCCGGCCTGTACGAGGCGCTCGATCGCGCGCAGATGCCGAACTGGAAGAACCTCGATCCGGCCGTGCTCGCGGCGCAGGTGGACGCCGACCCCGGCAACGCACACCTCGTGCCGTACCTGTGGGGTTCGACGGGCCTCGGCTACAACGTGGATGCGGTGAAGCAGCGGCTCGGCGACGTGCCGGTGGACAGCTGGTCCATCCTGTTCGATCCGGCGAACGCCGCGAAGCTCGCCGACTGCGGCATCGCGATCCTCGACGACGAGCAGGAAGGCTACGGCGCCGCGCTCATCTGGCAGGGCAAGGTGCCGCACGAGCCGGGCCCCGCGCAGACGGAAGCCGTCACGAAGGCATACGCGGGCATCGCGCCGTACATCCGCTACTTCAACTCCAGCAAGTACATCGACGACCTCGCGAACGGCGAGATCTGCCTCGCGATGGGTTATTCGGGCGACGTGCTGCAGGCGCGCGACCGTGCGGAAGAGGCGAAGAACGGCGTGGAGGTGGCGTTCGTCATCCCGAAGGAAGGCGCGCTGCGCGCGATCGACAACGCCGCGATCCCGAAGGATGCGCCGCATCCGCGCAATGCGCACAAGTTCCTCGATTACCTGATGCGCCCGGAAGTCATCGCGGCGATCACGAACAGCGTCGGCTACCCGAACGCGAACTTCGCGGCCACGCCGCTCGTTGACGAGAAGATCCGCACCGATCCTGCGGTCTATCCGGCACCCGAAGTCGTGGCGAAGCTGGTCGAGGCGCGCACCGTCCCCGAAGAGGAATCGCGCGAGCGCGTGCGCGCCTGGACGCGGATCAAGACCGGCCAGTGACCGCCGCGTCGTACCTGCGGCTGGAGGGCGTCCGCAAGCGCTTCGCCGACGTCGTCGCCGTCGACGACGTTTCGCTCGACATCGTGCAGGGCGAATTCTTCGCGCTGCTCGGCGGCTCGGGCTCCGGCAAGAGCACGCTGTTGCGCATGCTCGCGGGGCTCGAGCGGCCCGATGCCGGCCGCATCCTCATCGACGGCGTCGACGTGACGGCCATGCCGCCGTACGAGCGGCCCGTGAACCTGATGTTCCAGAGCTACGCGCTGTTCCCCCACCTGAGCGTGCGCGAGAACATCGCGTTCGGCCTGCGCCAGCAGGGCCTGCCGCGCGACCGGCGCGAGGCGCGCGTGGCGGAGATGCTCAAGCTCGTGCGCCTCGAGAAGCTCGGCGAGCGTCGCCCCGACCAGCTCTCCGGCGGGCAGCGCCAGCGCGTGGCGCTCGCCCGTGCGCTCGCGCGCGAACCGAAGATCCTGCTGCTCGACGAGCCGCTCGGCGCACTCGACCGGCGCCTGCGCGAGCAGACGCAGTTCGAGCTCATGAACGTGCAGCGACGCGTCGGCACCACGTTCATCGTCGTGACGCACGACCAGGACGAGGCGATGACGATGGCGACGCGCGTCGCCGTGATGGACGGCGGTCGCATCGTGCAGGTGGCCACACCGCCCGAGCTCTACGAGAACCCCGCGACGCGCCTCGTCGCCAGCTTCATCGGCGACGCGAATCAGTTCGTGGGCAAGGTCGAGTCCGTGGCCGGCGGCACCGTCGCCGTCGCGTCGCCCGACCTCGGCATCTCGTTGCGAGCCACCGCGCGCGAGCCCGTCGCCGTCGGGACGGAGGTCGCCGTTGCGGTACGGCCCGAGAAGATCGACGTGCGCGAGCAGGCGCCCGAAGCGGCCGACAACGTGCTGCGCGGCGCCGTGGTGCAGATCGCGTACCTCGGCGACATCTCGCTCTACCACGTGCGCACGTCGGGCGGCGCGATCGTGCGCGTGCAGGAGACGCATGCGGAGCGCTCGAGCGACCCGCATTACGCGGTCGGCGACGAGCTGCACCTCGTGTGGCCGGCCGCGTCGGCGCTGGTGCTCACGGCGTGAACCGCGCGCGCTGGCTCGTCACCGCCGTGCCGCTCGCGTGGCTCGGCGTGTTCTTCCTGCTGCCGTTCCTCGTGGTGGTCGCGATGAGCCTCGCGCCACCGGCGCCGCCGGGCCATTCGCCGCTGCCCGCGCCCGGCGAGCTGCTGCGGTCGTGGGCGGCGAACGGCCTCGACTGGCGACACTACGGTGCGCTGTTCAGCGATTCGCTGTACGCGAGCGCCTACCTCAACTCGCTGCTGTTCGCGGGCGTGTCGACGCTCGCCTGCCTGGTGCTCGGCTACCCGCTGGCGTACGGCATCGCACGCGCGAAGCCGGCGGCGCGCGCCGTGCTGCTGCTGCTCGTCGTGTTGCCGTTCTGGACCAGCTCCCTGCTGCGCAACTACGCGCTCATCGGGATCCTGAAGGGGAACGGCCTGCTGAACCAGGTGCTGCTCGCGACCGGCATCGTCGACCGGCCGGCCGAGATCCTGCACACCGACCTCGCCGTGTACATCGGGATCGTGTACGGCTACCTCCCGTTCATGGTGCTGCCGCTCGCGGCGACGCTGATGCGCCTGGACTTCACGCTGCTGGAAGCGGCGGCCGACCTCGGCGCGCGCCCGTTCGACGCGTTCTGGCGCGTCACCTGGCCGCTGTCGCGTCCCGGCGTCATCGCGGGTTCGCTGCTCGTGTTCGTGCCCGCGGTCGGCGAATTCGTCGTGCCCGACCTGCTCGGCGGCCCGCGCGCGCTCACCATCGGGCGCGTGATCTGGACCGAGTTCTTCTCGAATCGCGACTGGGCGCGCGCGGCGGCAGTCGCCGTCGGCGTGCTCGTGCTCGTCGCGTTGCCGCTGCTCTGGTTCGAGCGGCGCGGCGAGCGCGGGGACGCAGCCACGTGAAGCGCGACGGCTACGCGATCGGGCTGCGCGCCGCGATGGCGGTCGGCTACGCGTTCCTCTACGTGCCGCTCGTCTGCGTCGTCGTGTATTCGTTCAACGCGTCCCGCCTCGTGACCGTGTGGGGCGGCTTTTCGACGAAGTGGTACGGCGCGCTGTTCGCGAACGGACCAATCCTCGAAGCGGCCCGGCGGAGCTTCGCGATCGCGGCGATGGCCGCGACGGGCGCCGTGCTGATCGGCACGCTCGCGGCGCTGGCACTCTCGCGCAAGCCGCCGCCGCGCGGCCAGGGCGCGCTCTCGCTGCTGGTCGCCGCGCCGCTGGTGATGCCCGAAGTGATCCTGGGGCTGTCGGCGCTGCTGCTGTTCGTCGGCATGCAACAGGCCGTGGGCTGGCCCGCTGGCCGCGGCATGGCGACGATCGCGATCGCGCACGTCACGTTCTGCTCATGCTACGCAACGGTGGTCGTGCGTGCGCGGCTCGCGCAACTCGACCCTGCGCTCGGCGAAGCGGCGATGGACCTCGGCGCGCGTCCGCTGGCCGTGTTCTTCCGCATCACGCTGCCGCTGATCGCGCCGGCGCTCGTCGCCGGCTGGCTGCTCTCGTTCACGCTGTCGCTCGACGACCTGGTCGTCGCGAGCTTCACGTCGGGCCCGGGCTCGAGCACCTTGCCCATGCTGATCTACTCGAAGGTGAAGCTCGGCGTCACGCCCGAGATGAACGCGCTCGCGACGATCGTGATCGGCGTAGTCGCGGTGTTCGTCGCGATCGCCGCCTGGATGCTGCGTCAGCGCGAGCCCGTGGCCCACGACAGCGTCGCGAGGAACGTGCGGCCGGGCGCCGGCTCGAAGTAGCGCGCGTTCGCTTCGTTCACGATCACCGAGCCGACGTACTCCTGATTCGCGAGGTTGTCGACGCGCACCCCGGCGGCCAGCTCGCCGGCCGCGACGCGCCAGCGCCTCTCGATCGCGATCGCGAGCGTGTCCCACGCACCGGCCTTCGCGCTGTTCGCGTCGTCGACGACGACGTTGCCCACGTGCCGCCATTCGAACGCCGCGCGCCAGCCATCGGCCGGCCGCCAGGCGAGCTCGGCGTAGGCGCTTTGCGCGGGCACGCCGGGCAGGCGGCTGCCCGAGTCCACGCGCGTATCGGGAGCGGTGCACGGCGCGGCGCGGCAGACCGCGAACGCGTCGACGTAGCGTGCGTCGATCCAGGTGTACGCGACCGTCGTCGCCCACGCCGCGTTCCAGTCGCGCGTCGCGGCGAGCTCGATGCCGTGACGCTTCGTGCGGCCCGCGTTCGTGAACGCCGAGCGTCCGCCGCTGTTGCGCGCGACGACGATCTCGTCGTTCGTGCGATCGCGGAACACGGTCGCCTCGAAACTCGCACCGGTTGCCGTCCAGCGTGCGCCGAGCTCGACCTGCGTGGAGCGCATCGGGTCGAGCTCGAGGTTCAGGCCGCTGCTGCCGTCGGGCCGGTACGCGAGCTCGTTCAGCGTGGGAGACTCGAAGCCGCGGGCCCATGCAGCGTGCATCGACCACGCGTCGCCCGGCGTCCACGACAGGCCGGCATACGGCACCAAGGCGTCGAATCGGCGCACGCCGCCGTCGTCGCCGTTGCCGGGCGCGACGTAATCGTCGCGCGATTCCACGTCCAGGCTCGCGCGGCGCACGGCCGCAACGGCGTGCCAGTCGGCGGCGAGCTGCCAGTCGACCTGCAACAGCGCATCGAGCGAACGAGCGCGGTTGCGCTCGTCGCGCCGCAATGCGCCGCGCACGCCGAGCTCGGCGCCGACGAAATTCTCGTAGCCGCGGCGCTGCTCGCGCAGCTCGTCGAGGTTCGCGCCGAGCGTCAGCTCGACGGGCCCGAAGGCACGCGACGCGCGCAACTCGACGCCGTCGAAGCGACGGCCGAGGTCGATCACGCCACCGGCGCTGGTCGGCGCCCGTTGCGACGCGACCGGCACCGACAGGAACTGCTCGACGTCGCGTGCGCCGCCGTACGCGGCGATGCGCACGTCGATGCCGTCGCCCGCATCGCGTTCCAGCGCCGCGCCGAGTTGCGACTGCGCGACGGTTTTGCGCGTGTCGAACGCGAAAGCAGCGGGCGTCGTCTCGATGCCGGCCGCGAGCTCGGCCGCCGTGACGCCGAGCGGATCCTGCGCGCGTGGCGTGCGCTGCGCGTTCGCGGTCGCGTGCCAGCGCCAGTCGCCGCCGAACGCGCCCGACGCGACAACGGCACCGACCTCGCGTCGCGCCGCCGCGTGCGGACGCTCGCCTGCCGTCTCGAAACGCTCCAGCGCGCCGGCCACGGCGGCTCGATCGAACGCAGTCGATCCATGCGCGGACGCCTGCGAGAGCGTGCCGTCGGCGGCGAGCGCCGCGCCCGAGTCGGCAGTCGCCGGGTCGGTCACGACGCGCACGACGCCGCCGGATGCGTTGCCGTACAGCGCGGCGACCGGACCACGCAGCACCTCGATGCGCGATGCCTGCGACAGCGCGACGTTCGCCAGCTGGCCCTGCCCGTCCGCCGCGCTGGCCGGCACGCCGTCGACGTAGAGCTTCACCCCGCGCACGCCGAACGTGGAGCGCGCGCCGTAGCCACGCACCACGAGCTGCAGGTCCTGGGCGTAGTTGCGACGGTTGTTGGCGACGAGGCCGGGCACCCTCGTGAGCGCCTCGGACACGTCGATGCCCGGCTGCGCCAGCCCGAAGCGATCGCGGGCGACGACCGTGGCCGTTCCGGGCAATCCGGCCAGCGGACCCCGGCCCGCGGCGGCCGTGACTTCCACGCGCGGAAGCGCCGCCGCGCCCGACTGCACGGGGAACGGCGGCGACAGCGCCAGCACGAGGGACAGTCCGATCACGTCGCGCACGCTCGCGGGAAGGTGCGCGGATCATACGGTCGCCCGGCGCGTGGCGCGTGTGACGCCGTGGGTCCCGTCAAGCCTTGCATGCTCGACGCGCCGCGGGCATGGTGCGAACGAACCCTGCCGGGAGCTTCCCACGTGCAATACCCGCACCTGCTCGCGCCCCTGGACCTGGGGTTCACCACGCTGCGCAACCGCGTGCTCATGGGCTCGATGCATACGGGCCTGGAGGATCGCGCGAGCGACTACGACAAGCTCGCGGCCTACTTCGCGGCGCGCGCGCGTGGCGGGGCCGGCCTCATCGTCACCGGCGGCATCGCGCCCAGCCTGCGCGGCTGGCTCGCCCCGTTCGCGTCGAAGCTGTCGCTGCCGTGGGAAGTCGCGCGCCATCGCAAGGTGACGAAGGCAGTGCACGACGAAGGCGGCAAGGTGTGCATGCAGATCCTGCATGCAGGCCGCTACGGCTACCACCCGCTGAGCGTGGCGCCGTCGCGCCTGAAGTCGCCGATCACGCCGTTCACGCCGTCCGCGCTCGGCTCGCGCGGCGTCGAGCGCACCATCGATTCGTTCGTCCGTTGCGCCGCCTACGCGCGCGAAGCGGGCTACGACGGCGTCGAAGTGATGGGCTCCGAGGGCTACCTCATCAACCAGTTCCTCTGCGCGCGCACGAACCGGCGCGACGACGACTGGGGCGGCACGTTCGAGAAGCGCATGCGCTTCCCGGTGGAGATCGTGCGGCGCATGCGCGCGCGCGTCGGACCCGACTTCATCATCGTGTACCGCCTGTCGATGCTCGACCTCGTCGAGGGCGGGCATTCGTGGGACGAGATCGTCGCGCTCGCGAAGGCGATCGAAGCGGCAGGCGCGACGATCATCAACACCGGTATCGGCTGGCACGAGGCGCGCATCCCGACGATCGTCACGTCGGTTCCGCGCGCCGCGTTCGCGTTCGTGACGAAGAAGCTGCGCGGCGAAGTGGAGCTGCCGCTCGTCACGACGAACCGCATCAACATGCCCGACGTCGCCGAGCGCGTGCTCGCCGAGGGCAACGCCGACATGGTCTCGATGGCGCGCCCGTTCCTCGCCGATCCCGACTGGGTGCGCAAGGCGGCGGAAGGGCGCGCCGACGAGATCAACACCTGCATCGCCTGCAACCAGGCCTGCCTCGACCACGTGTTCGAGAACCGCAAGGCCACGTGCCTCGTGAACCCGCGCGCCTGCAACGAGACCGAGCTGCGCATCGAGCCCGCGCGTGCGAAGAAGCGCGTCGCGGTGATCGGCGCCGGTCCGGCGGGCCTGGCGTGCGCGACGACGCTGGCCGAGCGCGGCCACGCCGTCACGCTGTTCGACGCGGCGACCGAGATCGGCGGCCAGTTCAACATGGCGAAGCGCATTCCGGGCAAGGAGGAGTTCCACGAAACGCTGCGCTACTTCTCGACGCTGCTGCGCAAGCTCGGCGTGCAGCAGCGCCTCGGCGAGCGCTGCACGCCCGAGTCGCTCGCGGCCGAAGGGTTCGACGAGCATGTCGTCGCCACGGGCGTCGTGCCGCGCGATCCACGCATCCCGGGCCAGGAACACCCGATGGTGCTCAGCTATGTCGACGTGCTCGCGGGCGCGAAGCCGGTCGGCAAGCGCGTCGCGATCATCGGTGCCGGCGGCATCGGCTTCGACATGGCCGAATTCCTCGTGCACGAAGGCCATTCGCCGACGCTCGACCTGCCCGCATGGCTCGCCGAATGGGGCATCGACCCGACGCTCGCGGCGCGTGGCGGCGTCGAGGGCGTCGCGCAGAAGCCGTCGCCGCCGGCGCGCGACGTGTTCCTGCTGCAACGGAGCGAAGGCAAGCCCGGCGAACGCCTCAACAAGACTACGGGCTGGGTGCACCGCACGACGCTGAAGATGAAGCGCGTACAGATGGTGTCCGGCGTCACCTACGACCGCATCGACGACCAGGGCCTGCACGTGCTCGTCGGCAACGATCGCCGCACGCTCGCCGTCGACAACGTGGTTGTCTGCGCAGGCCAGGTGTCGAACCGGGCGCTGCACGATCCGCTCGCCGCGCTCGGCAAGCGCGTGCATCTGATCGGCGGTGCCGAAGTGGCCGCGGAGCTGGACGCGAAGCGCGCCATCGATCGCGGCACGCGGCTCGCGCTCACCATCTGAAGCAGCGCTAGACTGCGGGCAACATGTCCGCAACCGAACGCACGATCACGCGGCTGCAACGCCTGCTCGCCGCGGGCAGCGACCCGACGGCCGCGCTACGCGCCGTCCACGGGTTCATCTACGAGGACGTGGGACGCTGCTCGCTGGCGCTGCTGCTGGTGCGCGACATGGCGCCCGGCTCGTTCCGCCTCGCCGGCCTGATCGGCGACGACGGCTACGAGCACCTGTCCGCGACCGATCCGCTCGGGCTGCAGCTGCGCCTGCCCGCGTTCGACGACCGGCTCGCGCGGCGGCTGGTGTCGGGCGAGCAGCCGCACCTGGTCACGCCCGACGCGGAGGAAGAAGCGAGTGCGACGGCGCGTGCGCTCCATGGCCCGCGCGCGATCCTCACCCTGCCCATGCTCAGCGCCGACGGCATCGAACACTGGTTCGCGCTCGGCAGCGACGACCCGAACGCGTTCGACGGCATGGACGTCGATCGCGTGCTGCGCGACGCGACGCTCGCGTACAGCGCGGTCGCGCGCCCGCTCGCCGTGCGCGAGATCGCGCAGGTGGCCGAGCGCCACCATCGCGCGATCGAAGGCCTGGCCGACATCCAGCGCCTGCTGCAGCCGGAGGACGTGCGCATCCGCGGGCTGGACTTCGCGGTGCACTGGCAGCCGGCCGACACCGCGGCCGGCGACTACTACGACGTGATGTCGCTGACGCCGTTCGTCCCGGGGTTCGTCGACCGCGGCAGCGATGCGTGGGGAGTCATGCTCGGCGACGTGTCGGGGCACGGCGCGGCATCGGCGATGGAAGCGGTGCAGTTCGACGCGATCCTGCGCACCTACAACGGCGACGAGCCGCCCGGCGGCCCGGCGGGTGCGATTACCTACGCGAACCGCCACTTCTTCTCGCGCCGCCAGCGTCCGCACTTCATGACGTTGTTCAGCGTCGCGCATCGGCCCGACCGCGCCGAGATCGATTTCGTGTGCGCCGGCCACGTGCCGGGCATCCTGCTGCGCGAGGGCCGGCAACAGCTGCTCGGCCGCGACCACGACGCGAGCATCCCGCTCGGAATCCTGCGCGAGCATCGCTGGAGCAACACGACCGTGCCGTTCCTGCCCGGCGACCGCCTGGTCATCTATACCGACGGCATCCTCGAGGCGCGCGATGCGCGCGGCCGCATGTTCGGCCTTGAGCGGCTGCAGGCGCTGCTGCAGGGCGAGATGCTGGATGCGACGACCACGCTTGCACGCGTGCGCGACGCGGTCGCCGAACACCAGGGCAGCGACATCGGCATCGACGACCAGACCCTGATCGTCCTGAACCAGGTGACCTGACCCGCCTGTGGGAGCGACTTCAGTCGCGATCTCTCGATGCGCAAGGATCGCGACTGACGTCGCTCCCACAAGGTCGGTCAGTGGATCAGCGCTTCTCGATCGGCAGCCACGGCCGATCGTCCGGCCCCGTGTAGTTCGCGCTCGGGCGGATGATCTTGCCGTCGATGCGCTGCTCGATCACGTGCGCGGCCCAGCCGGTGGTGCGCGACACGACGAACAGCGGCGTGAACATCGGCGTGGGCACGCCCATCATGTGGTAGCTGGAAGCGCTGTACCAGTCGAGGTTGGGGAACATCTTTTTCGTGTCCCACATCAGGCGCTCGATGCGCTCGGACACGTCGAACAGGCGCATGT
>CALKUS010000126.1 GCA_937996755.1 uncultured Pseudomonadota bacterium | reverse complement strand
CTCTTCCGATCTGTCTGCCCCGCCATTCACCACGGCATGGAGTGGCGAGGAATCGAAGCCATGCTGCTGGAGGAAGACGAGCACATCCTGCATCTTGAATTTCCGGTGACCACCGGGGGTCTTGATGCAGGAGAGACGACCCGAGTCGGCCCAGCGCTTGATGGTCGATTCGTTCACGCCGCAGAGTGCGGCGAGTTCACGTGTGGAAAAGACGCGATTCATGGAGCGGCCTCCGCTACTCGCGCGAGGGAAATTGAATAACTACACGAGAAAAAGATAGTCCTACGTCAGGATCAGGGTCAATTGATTCCCCGGAGCCTCTCGAGATTTTCTCGCGCCGACGCGTGGCGGGGATCCAGGTCCAGCGTCTTCTGGAACTCGCGGCGCGCGGTGGCGAAGTCCCCCTTTTCGGCTGCCACCAGGCCCAACCCGAAATGCGCGTTCACCTCGCCCGGCGACAATTCTATCGCCCGTTTGAAGTCGCGTTCCGCCCTGGTGGATTCCTTCCGCCTCAATTCGGCGTGACCACGATTGACGAGGGCTCGAATATTGCCCGGCTCCCGGGCCAGCGCCCGGTCGAAGGCGGTCACGGCGGCGTCCATCTCCTCCAGGCGGAGCCGGCAGATGCCCAGGTTGACCCACGCGGCCGTGTAGTCGGCATGGGTCTTCAGAATGTCTTCGTAGATGGCCACCGCTTCCGCCACGCGATCCGTGCGCTGCATCACCCCGGCCAGGTTGTTCCGGGCATTCAGGTCATTCGGCACCGCGCGCAGGGCCGCGCGGTACTCGGCTTCCGCGCCCTTCAGGTCCCCCTTTCCATCCAGCACCAGCCCCAGGTTCACGTGGCCGGACGCCTCGGCGGCGGGATTCGAGGCGCCGGTGGGCGCGGCGCCGGTGGCGCCGACCATGCCCGAGCCGGAACCGCAAGCGATCGCGGAAGCGACGCCCGCATCCGCGCCGGTCGCGACGCAACCGCCGCCGGCACCGAGCGCGACGCCTGCGCCGGTGGCGAGCCCGGTGCCGACGCCCGTCGCCGCGGCGACGCCCGCGGCTGCCGACCTGCCGGCGCTGCCGGAAATCTGGCAACTGCCGTTGCCCACGCGCCAGGCGCTGCCGGCGCTCGCGCTCACGATGCACGTCTATTCGGCCGACCCGGCGCAACGCTTCGCGCTCATCAACGACAAGCGCGTCGGCGAGAACAGCCCGCTCGACAATGGGCTCGACGTGCGCGAAATCCGGCCCGACGGCGTGGTGCTGGAGTTCCGCGGCGAGCGCTTCCTGCTGCCGCGCGGCGGTCGCTAGCGATGTTTGTCCGTGTCGACACGCGGCGACGCGCCATGCCGCCGTGGGCGACCGTCGCGCTCGCGGCGTCGTGCGTCGCCGGCTTCCTGTTCCAGCTCTCGCTCGACCCGGTGCGCCGGCTCGCGTTCCTCACGCGCTGGGGCACGGTGCCCGACGCGCTGTTCGGCGCCACCGGCTGGTCGCTCGACGCGCTGCTGCAGGCGCGACCGCTCACGTTGCTGAGCGCGCTGTTCCTGCACGCCGACTGGCTGCACCTGCTCGGCAACCTGATCTTCCTGCTGATCTTCGGGCTGTCGGCCGAGCGGCTGCTCGGCGCGCGGCGCTTCCTCGCACTGTTCGTGCTGTGCGGCGCCGTCGCGAACCTCGGCGGTGCGATCACGATCGGCACGGGCTCGGCGCCGATCATCGGCGCGTCGGGCGCGGTGTCGGCGATCGTCGGTGCCTACCTGGCCCTGTTCCCCGGCGCGCGGCTCGGCCTGGTGCTGCCGCTCGGGTTGTTCCTCGAGTTCGTGCGCGTGCCGGCGTCGCTGCTGATCGGCTTCTGGGTGCTGCTGCAGGTGATCTTCAGCTTCGTCGGCCCGGCGTTCGGCGCGGTCGCCTGGACCGTGCACCTGTCGGGCTTCATCGCCGGGATGATCTTCGCGATCCTGTCGCGCCCGGGTATCGCGAAGCGCCTCAGGAGCTGAGAGCGGGGAGCGGCAAGAGCAGCGCGCGGGACGCTGTTGCCGAGTTCCCCTCCCCGCCATCCGCGCTCGATGAATCTCAACCTTTCGACGTCTGCGTGGCCGTGGGCGCACGCGCGACGGCGAGCCCCTTCAGCACGTTGAGCGCGGCACTGAGCGCGTAGTCGTCCGACACGTCGGCAGCGGCGCTGCCGTCGACGATGCGTACCGTGCCCTCGTCCGTGCCCGCGAGGTGGCCCGGCAGGTCGCGCTCGTAGCTGTAGACGGCCGCGGCGCCGTCCGGGCGCACGAGCCGCAGGTCGCCGAGCGCGATGTCCGGCACGATGCCCGCGGCCTGGATCGAGATGCCGCTGGGCGTGTAGTAGCGCGCCGTGGTGAGCTTCAGCGCGTCGCCCGACGTGAGCGGCAGCACGGTCTGCACCGAGCCCTTGCCGAACGTGCGCGCGCCCATCACGACGGCGCGGTGCTGGTCCTTCAACGCGCCGGCCACGATCTCGGCGGCCGACGCCGTGCCGCCGTCGACCAGCACGACGAGCGGGGCACCGTCGAGCAGGTCGCCGCGCGTGGCGTCGTAGCTCGCGTCGGCGTCCTCGAGGCGACCCTTCGTCGAGACGATGTTGCCGGCGTCGAGGAACGCGTCGCTCACTTCCACCGCGGCGCCGAGAATGCCGCCGGGATTGCTGCGCAGGTCGAGCACCGCGCCACGCAGCCCGCCGCGCGACTGCGCCTGCAGGCGACGCAGCTTCTCGCGCAGCTCGCCGCCGGTTTCCTGCTGGAACTGCGCGATGCGCACGTAGGCGTAGCCCGGCTCGACCTGGCGCGCCTTCACGCTCGCGACCTTGATCACTTCACGCTTGAGCGACAGCTCGATCGGCGCGGTTTCGCCGTCGCGCGAGATGGTCAGCGCGATCTTGCTGCCCGGCTTGCCGCGCAGCGAGTCCACGGCGATGCTGCCGTCGCTTTCGGCGATCACCTTGCCGTCGATGCGCAGGATGACGTCGCCCGGCCTGATGCCGGCGCGGCTCGCGGGTGTGTCGTCGATCGGCGAGATCACGCGCAACGCGCCGTCGAGGAAGAGCACCTCGATGCCGAGGCCGGCGTACTCGCCGCTGGTGTCCTCGTCGAGCTGCGACATCCCGCGCGAATCGAGGAACTCGCTGTGCGGATCGAGCCCGGACAACAGCCCGCGGATCGCGTCGCGCATCAGCTTGTGGTCGTCGACCGGCTCGACGTAGGCCTGCTTCACCGCGCGGAAGATCGCGGCGAACGTCTGCACGTCCTCGAGCGAGATGCTCGGTGCGTCGGGCTCCGGTGGTCTCGCGCCCTCGACGAGAATCGGCTCGAGCGCGGCGGCCGGCGCACAGGCGGCGGCGAGCAGGACGGCGAGGAACGTCTTCGACATTGCGGCGGGGCCGGAATTCCAGGTGCGGCGGCCAGTATATCCAGCACCGCCCGGGCGGCCCGTTAAGGCGCTTGCGAGCCGTGCGCGCGCGTCGCCCGTTCGCGGCCGTTCAGCGCTTGCGCGCGAGCCAGCCGGCCGGATCCACGGGCCTGCCGCCCTGGCGGAGCTCGAAATACAGCGCCGGCCCGCCCTGCCCGCCGCTGCTGCCGACGGTGGCGAGCGCATCGCCGGCGTCCACCCAGTCGCCCACGTCGCGCAGCAGCGCCTCGTTGTGCGCGTACAGCGACAGGATGCCGTCGCCGTGGTCGACGATCGCCAGCAGGCCGTAGCCCTTCAGCCAGTCGGCGTACGCCACGCGACCATGGCCGACGGCATGGACGTCGCTGCCGGGCTGCGCGCCGATCAGCAGGCCGTTGCTCGCCCGCCCGTCGCTGCCCGTGCTGCCGAAGCCGGCGAGCACCTTGCCTTCGACCGGCCAGGCGAGCCGGCCGCGACGCGACGCGAGCGGCTCGGCGCCCGCGAGCACCTTCGGGATGTCGGCGATCGCGTCGCGCAGCCGCTCGAGCAGGCCGCGCAGCTCGCCCTCGTCGCGCGCGAGCGTGGCCAGGCGCTCGCGCTGGTCGGCGAGCTTCGCGTCGAGCTCGCGCACCACGGCTTCGCGTTGGGCGCGCGCCGCAGTCACGGCGGCGATGGCGCGCTCCTGCGCCGCGCGCGACACCGCGACGCGGTCGCGCGCGACGAGCGCCTCGCTGCGCACGGCCTCCAGCGCCCTGAGGTCGGCGAGGATCGCCTCGACGCGCGCGCGACGCGAGCGTTGGAGATACCGGTGGTAGGCGAGCGCGCGCGAGATGCGTCCGACGCGCTCGGGCGCGAACAGGATGCGCAGCGTGTCGTGGCGACCGAGTGCGTAGGCGGAGCGCAGCAGCGCGGCGATCGCTTCGCGTTGCGCCGCCAGGCGTGCGTTCAGCGCCTGTTCGCGCGCGGCGACGTCGGCGAGCGTGCGCTCGCGTTCCGCGAGCTCCGCTTCCGTGTCGTGAAGCTCGCGCGCCGCGGCGGCGACGCGTTCGTCTTCCTCGCGCAGCGCCGCCACGAGCGTGCCACGCGCCGCGGACGTCGCGTCGCGCTCGAGCGCGAGGGCGCGCTGCGCGTCGCGCACCGCTTCCAGCTTCTGCTTCGCTTCCGCTTCCTGCGCGCTGCGCTGCGCCTCGCCCTGCGCGAACGCCGCGCTCGCGCAGGCGAGCGCGAGGAACGCCGCGAGGCGCGTCGCGATCCTCACCCGAGGATCACGAGATTCCTGCCGGTCATTTCCGGCGGCTGCGCCAGGCCCATGAGCGCGAGCACGCTCGGCGCGAGGTCGGACAGCGCGCCGCCTTCCGCGAGCGTCGCGCGCCGGCCGCGGTAGAGCAGCGGCACGGGCCCGAGCGTGTGCGCGGTGTGCGCCTGTCCCGTTGCGTCGTCGTGCATCATCTCGAGGTTGCCGTGGTCGGCCGTCACGAGCATCTCGCCGCCGGCATCGCGCAGCGCGGCGTCGATCTCGCCGAGCGCCCAGTCGATCGTCTCGGCCGCCTTCACGGCCGCCGCGAACACGCCGGTGTGTCCGACCATGTCGGCGTTCGCGAGGTTGCACACGATCAGGTCGTACGCGCGCGAACGGATCGCCGCGCAGAGCTTCTCGGTGACTTCCGGGCAGCTCATCTCCGGCTTGAGGTCGTACGTCGCCACCTTCGGCGACGGCACGAGCACGCGGTCCTCGCCGTCGAACGGCTGCTCGCGGCCGCCGTTGAAGAAGAACGTGACGTGCGCGTACTTTTCGGTTTCCGCGATGCGCAGCTGCTTGCGGCCGAGCGACGCCAGGTATTCCGGCAGCGTGTTCGCCATGCCCTGCGGCGGCCAGGCCACGGCCGTTACGGCCAGGCCCCTGGCGTACTCGGTCAACGTGACGAACGCCGAAAGCGCGATCGCGCGCGGGCGCGCGAAGCCCGCGAACGCGAGATCGACGAACGCCTGCGTGAGCTGGCGTGCGCGATCGGCGCGGAAATTCATGTAGACCACGGCGTCGCCGTCGGCCATCGGCGCGTGGCCCGCGATCACCGTCGGCTTCACGAACTCGTCGGTCTCGCCGCGCGCGTACGCTTCGCGCAGCGCGGTGAGCGCGTCCGGCGCGCGATGCTCGGCCTGCGCGTCCGTGATCGCGCGGTACGCCGGCTCGACGCGCTCCCAGCGCTGGTCGCGGTCCATGGCGTAGTAGCGTCCGCAGACGGTCGCCACCCGGCAGCGCGGGTGCGCGGCGCAGAACGCGACGAGGCGCGCGATGCTCGGCTCGGCGCTCTGCGGCGGCGTGTCGCGCCCGTCGAGGAACGCGTGCACGGCGACGGCCGGTGCACCGCGCGCGAGCGCGAGCGCCAGGAACGCGAAGATGTGGTCCTCGCTGGAATGCACGCCGCCGGGCGACAGCAGCCCGAACACGTGCAGCGTCGCTCCACGCTGCTTCGCCGCGTCGATCGCACCGAGCAGCGCGGCGTTCGCGCCGAACGAACCGTCGCGAATTGCCTCGTCGATGCGCGTGAGGTCCTGGTACACGACGCGGCCCGCGCCGATGTTCATGTGGCCGACCTCGGAATTGCCCATCTGGTCGTCGGGCAGCCCGACGCGCAGGCCATGCGTCGCCACCAGCGTGTGCGGGCATTCGCGCAACAGGCGCTGCCAGTTCGGCGTGCGCGCCTGCGCGATCGCGTTGTGCTCCGCCGCGTCGCGGTGGCCCCAGCCGTCGAGGATGAGGAGCAGGATGGGCTTCGGAGTCGTCACGGGGGTCGCGTCTGGCCGTTGGCCGCCGGATTCTAGGGCCTGTAGCCCGGAAGTCACGCTAAACCCTCCGCGGCGCCGGCGCATCGGACGCTGCAGGAACCATCGCTTCCACGGGGAGACACCCATGCGCAAACTCACGCTCCGCTTCGCCATCGCCCTCGCCCTGCCCGCACTGGCCGCCGCGACGTCCGTCGCCACGGCCCGCGATTACGGCAGCGTCGACAAGGTCAATTCCGGGATCAGCATCGAGGCGAATTCCACCGCCGACTCGCTGGAGACCGTCAACGGCGGCGTCCACGTCGGCAGCGGCTCGAAGGTCGGCTCGGTCGAGTCCGTCAACGGCGGCATCCACCTCGAGGACGGCGTGCAGGCCGAGTCCATCGACACCGTGAACGGCGGCGTCACGATCGGCACGAAGGCGATCGTGCGCAACGACGTCGAGACGGTGAACGGCGGCATCCAGCTCGAAGACGACGCCGACGTCGGCGGGAAGCTCAGCAACGTCAACGGCGGCATCCGGCTGGCGCGCGCGCACGTCGCGGGCGGCATCGAAACGGTGCAGGGCGACATCCGCATCGGCAGCGGCGCGCGCGTCGAGGGCGGCATCCTCGTCGAGAAGCCGAACAACGGCTGGATCTCGTGGGGCAAGCCGCAGCGTCCGCCGCGCGTGATCATCGAGGCCGGCGCCGTCGTCGAAGGCACGCTGCGCTTCGAGCACGAGGTGGAGCTGTACGTGCACGACAGCGCGACGGTCGGCACGATCGAAGGCGCGAAGGCACAGCGCTTCAGCGGCGAGCCGCCGAAGTTCGACTGATCGGTTCGCCGCAAGGCCGCGCCCGCCCCCCCGGGCGGTCGCGGCTTTCGCCGTTCCTGCGCTAAGGTGTGCGCCGCCAAGACGCGGGCGCACGCCATGCCCATCCTCATCGCCGGCTCGGTCCTGCTGCAGTTCTTCTGCCTCGTGCACATGGTGCGCACGGGGCGACCGTACTGGTGGCTCTGGATCATCCTCGTGGGCTCGTACCTGGGCTCGCTCGTCTACGTGTTCACCCAGGTGATCCCCGACCTGCGCGACGACCCGCGCGCGCGGCGCGCGGCGCGCAACGTGGTGAAGAGCATCGATCCGCAGCGCGACAAGCGCCGCATGGAAGCGAAGCTCGAGGCGGCCGACACCGTCGACAACCGCCTGCGCCTGGCGCGCGAGGCGCTCGAGCTCGGCGACGCCGACCAGGCCGAGATGCTGTTCCGCAGCTGCCGCCAGGGCCCGCACGCGAACGAGCCGGACATCCTGCTCGGCCTCGCGCAGGCGCAGTTCGCGCGCGGCGACGCGCGCGCGACGCGCGAGACGCTCGACGCGCTCATCGCCGCGAACCCGGCCTTCCGTTCCGCCGACGGCCACCTGCTGTACGCGCGCGCGCTCGCGCAGCTCGGCGAGCACGACGCGGCGCTGCACGAGTACGAGGCGCTCGCCACGAGCTTCCCGGGCGAGGAAGCGCGCGTGCGCTACGCCGAGCTGCTGGTCGAACGCGAGCGCCTCGCCGAGGCGCGTGTCGTGCTCGCGGACGTCGCGAAGCGCGAGCGCACGGCGCCGGCGTACTACCGCCGCAAGGAAAAGGACTGGCTCGCGCAGGCCAGGGCGCTGCGCGCGAAGATCGGCGCCTGAGCTGCCCTACGGCGACGATTCGAAGTCGCGCAGCGCCTGCGCGACCGCGTCGGGCTGCTCCATCATCGGCATGTGGCTGCACGGCCCGAGCTTCACGAGCGTCGCATCGGGCCGCGCGCGCGAGATCGCGTCCATGGACGCCACGTCCAGCAGCTTGTCGTCGCGGCACCAGAGCGCCAGCACGGGCACCTTCACCTCGGACAGGCGCGCCTCCAGCTGGAACGCGACGTCGGGTTGCGTGATCGCACGCAGCATGCGCTCGTGGAAGGCATGGTCCGCGACGTTGCGCTCGATGAGCACGTCCTTCACGCGCGGCGGCAGCCACTGCGGGTCGGTGAACAACTCGTGCATGAACGCATCGAACGACGCGCGGTCGGCGAAGTTGAACGGCGTCTCGCCGGCGATCAGCCGCTTCACGAACGCGTTCGGCTCGAAGCGGAAGCCCGCGGAATCGACGAGCGCGAGCGCGGCGACGCGTGGATCGCCGTTCGCGGCGTCGAGCCCCGAGATGTGGCCGCCCATGGAGTGGCCGACGAGCAGTACGTCGTCGAGCGCGAGCGCGTCGAGGAACGCGCGCAGGCGCTGCGCCTGCGCCGCGACGCCGTAGTCGGCATCGTCGCGTCGTTGCGACTCGCCCCAGCCGGGCAGGTCGGGGATCACGACGCGATGGTCCTGCACCAGCCGGCGCGCCAGGTCCAGCCAGTACTCCTTGTAGCCCGCGAAACCGTGGACGAGCACGATGACGGGGCCTTTCCCGCCGTCGTAGTACGCCCATTCGTGGTCGCCCACGGTGATGCGGTGCTCGCGCAGGCCAGCGGGCGCGGCGAGGCGGGCGAACTCGGCCTCGAGCAGCCACGCCGGGCGGAAGAAGTAGACGAACGCGAACGCGAGCAGCAGCACGCCCGTGCCGATCGCGAGCGCGCGCAGGAAACGCCTCACGTCACTTCGCCAGGCCGAGCTTCTGGTCCACGGTGTGCTGCGTCACCGGGTGGTAGCCCGGGCGCGCGACGCGGTAGACCTCGAGCGCCCAGCGCTTGTCCGCGGGCGACTTCGCGAGCTCCTCGTACAACGGCACGACCAGCTTGCGGCGGCCGATCTCGACGAGGTACGCGCGCAGCGGCTCGCGGATCGGCACGTAGCCGGCGCGGATGCCCGTGCGGAACCAGCGGAACGCGATCTCGCTGTTGCCGGTCTGCGTGAGCTTCCACGCGCGATCGAGCTCGCCGAGCTTCTCGGGGCCGATGTCGGCCGGGATGCCGTCGAGGAAGTGCAGCCACTCCTGCGTGACCCAGCCCTTCGCGCCGATCTTCTCCGCCTCGAGCTCGTCGCCGAGCCAGCGCTCGCGCGTCGCATCGATCGTGGTGAAGCTCGACGAGTGGGCGAGCAACGCGTCCTTCGGCACGCCGGGCGCGTACAGCCACGCGTCGAGCTCGGCCTGCGTGATCGCGGTCGGGTGGTCCTTCAGCAGATTCTTGCGCAGGTAGGCGAGGAAATCTTCGGTCGTGACGCTCTGGAACGCGTGCGCGTCGAACCAGCCGCGCAGGAACGGATCGAACGCCTTGCGGCCCACGCGCTTCTCGAGCGTGCGCAGCAGCCACGCGCCCTTCGCGTACGGCACGTCGGAATAGACCTCGTCCGGATCGCGGTGCGCGCCGATCTCGGGCACGAGCCACTGGTCGGCGGGCGCGAGGTCCTTCATGTCGGTGAACAGCTCGGTCTGCTCGATCACCTGCTGCATGAGCGCCATCTCGCGACCGTACAGCGCCTCGACGATGCGGTTCTCGACGTAGGTGGTGAAGCCTTCGTTGAGCCAGAAGTGCTTCCACGCGGCATTGGTGACGAGGTTGCCCGACCACGAGTGCGCGAGCTCGTGCGCGATCAGCGACACGAGGCTGCGGTCGCCTGCGATGATGGTCGGCGTCGCGAACGTGAGGCGCGGGTTCTCCATGCCCCCGAACGGGAAGCTCGGCGGCAGCACGAGGATGTCGTAGCGTCCCCAGCGATACGGGCCGTACAGCGCTTCGGCCGCATCGACCATCTTCTCGGTATCGACCAGCTCGTTCGCGGCCGCTGCGATGCGCTCGGGCTCGGCGTACACGCCGGTGCGTGCGCCGAGGCTGCGGAACTCGAGATTGCCGACCGCGATCGCGAGCAGGTACGACGGGATCTTCTGCGGCATCGAGAAGCGCCAGCCGCCGGCGCCGGTCGCCTGCGGATCGTTGTCGGCGCTCATCACGGCGCGCAGGCCGTCCGGCGTGGTGATGCGCGCGCGATACGTGAAGCGTACGGCCGGGGTGTCCTGCAGCGGCACCCACGAACGCGCGTGGATCGACTGCGACTGGCTGAACATGAACGGGTGGCGCTTGCCCTGCGTCTGCGCCGCGTCGAGCCACTGCAGGCCCGAGGCGTTCGGCGACGTGCGGTACCAGATGCGCACGCGCGGCGCCTGGCGCGGCAGCGTGATCGAGAGCTTCGCGCCGAGCGCCGCGTCGCGCGCGGCGAGCTTGTGCTGCACCGGATGCCAGTCGCCCTGCCCGTCCGCGAACGCGACGCGCTCGATCGCGAGGTCGCGCGTGTCGAGGTCGAGCGTGCGCGCACCAGCGTCCTGCCAGTCGAGCGAGAGCTCCGCGAAACCCGCGAGCTCCTTCTTCGCGAAGTCGGCGTCGAGGTCGAGGTACAGCTCGCGCACGCGCACGCGGTCGTAGCGCGCATAGCTGTGCTCGTCGAGCGCGACGGCGGACGTGGCGAACAGGGTGAGCATCAGCAGGGTGATGAGGCGCATGGGGCAGGCTGGCGTACGCGGGGGGCGCCAGTGTACTCGGGAGCCGGGAGCGGATAGCGGGGAGCGGCAAAAGCCGGAAAAACCGGACGCGAACGGCTCTTGCCGCTCCCCGCTCCCCGCTCCCCGCTCTCAGACGGCGTATCCGGAATGGATCGCGACCAGGCCGCCGGTCATGCGCGTGTACGCGCAACGGGCGAACCCGGCCGCTTCCATCATGGCCCGCAGCTCGTCCGGCGCCGGGTGCTTGCGGATCGATTCGGCGAGGTAGCGGTAGCTCGCTTCGTCGTCGGCGACCAGCTTGCCGATGCGCGGCAGCACGTGGAACGAATACGCGTCGTAGAACGGCTTCAGCGGCGCGGCGACGTCCGGCGTGAACTCGAGCACGAGCGCGCGGCCGCCGGCCTTCAGCACGCGGCGCATCTCGCGCAGCGCGGCGAGCTTGTCGGTGACGTTGCGCAGCCCGAACGCGATCGTGACGAGGTCGAAGCGCGCGCTCGCGAACGGCAGCGCGGACGCATCGGCCAGGCTCGTGCGGACGTTGCCGA
Organism: uncultured Pseudomonadota bacterium; assembly: GCA_937996755.1. Taxonomy (GTDB): domain Bacteria; phylum Pseudomonadota; class Gammaproteobacteria; order Xanthomonadales; family Ahniellaceae; genus CALKUS01. The sequence continues at coordinate 21,686 of CALKUS010000126.1, read as the reverse complement.
CGATGCCGCGATCGAAGAGGCGATCGCGCCCCACGCCCAGCATGGCGGCGTTGATGTCGGTGAGCACCACTTCGCCTTCCGGGCCGACCGCCTTCGCGAGCAGCGCCGCGATATCGCCCGTGCCACCCGCCAGGTCGAGGCAGCGGTCGCCGCGCTTCACGCCGCTCGTCGCGACGAACCAGCGCTTCCAGAGCCGATGCACGCCGAACGACATCAGGTCGTTCATCACGTCGTAGTTCGGCGCGACCGACGCGAACACCTCGCGCACGAGGCGGGTCTTTTCCGCGGGCGCAACTTCGCGGAAGCCGAAGTCGGTCTTGTCGGGGTTCTCGCTCATGTCGCGTCGCAGGTTACCGGGAATCGCGGCGCAGCCACAGCACGTAGCCCTGGTTCGGCCGCACGTCGACCTGTTCGCGGGTGTAGCGCTCCGCCTCGCGCGGCGGCACGTCGCCGAGGCGCGTGTCGACGAGGACGATGGGCTCGTTCGCCTCGTTGTAGGGCCCGCTGGAGTAGCTCACCTTGCGCAGCGCGCGCAGGTAGTACGGCAGCGGCCACGATTCGCCGCTCTCGATCAGGACGGCGCCGCCGCCGAGCCTTGCGCTGGCGGCGACCACGCGGGCGGCGAGGTCGCGGACCACCTCGGTGTGCTGCATGTACACCATCGGCTCGCGTTCGTCGGTGAAATGCAGGAACGACAGTCGCGCCGCGAGCACGAGCTGCAGCACGAGCGCCACGACGAACGCGCCGGACGCGGCGCGCGGCCGCCGCGCGAGCCAGTCGTCGACCGCGAGCGCCGCGAGCAGCGCGAGCGGCAACGTGGCGTTCACGATGAGCCACGGCGTCTTGTACGGCGTGATCGAGTACGCCGCGAGCAACGCCACGAACCAGGTCGCGACGAACAGTGCGTACGGATCGCCCCGGCGCAGGCGCGGCCACGCGGCCGCCGCAAGCAACAGCAGCCCGGGCTCGTAACGGCCGAGCAGCGCCGCGTGGTACCACCACGCCTTCTCGTGCCCCGCGCCCGCCGCGCCCGTGTGCGACCACAACGCGAACGCGCGCCCGAAGTCGACGAGGCCACCGGCGTGCGTGAAGCCGCTGGTATACCCCCACGCGAGCAGCAGCGCGCCCGCCCCGACACCGATCGCCGCGTGCCGCGGTCCGGGCCACAGGCGCGCGGCGAGCGCTCGTGGCGTCTCGCCCGCACGCCAGGCCGGCAGCGCCGCGACGCCGACCGCCGCCGCGAACGCCGCGAGCGTGGCGATCGTCGTCTCCTTGAGCGCGAACATCACCGCAACGGCGAACGCGGCCCCGGCCCACGCGCGCCCGTCGCGCGTCGCGATCCAGCGCGCGAAGCACGCCGCCGCCGCGAGACTCGCGGCGACCAGCAGCGTCTCGTGGATGAAATAGCGACCGACCCACAGCAGCGTCGTCGACGTCGCGAGCAGCGCGGCCACGAGCGCGAGCGTGCGCCAGCCGAGCACGCGCTGCAGCGGCAGCAACGCCACGGGCAGGAACGTCGACGCGAGCGCGACCGGCAGGCGCACGCCCCATTCGCCGAAGTCGGCGAGCGGGCGCAGCCAACCTGCCAGCGCGAACAACAGCGGCCCGTGGTAGTTCCCGGGGTCGTAGCGGAACTCGCCGGCGAGCCAGCGCCCGCCGAACCACCAGTTCACCGCCTCGTCGTGATGGAGCGGCCGCCAGTCCAGGGCGAACAGGCGCAGGGCCGCGCCCGCGGCGATCGCCAGCCAGAACGCGATTCGCCAGAAATGGGGACGGGGGTAGTCAAGGTCCTCCGTAACTACCCCCGTCCCCGCGTGAGGCTCACCGGGACGCACCCGCCGCCTCGAGCTCGGCGAGGTAGCGTTCCCAGTGCTCGGCCTGGTGCTTGCCCAGGTCGTACAGCGTGTCCCAGGAATACAGCCCGGTCTGGTGGCCGTCGTCGAACGACAGCTGCACCGCGTAGTTGCCGACCGGATTGATGGCGTCGATGTTCACGTTGCGCTTGCCGACCTGCAGCACGCGCTGGCCCGGGCCATGGCCCATGACTTCGGCGCTCGGGCTCATCACGCGCAGCAACTCGCACGGCAGGCGGAACGCTTCGCCCGTGTCGAACTCGACTTCGAGGACGTGCGATGCGCGGTGCAGGCGGATGTCGGTGGGGCGGGGGCGGCTCATCGTGGCGGGCGGGCATCCTTGATCGGTCCGCCGGAGAGACTATCGCGTAGCCGCGCCCAGATGATGTCGTCGGCTTCCGACCACGGCCGCTGCGGCAGGTAGTAGAGCTTGCGCGTGCCGCGCGGCGTCGCGACGTAGATCGCCCGCAGCGTCTCGAGGTGCGAAAGATCGGCCTCCACCAGCAGCATCGGCACGCCGGGCCGATCGATGCGCGAAACGCGCACGTTCTTCGCGTCGTGCCCGGCCAGGCGCTCGGCCATGTTGGTGTCGTTCATGCCGGTGCCGTCGCGGAACTCGCCGTGCTTCGGCGACCAGCGCACGAGGTCGGACACCATCACCACGAACGCGCCGTACAGGCCGGACAGTCGCTTGCGATGGCGCACGCGCGTCCAGTCCGCGGGCTTCGCCCACATCACGTTGCCGTCGAGGTCCTCGGCCGACTGGTAGGAGCGATACAGCCGCGGCAGCGTGACCGCGAACGCCAGCGCTTCGTCGTGGTCGACACCGAGCAGCTCGTGCGCGGGCACCTCGCGGAACGCGTCCGGCAGCGCGAGCTCGGCGGCCTGCAGCCGCTCGGCGCGCGCGTCGGATCCCGCCAGGCACGCGAGCCCGAACGCCACGGCGAACAGGCAGGCGCGCGCCGCCATGGCCGCGGTCAGTGGAACGTTTCGCGGTCGCGGTTGAACGGGCGCACGTCGTCCGGCGGCGGGCCGGCCACCTCGACGAGCGCCTCGTGGTAGGGGCCGCGCAACGCGACCGCCGACACCTCGTCGAACCCGAAGAACGACGTTTCGCGCAGCCATTCCGCGTCCGGCGTGATCTCCTGCAGCAGGATGCCGTCGCCGTCGAAGCCGAGCAGGCGACCGACGTAACAGACTTCGTCCTCACCTTCGGTGTCGACGTGCACGCCGACCACGCGCGCGTATTGCGCAGCGGAGCGCATCACCTGCTCGACGTCGTCCAGCCCGAAGTCGGCCGGCCAGTCGGGCTCGATGCCGCGCAGCTTCATCGCCTTCGCGAGGAAACCCGCGTTCTTGTCGGGCACCTCGATCTCGGTGACGTCGCGGTAGCGCAGCGCGTACAGGCCGTCGAATCCGATGTAGTCGCCGAGCGCCCACAGCAGGAAGAATTCCTTGCCCAGCGCCGCGACGTAGCCGGAAAAGCTCGCCGCCTCGTGCTCGGCGCGCCACAGGCGCACGAGGGCGCCGGATTCGTGCGCTTCGCGGATGCGCGCGCGCAGCCCGCGCTGGCGCAGTTCGACGACCTTGGTCATGACGGATACCTCATGGCGCGAATGCTACCGCGATCCCCGTCGAAGCGGCGTTAACCGTGGATCAGGCCGGAAATCGGCGGTCGGAAACCGGACACCGGAAAAGCGAAGGCGGTCGGGGACTTGCGGATACCGCTCCGCCCATGACCCACGTCCGATTCCCGATTTCCGTCGCCGCCGGGGCGGCGACATTCACAGGATGTAGCGCGACAGGTCCTCGTTCCGTGCCAGCGTCGACAGATGCTCGTCGACATAGGCGCCGTCGATCTCGATCGCGCTGCCGGAACGTTCGGAAGCATCGAACGACAGCGTGTCGAGCAGGCGCTCGAGCACCGTCGAGAGGCGCCGCGCACCGATGTTCTCCTGGCGCTCGTTCACCGAATGCGCGATCTCGGCGAGCCGCTGCACGGCGGAATCCGTGAAGCGGATCGCGACGCCTTCCGTCGCCAGCAACGCCTGGTACTGCTTGGTGAGCGCGGCCGTCGGCTCGGTGAGGATACGTTTGAAGTCGTCCACCGAGAGCGCGTTGAGCTCGACGCGGATCGGGAAGCGGCCCTGCAGCTCCGGGATCAGGTCGGACGGCTTCGCGAGGTGGAACGCGCCCGACGCGATGAACAGGATGTGGTCGGTGTTGATCGCGCCGTACTTCGTGCTCACGGACGAGCCTTCCACGAGCGGCAGCAGGTCGCGCTGCACGCCTTCGCGCGACACGCCCGCGCCGCCCCAGTCGGAGCGCTGGCAGACCTTGTCGATCTCGTCGATGAACACGATGCCGTGCTGCTCGCACGCTTCGGCCGCCTGCGCCCGGATCTCCTCGTCGTTCACGAGCTTGCCCGCTTCTTCCTCGAGTAGCAGCGGCCGCGCGGCGCGCACCGGCACCTTGCGCTTCTGCGTCTTGCCGCCCGAGAGCTGCTGGAACATGCCCTTGAGCTGCTGCGTCATTTCCTCCATGCCGGGCGGCGTCATGATGTCGACGCCGACGGAAGCGGAGGTCTCGATCTCGATCTCGCGCTCGTCAAGCTCGCCCGCACGCAGCATCTGCCGGAACTTCTCGCGCGTCGCGTTCTCCTCGGGCGACGCCTGCGGCGCTTCGTTCCAGAGCCGTTGCGCCTGCGCACGCGGCAGCAGCGCATCGAGCAGTCGTTCCTCGACCGCGCGCTCCGCCACGTCGCGCACGCGGACCTTCGCCGCGTCGCGCACCATCTTCACGGACGCGTCCATGAGGTCGCGGATGATCGTCTCCACGTCCTTGCCGACGTATCCGACCTCGGTGAACTTGGTCGCCTCGACCTTGATGAAAGGCGCGTTCGCGAGCGCCGCGAGGCGGCGCGCGATCTCGGTCTTGCCCACGCCGGTGGGCCCGATCATGAGGATGTTCTTCGGCGTCACCTCGTTGCGCAGCGACGGGTCGACGCGCATGCGGCGCCAGCGGTTGCGCAGCGCGATCGCGACCGCGCGCTTGGCGGCAGCCTGGCCGACGATGTGCGCGTCGAGCGCGGCGACGATTTCCCTGGGAGTCAGCTCGGGCACGGGATTCAGATCTCTTCGATCGTGGTGTTGTGGTTCGTGTAGATGCAGATGTCGCCGGCGATCTTCAACGCGCGCTCGACGATCGCGCGCGCGCTCAGCTCGGAATTCTCGAGCAGCGCCTTCGCGGCGGCCTGTGCGTAGGGGCCGCCCGAGCCGATCGCGATCAGGCCGTGCTCGGGCTCGAGCACGTCGCCGTTGCCGGTGATGATCAGCGACGCTTCCTTGTCGGCCACGGCGAGCAGCGCCTCGAGCCGGCCGAGGCGGCGATCGGTACGCCACTCCTTCGCCAGCTCGACGGCCGCGCGCGTGAGCTGGCCCCCGTGCCGCTCGAGCTTGGATTCGAACAGCTCGAACAGCGTGAAGGCATCGGCCGTCGCACCCGCGAAGCCGGCGATGACGCTGCCGTTCGCGAGCCGGCGCACCTTGCGCGCGTTCGATTTCATGATGGTGTTGCCCAGCGTCACCTGGCCGTCGCCGCCGAGCGCGACCTTGCCGTCGCGCCGCAGGGACACGATCGTGGTGCCGTAGAACTGGTCGGGTTTGTGCTGCATGGGTGCTCCGATGCCGGAACCCAGCAGGTGTGGGCGGCATGCCCGATCTCAACCCTCGGACGGAGGCTCAGCGCCGGGGCTTCGCCCGCGCGCGCGGGTGCGCGGCGTCGTACACCTTCGCGAGGTGCTGGAAGTCGAGGTGCGTGTACACCTGCGTCGTGGCGATGTCGGCGTGGCCGAGCATCTCCTGCACGGCGCGCAGGTTGCCGCTCGATTCCAGCACGTGGCTGGCGGCCGAGTGGCGCAGCACGTGCGGATGCACGCGTTTCCAGCTGCCCTGCTGCTTCGCCCAGTGCGCCAGGCGCGCCTGCACCGTGCGCGGCGCGATCGGCGCGCCGCCGCGGCCGGTGAACACCGGCGCGTCGGCCTGCCCGCCGGACTCGCTGCGCCAGGCGGCGAGCGCCGCCGCCGCATGGCTGCCGACCGGCACGTCGCGCATCTTCGCGCCCTTGCCGGTCACGCGCACGAGGCCTTGCGCGAGGTCGAGGTCGCGCCAGCGCAACGAGCAGAGCTCGGAGAGGCGCAGCGCGGAGGAGTAGAAGAGCTCCAGCATCGCACGGTCGCGCGTGGCGAGTGCGCCTTCGGCGGGCGCCTCGATCAGCGCGCCGACTTCGTCGGCGTCCAGCACCTGCGGCAGCCGGCGCGGCGCCTTCGGCGCGCGTACGCCGTCGGCGGGATTGTGCGCGATCCGCCCCTCGCGCTGCAGCCAGCGGAAGAAGCTGCGACACGCGGAGAGCCGCCGCTGCAACGACTTCCCGCCGATGCCCCGGCGGCTTTCCGCCGCGACGAAGCCGCGCAGGTGGTCGGCGCGCAGGTCCGTTGCGTCCGCGACGCCCTGTGCCTGCGCGAATGCCGCGAGCCGCGCGAGGTCGTCGCGATACGCGGCGATCGTGCGCGGCGACACGCGCCGCACGACGGCGAGCTGGCCCAGGAACGCGTCGATCGCGGCCTGCACGGCGCGTTTCGACTCAGCCCGGATCGAAGCGCGCCATGGCCGCGGCGACGGCGTCGGCGATGAGCTTCAGGAACATCGTGCCCATGCCCGGGTGGAAGCGGTTCGGGTCCGTGCTGCCGACCGCGATCATGCCGCGCGACGGTACCGGCAGCAGCACGGCGCTGCGCACGTCGGCGGCGCGCGAGCCGAACAGCAGCGACAGCTTCTCCGGCGGCAGGCGGCCGCAGAGCGGCTCGCCGCGACCGAAGAACTCGCCGAACGGCTGCAGGCTGGAATGGTCGCGCGGCAGGCAGAGCAGCCAGTCGGCCGGCTCGACGCCCGGTGGCGGCGAGAACAGCAGCACGCGCACGAGGTCGGTCGCGAGGTCTTCGTTCAGCGTGGCGACGACGCGACGCAAGGTTTCCGACAGGCCCTGCGCGCGCATCAGCGACAGCGTGAACGCGTGAACGCGCGCGACCAGCTGTTCGTTTTCCGACGCGATCGCCACGAGCTCGTGCAGGCGGCGGTTCAGCGCGCGGTTCTTGTCGCGCAGCACTTCCAGCTGGTAGCTCGCGAGCGAGGTGGTCTCGCCCTGCTGCCGCGGCAGCATGAGCATGAGCGCGAGCTCCGGGTAGTCGGCCAGGAACTGCGGGTTGCGCCGCAGGTACGCGGCTACGTCGGCGGCGGCGAGGTCGTTGCGCGTGGATGTCTCGGTCATGTCGGAAGCGTGCCTTCGAATACGAATGCAGTGGGCCCGGACATCACGATCGGCGTGCCCTCGCCGCTCCATTCGATGTCGAGCGTCCCGCCCGGGAGTGTAACCGCCACGCGCCGGCCGACGCGGCCGCGCCGCGCGAGCGTCGCGACCGCCGCGCACGCGCCGCTGCCGCACGCGAGCGTTTCGCCGACGCCGCGCTCGAACACGCGCAGGCGGATCGCGTCGGGCGCGCGCACCTGGGCGAAGCCGATGTTCGCGCGCTGCGGGAACCGCGCGTGGCGCTCGAGCCGCGCGCCGAGCGAGGCGACGGGCGCGGTGTCGACGTCGAGGACTTCCAGCACGGCGTGCGGATTGCCCATCGACGCGACGGCCAGCTCGATGCGCTGGCCGTCGATCTCGATCGCGTGCAGCGGCGCGTCGGCCGGCGCGTCGAACGGCACGGCAGCCGGATCGAAGCGCGGCACGCCCATCTCGACGCGCACGCGACCGTCGGCGTCGATCGCGCACGCGACCGGGCCGGCCGGACCATCCAGCACGATGCTGCCGTGGCCGACCCCGCCGTCGCGCGCGAGCCAGGCGACGAGGCAGCGCACGCCGTTGCCGCACTGTTCGGCGTCGCTGCCGTCCGTGTTGTAGATGCGATACGCCGCGACGCTGGCGGCGTTCCGCGCGGGCTCGAGCGTGAGCAGCTGGTCGAAGCCGATGCCCGTATGGCGATCGCCGAGCGCGCGCACGCGCTCGCGTGGCAACGGCACGTCAGCGCGGCGGCGGTCGATGACGACGAAGTCGTTGCCGGCGCCATGCATCTTGGTGAAGGGCGTCATGTGCACGGACACCCCCGGCCCCGGAGATATCCGACGCCTTGCATCCGGGTGAACGGGGTCGCCACGCGGCGTTCAGCCCTGCACGGGATCGCGCTTCGCCGGGTCTTCCTTCGCAGGCGGGGTCTCCTCGCCCGGCTTCACGAGGTCGCCCTTGAAGCCGCAGCCGGCGAGCAGCGCGAGGAGGAGCACGAGCGCGGTCGCGCGGTGGATGGTTCGCATCGGGAAGCTCCGGAAATCGCTTCCCGCGATTCTACGGGCATCGCGAATCGCGCGTGCTACCGTGCGCGCGAGTCGCGGGGGCGAACGATGCTGAAACTGCTGTTGCTGCTGGTCAAGGGTCGATCGAGCGCGCTGAGCCGATTCCCCATCGGCGTCGGCTGCGCTCGATCGGGTGAGCCATGGATGGCGAAGGGACGGACCGCAGGGATGCGGGCGCGCCACAGCCGGAGCTGAGGCCGAAACGCAATGCTCAAGTTGCTGCTGCTACTTTTCAAGGGCGCGAAATTCGGAAAGATCGCGATAACGGCAGGCACCATGATCCTGTCGGTGTTCGCGTACGCGCTGATCCTCGGCTGGCGCTACGCAGTCGGCTTCGTGCTGCTGATCTTCGTGCACGAGATGGGGCACTACGTCGCGGCGCGGCGCATGGGCCTCGCGGTCGGCGCGCCCACGTTCATTCCGTTCGTCGGCGCCTGGATCGAGCTGAAGGACCAGCCGCTCGACGCCGAGCGCGAGGCCTGGATCGCGCTCGCCGGCCCGCTGGCCGGCACGGTGGGCGCGCTCGCCTGCTACTGGGCCGCGCGCGTCGAGGGCTCGACGCTCCTGCTCGCGCTCGCCTATGCGGGCTTCATGATCAACCTCTGGAACCTCATCCCGGTGAAGCCGCTGGACGGCGGCCGTGTGGTCGGCGTGCTGTCGCCGCGCATCTGGCTGGTGGGCGCGCCGCTGCTCGTGGCGCTGTTCCTGTGGCGCCCGAGCCCGATGATCCTGCTGATCGTCGTGTTCGCGTTCCCGTCGATCGTCTCGGCCTGGCGCGGGACCTGGCGCGAACACGTGCCCGACGGCTATTACGAGCAGCCGGTCGCCGTGAAGGTGAAGTACGGCGCGCTCTACCTCGGCCTCGCCGGCTTCCTCGCCGCGATGTCGCACGAGGTGCACGGCATGCTGGGGACGCTCCGCTAGCGGAGCCGGCGCCGGAAGCGGAGCGCGTCGGCGCCGTCCTCGTAGTAACCGTCGCGACGCCCGAACCGCCGGTAGCCCTCCCGCTCGTACAGCGCGATCGCGGCCGCGTTGTCCGCGCGCACTTCCAGGCGCATCTCGTCGGCACCGCGGGCGCGGGCCGCGCGTTCTCCGGCACGAAGCAGCGCAAGCCCGATGCCGCCGCCGCGCGCGGCGGGGTCGACGGCGATCGAGTAGAGGCGCGCCGCCCGCGAATCGCGGCGGAACAGCACCATCGCGCTGCCCACGAGCGCGCCGCCGCGTTCGGCCACCGCCAGCCAGGCGCGTTCGCCGGCGAGGTGCCATCGGTACTGGCGTGCGCTCAGGCGGTCGCCGCGGAAACAGCGCGCCTCGAGGTCCAGCAGGTGGTCGAGGTCGCTGCGCCGGGCGCGGCGCACGCGCGTGTCGGCAGGGCGCGGCATCACGGCAGGCTAACGTCGCCTGACCGACGCGACAACCGTCGCATCCCGGCAACGCGCGCCTGTGGCAAACTCCGCGCGCCCATGCGACCCCGAACGGCTTCCGCGCCCAGTTTCTGCCGCGCAGCACTGCGCGCGAGCTCGACATGAGCCGCCTCTACATCGTCGTCGAGAAGGCCTCGGACTGGGGTTCCTTCTACCCCTCCGACGACGTCATCACCGCGATGGAATACCTGAAGCAGCCGATCGCGGCCGGCGAGGAAGAGCGCACGCAGGTCATCAACCTCTGCCGCAGCTACAAGTACCTCGGCGTCGGGTATTACGTGTCGCTGCTCGCGGAGGCGCGCGGCCACCGCGTGATCCCGTCGGTGCGCACGATCAACGACCTGCGCAAGCGCTCGCTGTACGGCCTCGACATCGAGGACCTGAACCAGAAGCTCATCAAGTTCCTGCCGCAGGAAGGGCGCGACACCACCGACTTCGGCCTGCTGGTCTACTTCGGCACGACGAACTACGCGCCGCTCGCCGACCTCGCGCGGCAGGCGTTCGAAATCTTCCCCTGCCCCATCCTGCGCCTCGAGTTCGAGCGCCAGAAGGTCTGGCAGATCGACGCGATCAAGCCGGCCGCGCTGCATACGCTCACCGATTCGCAGGAAGACTCGTTCGCGCAGTCGCTCGAGTCGTTCTCGAAGAAGCTCTGGCGCAAGCCGCGTTCGCGCAAGAAGTTCCGCTACGACATCGCGATGCTGTGCGACCCGAACGAGGCCATGCCGCCTTCGAACAAGAAGGCGCTGAGGTCGTTCATCGAGGCCGGCAAGGACCTCGGCATCGAGGTCGACCCGATCGGCAGCAAGGACTACGCGCGCCTGGCGGAGTACGACGGCCTGTTCATCCGCGAAACGACGGCGCTCGACAACCACACCTACCGGTTCGCGCTGCGCGCCGAGAAGGAAGACATGGTCGTCATCGACGACCCCACGTCGATCCTGCGCTGCACGAACAAGATCTACCTGGCCGACCTGCTGAAGTCGCGCAAGCTGCCGACGCCGAAGACCGAGATCCTCTACCGCGACGACGCGAAGAAGCTGGCCGAGCTGCCCGACGTGCTGGGCTTCCCGATCGTGCTGAAGATCCCGGACGGCTCGTTCTCGCGCGGCATCCACAAGTGCGAGAACAACGACGACCTGCGCCGGGCGGCGGACGACCTGTTCCAGCACACCTCGCTGCTGCTCGCGCAGGAGTTCGTGTTCACCGAATTCGACTGGCGCATCGGCATCCTCGACGGCCAGCCGCTCTATGCATGCAAGTACTTCATGTCGCGCGGCCACTGGCAGATCTACAACCACGGCGCACGCGGCACGGCGAAGTCCGGCGGCTTCAAGACCATGCCGATCCGCGAGGCGCCCGGCGACGTCGTGAAGCTCGCGCTGCGCGCCACCGCGTCGATCGGCGACGGCCTTTACGGGGTCGACCTCAAGCAGGTCAACGACAAGCCCGTCCTGATCGAGGTGAACGACAACCCGTCGATCGATGCGGGGATAGAGGACGCCTACCTCGGCGAGGACCTCTACCGCCGCATCATGGAAGAGTTCCTCCGGCGCATGGAACGCAAGCGACTCGGAATCGAATCGTGATGATTTCGCTGCGCGAGATCATCCCGGGCAGAGCGTGCCGGGCCCGCGCGGCCAGAGGCGCGACTCTGACCGCGCGACGAACCGCTCCGCCGTCGAACCGCTCCAGAGCGGGCTAGCGGAAGCGTCGCGCCTGCGCGGGGCGCGGACGTGCGCGTCGGAACACCGCGACCACGAGCTGCCTCGCATCGCCCAGCTGCGCCAGCACCAGCAGTGGTGCGCACACCAGCCAGAACGGCAGCCAGCCGAGCCACGCGTGCGTGGTGCGCGCGGCGGGCACGAGCGCGACCGCGAGCAGGCCCAGCGCGAGCCAGCGCCAGGCGAAGGCGCGCATGAAGACGCGGGTTTCGGGGGAGATCGGCATGTCGGCGCTCCTGGGTTCCGGGAGCGCAGGTTCGGACGCGCGCGTCTCAGATGCCGAGATGCTGCGGATCAGATCGGCTTCGACTCCGATTCGTAGGCGCCGAGCGCCAGCTTCAGCAGGATCTTCGCCTCTTCGCGCAGCGGTGCGGGCGCGACCACCTCGGCGTCCGGGCCGTAGCGCATCACGTCCATGAGCAACTCGCGCGCGTTCGAGTACGGCACGCGCAGCTCGTAGCGGCCATCGCCGAGGAAGCGGCCTTCCTGGCGCGAATGCCAGTGCTCGTCCGCGACCCAGCGGGCGGCGCGCGCCGAGAAGGCGATGGTGGCCCACGCCTTCGGCGGGCCGGAGAAGATGCCGTAGCTGCCCGCGAGGTGCGTGTCGAGCTCGGCCTCGGGGACGTCGGACGCGCGCTCCTCGCCGGGCTTCGGCTCGGCGATGCGGTCGACCGCGAAGCTGCGCAGCGCCTTGCGGTCGTGGTCCCAGGCGTCGAGGTACCAGTTCTCGCGATAGAACGTGAGCCGCTGCGGCGAGACGCGCCGCTGCGTGTCGGCGCCGGTGGTGCGCGCGCGGTAGCGGAACAGCAGCTGTTTACGTTCGAGCACCGCGGAGGCCACGGCCCTGAACACGCCTTCGTCGACGCTGCGCGTACCCGCGCCCGTGACACGGATGCGCGACAGCTCGAAGCGCTTGCCGCTCTCCTGGTGCGAGAGCAGCTTCTCGATGCGCGCGCGCAGCGGTGCGAGCGCGGACGAAAGCACGCCGGGCCCCGAGCGCGACAGCATCTGGTGCACCGCGAGGAGCGCGTGCAGCTCCTCGCTGGACAGCCACAGTCCCGGCAGCTCGAAACGTTCGGCCTCCTCGCGGTCGTACGCGATCGCGTGGCGCTCGCTGTCGCTGTCGAGCGGCGCCCCGAGCGCATCGCGCAGGAACGCGATGTCGCGGTACAGCGTCGCGCGCGAGCAGCCGAGCTCCTGCTTGAGGTGGTCGAACGCGACGGGGTAGCGCGCGGTCTTGAGGATGCGGTGCAGCGTGAGGATGCGTTCGTAACGGTCCATGCCGCCATCATGCGGCATAGCCCGTCGCGGCGGAATGCCGTCGTGCTCGTCGCGACCTGCCCAACGGGCGCCGTGGGGCTTATCCTGTGCACCGCTTTCCCGGTCCGCGCCAGGCCCTGCCGATGAGCCACAGACTCGACGTCAACGAGCCGGTTGGTGGCTTGAGCCGCGCTCATGAGCCGCCCTATCGGCGGCTCATGCGGCTCGGGCCGGTGAGGCAGGATGGCGAACGGATGTCGCGCCATGGACGGCTCGAAAGCGAAATGCGAGATGTCTGAGCATCGCCTCGATCTCAACGCGCCGGTCGGTGACTCCGTCACCACCACGACCTGCTACATGTGCGCGTGCCGGTGTGGCATCACCGTCCACCTCAAGGACGGCCGGATCCGCTACCTCCAGGGAACGCGCAACCACCCGGTGAACCGCGGCGTGATCTGCGCGAAGGGCTCGGCCGGCATCGCACAGCAGGCGTCGCCCGCGAAGCTCACGACGCCGCTTCGGCGCAAGGGTCCGCGCGGCAGCGGCGAGTTCGAGGCGATCTCGTGGGAAGAAGCGCTCGCGACGGCGGCGGGATGGCTGTCGGCGATCCGCGCGCGCAATCCCGACGAGCTCGCGTTCTTCACCGGACGCGACCAGTCGCAGGCGCTCACCGGCTGGTGGGCGCAGCAGTTCGGCACGGTGAATTACGCCGCGCACGGCGGGTTCTGCTCGGTGAACATGGCGGCGGGCGGCCTGTATTCGATCGGCGGCTCGTTCTGGGAATTCGGCGAGCCCGACTGGGACCACGCGCAGTACCTGGTGCTCTGGGGCGTGGCGGAAGACCACGACTCGAACCCGATCAAGCTGGGCCTCGGCAAGCTGAAGGGCCGCGGCGCGAAGATCGTCGCGGTGAACCCGGTGAAGACCGGCTACGGCGCGATCGCCGACGAATGGATCGGCATCCGACCCGGCACGGACGGCTTGCTGGCCGGCGCGCTCATCCACGAAGTGCTCGCACGCGACCGCGTGGACTTCGAGTACCTCGTGCGTTACACGAACGCGCACTGGCTGGTGGTGCAGGCGCCCGGCACGGCCGAGGACGGTCTGTTCGCGCGCGACGCCGACGGCAAGCCGCTGTGCTGGACGCGCGAGCGCGGCGCCGCGCCCGCGGACGCGATCGACGTGTCGCCCGCGGTCGTCGGCGAGCACGTGTTGCCCGACGGCCGCAGGGCGAAGCCGGTGTTCGCGCTGCTCGCGGAACGATTCCTCGATCCGTCGAACGCGGCGGAAGCGGTCGCCGAGCGCTGCGGCATTCCCGCGGCGACGATCCGCCGGCTGGCCGACGAGATCATCCAAGTCGCGTACGAGCGCGCGATCGAGCTGCCCATCGCCTGGACGGATGCGTACGGCCGTCAGCATGAAACGATGCGCGGCCGACCGATCGCGATGCACGCGATGCGCGGCATCTCCGCGCACTCCAACGGCTTCAACACCTGTCGCCTGCTGCACATGCTGCAGATGCTGCTCGGCGCGATCGATACGCCCGGCTCGTTCCGCTACCAGCCGCCGTTCCCGAAGCCGCCGCCGCCCGCGGTGAAGCCCGGCAAGGCGCGCAAGGACAACGGTGCGCTCGATGCCGCGCCGCTCGGATTCCCGCAGGCACCGGCAGACCTCGTCGTCGACGAGCGCGGCGAGCCGCGCCGGATCGACAAGGCGTTCAGCTGGGAATATCCGCTGGCCGCGCACGGCATGCTGCACACGGTGATCCGCAACGCCGTCGCGGGCGACCCGTACCGCATCGACACGCTGCTGATGTTCATGGCGAACATGGCGTGGAACTCCGCGATGGCGACGCGCGACACGATGCGCCTGCTCACCGAGGTCGACGAGGCCACCGGCGAGTACCGCATCCCGCGCGTCATCTATGCCGACGCGTACGCCTCCGAGACCGTCGCGTATGCCGACCTCGTGCTGCCCGATACGACGTACTTCGAGCGCCACGACTGCATCTCGCTGCTCGACCGCCCGATCTCGGACGCCGACAGCGCAGCGGATGCGATCCGCCATCCGGTGCTGGCGCCCGATCGCGACGTGCGGCCGTTCCAGACCGTTCTGCTCGACCTCGGCGCGCGCCTGAAGCTGCCCGGCATGGTGCGCGACGACGGCACGCCGCGTTATCCGGGCGGCTTCCCGCAGTACATGGTCGAGCACGAGCGTGCGCCGGGCATCGGGCTGCTCGCGGGCTGGCGCGGCGCGAACGGCACGGAGAGCGGTGTCGGCGCGCCGAATTCCGCGCAACTCGAGCGCTACGTCGCGAACGGCTGCTTCTGGAGGCACGAGATCCCGGAGGGCGCGCGTTACTACAAGATGGCGAACGCGGGCTACCTCGCGTGGGCGAAGGCGATGGGCTTCCTCGGCAGCACGGCGCCGATCGTCATGCAGCTCTACAGCGAGCCGATGCAGCGCTTCCGCCTCGCCGCGCAGGGCCACGGCGAGCGCCAGCCGCCGGAAGCGCATCGCGCGCGCGTCGCGAAGTATTTCGATCCGCTGCCGTTCTGGTACGAGCCGCTCGAGGGTTCGCTCGTCGATACCACCGAGTTCCCGCTGCACGCGATCACGCAGCGGCCGATGTTCATGTACCACGCGTGGGGCTCGCAGAACCGCTGGCTGCGGCAGATCGCGGCGCGCAACGTGCTGTACGTGAATCCAGCGACGGCCGCGTCGCTTGGCCTCGTCGACGGCGACCACGCGCACGTCGATTCGCACGCGGGCCGCATCACGGTGCCGGTCGCGCTGCATGCCGGTGTCGAGCCCGGCACGGTGTGGACGTGGAACGCGATCGGCAAGCGGCGCGGCGCCTGGGGCCTCGATGCGAACGCGCCGGAAGGCAAACGCGGATTCCTGCTGAACCACGTGATTTCCGACCGGTTGCCTGCGTCGCACTACGCGAACGCCGACCCGGTGACCGGACAGGCCAGTTGGTACGACCTGCGCGTGCGCCTGACGAAGGCGGCCGCGCCCGCGGAAACCGAACCGCAGTTCCCGGTGCTGCGCCAGCTCGCGCGCTGGAGCGCGGCGATGTGGCGCGGCGCGACGAAGGGCGCGTCGCGATGACCATGCTGCCGCCCGTCGCGCCGGTGAAGCTCGGCCTCGTCATCGACCTCGACACATGCGTCGGTTGCCACGCGTGCGCCGTCGCGTGCAAGCAGTGGAACGACGGCGGCCAGTTCGGGCCGCTGCCCGACGAGCGCGCCTTCGGCAAGGATCCGCTCGGCGTCTGGGTGAATCGCGTGCACAGCTACGAGGTGACGGCCCCGGCAACCGCGAACGCGCCCGCGAAGCACATGACGGTGCACTTCCCGCGCTCGTGCCTGCACTGCGAGGTGCCGGAATGCGTGACGGTGTGCCCGACCGGCGCGAGCTACAAGCGCGCGTCGGACGGCATCGTGCTGGTCGACGAGGACAAGTGCATCGGCTGCAAGCTCTGCGCGTGGGCGTGCCCGTACGGCGCGCGCGAGTTCAGCGAAGTGAAAGGCACGATGCAGAAGTGCACGCTGTGCGTCGACCGCATCTACAACGAGACGCTCGATGCTGCCGATCGCCAGCCCGCCTGCGTGCAGGCCTGCCCGACGCGCGCGCGGCATTTCGGCGACCTGGGCGATGCGTCGTCGGCCGTGTCGAAACTCGTCGCCGAGCGCGGCGGCTATGCGCTCATGCCGGAATCCGGGTTCCGTCCGGTGAACCGCTACCTGCCGCCGCGGCCGCGCCGCGATGCGGCCGCGGCGGCCACGAATCCCGCGCCGGCGCCCGCTGAAACGCTCGATGCAGCGAAGCTGCCGCCGCTGCTGCGCTGGCTCGACCGCGTGCTGTCGCGCTGAACTGCGGAACTACTGGAATGAACCCGGCCCTGTCCGTCGTCCTTTTCACCACGCTCGCGAGCGCCGGCCTCGGCGCGCTCGCGTGGCTCGGCGTCGACCTCGCGCTCGGGCTGCGCGTCGTCGCGCCTGCGCGCGTCGTCGTCGTGCTCGCCGCGGCGCTCGCGCTGCTCGCGGGCGGCCTGCTCGCGTCGTTCTGGCACCTCGGCGTGAAGACGCGCGCCTGGCGCGCGTTCTCGCAGTGGCGCAGCTCGTGGCTCTCGCGCGAGGCCTGGCTCTCGCTGTTCGCTTTCGTGCCGGCGCTCGCGCTGGGCGCGCACGCGCTGGGACGCTGGCCTGCGCTGCCGTACGAGGCAACCGCCGTCGCGCTCGTTCTGCTCGCGTTCGCGACGCTGTACGCGACGACGCGTATCTACACGTCGCTGACGGCGATCCCGGCGTGGTCGCGGGCGCCCGTCGCACCGGCGTTCTTCATGCTCGCCCTCGCAGCGGGTGCGTGCTGGACGCTGGCGCTCACCGCCGCGCCCGCGAACGCGAACGTGTTCGCTGCGGTCGTCGCTGCGCTCTGGTTGCTCGCCGCGGCGCTCAAGATCGCGTACTGGCGCCGCATCGATACGCAGGCGCTGCCGGCGACGCGCGAGAGCGCCACCGGCCTCGGTCGCTACGGCCACGTCTCGGTATTCGAGTCGCCGCACACGGAAGCGAATTTCCTGCTGCGCGAGATGGGCTACGTGCTCGCGCGCAAGCACGGCAAGCGCCTGCGCGCGCTCTGTGTGGGCGCGATGACGTCCTGCGCCGTGCTGTTCGCGTTCGCGGCCGCGCGCCCGGGCTCGACGATGGTCGTTGCGATGCTGGCCGTGCTGCCCGCGACGTTCGCGGTGTTCGTCGAGCGCTGGCTGTTCTTCGCGCAGGCGCGCCACCTCGTGACGCTCTACTACGGCGCGGACCCGCGCGCGGTTGCGGATCAGGGACGACCGGGCTTCGCGAGCAGCTCGCCCGCGCCCTGATCGAGCAGCGCCTGCGCGACGCGTTCGCCGAGCGCAACCGCTTCGCCGCCGCCGCCCCGTGCCTGCGCGCGCACCAGCCTGCCCGTAGTCGCATCGCCCACGAGGCCGTACAGGTCGAGCTCGCCGTTCGCGAGCGTGGCTTGCGCCGCGATCGGCACCTGGCAGCTGCCCTGCAGCCGTCGCGTCATCGCGCGCTCCGCCGCGACGCATGTCGCCGTCGGCCCATCGTCCAGCACACGCACGAGCGATTGCGCGCGCGCGTCGCCGTCGCGGCATTCGATCGCGATCGCGCCCTGCCCGGCCGCGGCCAGCCACTGCGGCGCCTGCATGCGCGAGCGGATGCGCTCGCCGAAGCCGAGCCGCAGCAGCCCGGCGCAGGCGAGCACCACGGCATCGAACTCCCCGGCGTCGAGCTTCGCGAGCCGCGTGTTCACGTTGCCGCGCAAGTCGGCGAGGCGCAGGTCCGGGCGCTTCGCGCGGAGCTGCGCCTGGCGGCGCAGCGACGACGTGCCGACCCGCGCGCCCGATGGCAGCTCGTCGATGTGCGCGTAGGTGCGCGACACGAATGCGTCGGCAGGATCCTCGCGCGCGAGGATCGCCGACAGCACGAAACCCGGCTCGAGCTCCATCGGCACGTCCTTCAACGAGTGCACCGCGATGTCGGCGCGGTCCTCCGCCATCGCCACTTCCAGCTCCTTCAGGAACAGGCCCTTGCCGCCGATTTCGGCGAGCGGGCGATCGAGCACCTGGTCGCCGCGCGTCGTCATCGGCACGAGCTCGACGCCGAGCGCGGGATGCGCGCGACGCAACAGCGTCGCCACGTGCTCGGCCTGCCACAGCGCGAGCGCGCTCTTGCGCGTTGCGATGCGCAACGTCGCGGGGGTAGCCATCGGGATCAGAGCGCCTTGACCAGCTTGCGCAGCGACGGAAGGTTGCGGCGACTCACCTCGAGCGGCGCTTCGGCGCCGCGGATGTCGGCGAACATTCGGCCGTCCGGCGTGCGCTTGAGGCCGCCGAGGCGGTCGGTTGCGACGAGGCAGTTGCGGTGGATGCGCACGAAGCGATCGGCGAACTCGGTTTCCAGCGCCTTCAGCGATTCCTCGATCAGCACCTCGCCGCCCACGTGGTGCACGACCACGTACTTGTCCTCGGCGAGGAAGTAGAGGATGTCGCTGACCGGGACGAGCTTCAGGTTGCCGCGCAGGCGCGCGCAGATGTGCGTGCGACGCTGCGGATGCTGGCCTGCGGGTGCGGCCGGCATGCGGAAGCGTTCGCCGGTGAAGCGGCGCGCGCGCTCGAGTGCCGCCGCGAGGCGCTCGCGGCGTACGGGCTTCACGAGGTAGTCGACGGCGCTCGCGTCGAATGCTTCGAGCGCGTGCTCGTCGTAGGCGGTGCAGAAGACCACGGCAACCGGCGATTCGAGCTGCGCGAGATGCCGCGCGGCCTCGAGACCGTCGAGCACGGGCATCGCGATGTCGAGGATGACGCAGTCGGGGCGCAGCTCTTCGGCGCGCAGCACGGCCTCGCGGCCGTCCGCCGCCTGACCCACGACCTGGACGTCGGGAAGCTCGGCGAGCATCGCTGCCATGCGCTCGCGTGCGAGCGGCTCGTCGTCGGCGATGAGGACCTTCATGCGCGCGGAATGGTCACGGCAACCAGATAGTAGCCATCGCCCGCATCGACTTCCAGCTTGCCGCGGTCGCCGTAGTGGTAGCGCATGCGCTGGCGGATGTTCTCCAGCGCCGTGCGGTTGCCGCGCGCATGCGCGGGCGCGACCGTGGGCCGCGGGTTGCGGATGCTCAGGTCGATGCGCTCGGGCGTCGCGGTGCCGCGTATTTCGACGACGCCGCCCGCGGGCAGCGGCTGGATGCCGTGCAACACGGCATTTTCGACGAGCGGCTGCAGCAGCAGTGACGGGATCGGCACGTCGGCGGGCAGCGTCGCCGTATCGTGGTCGACGCGCAGGCGCTCGCCGAGCCGCAGCGTTTCGATGGCGAGGTAACTGTCGATGAGCGCGAGCTCCTGGCCGAGCGTCGACATGCCTTCACCCGCGGCCAGCGCCGCCCGGAACAGCTCGCTGAGGTCCTCGACCGCGCGCTCCGCGGCTTCGGGTCGCGTGCGGATGAGGCTCGCGATCGTGTTCATGCTGTTGAACAGGAAATGTGGCCGGATGCGCGCCTGCAGTGCGATCACCTGCGCCTTCGCCTGCGCGCGCGTCTCGCGCTGCCACTGCGCGCGCACGTAGTAGTAGCGCAGCAGGACCGAGGACACGATCGCCGCGATCAGCGTCGTGCTCGTCGCGAAGTCGAACGGGCTGTCGCCCTGGTTCGTGAGGCCGAGGTGCGCGCCCTCGTCGATCCACTTCACGAGCGCGCTGGCGAGCGCGGCGATGGCAACCACGATCGCGAGCGCGATCGGCGGTCCCCACCGCGGTTGCACGCGCAGCCAGACGGGCTTGAGGCGGCAGAGGCTGACGAGGCAACAGAGCGCAAGCCACTCGCCGAACACGCTCGCGACGAGCAGGCGCTGCAGGTCCATGCCCTGCGGCGACGGCGAAAGCACGATCACCAGCACCACCACCTCGGCCACCAGCATCACGGCGCCGACCACGGAGAGGCTGCAGAAGTCGGGCAGCCAGCTCGCTGGGGGTTGGTCGCGGGAAGACGGTTCGGCCACCGTCAATCGCGGAAACGGGCGCCCAGCCAGCGCGACAGGTGGGCGATCTCCGCCGGACAGACCGAGTGCGGCATGTCGTAGCTGTGCCAGTCCACCGCGTAGCCGTGCGACTTCAGCCAATCGCGGCTCATCGCGCCGAGCGCGTGCGGAATCGTTGGGTCTGACTCGCCGTGCGCCATCCACACGGGTGTCGCGCGGTTCGCAGCGTTGAGCTCGGGCTCCGTGCGATCGGCGAGCGGCAGGTAGGTCGAGAGCGCGACGATGCCGCCGAGCGGCTTCGCGTGGCGCAGGCCCGACGCGAGTGCGATCGCACCACCCTGCGAAAAGCCGGCGACGACCACGTGGTTCGAGGGAATGCCGCGTTCCTCTTCGCGCTGGACGAGCGACTCGACTTCTCCGATCGATGCACGCACGCCCGCTTCGTCCTGGCGATTCGCGATCTCCAGGCCGAGGATGTCGTACCACGCGCGCATGCGCATGCCGCCGTTGATCGTCACGGGCCGCACGGGCGCATGCGGGAACACGAAGCGCACGGACGGCCACTCGGGCTGGCGGATCTCGGGCACGATCGGCACGAAGTCGTTTCCGTCCGCGCCGAGGCCGTGCATCCAGATGACGCTGTAGCGCGGTTCCTTGCCGGTTTCGATCTCGATGCCGTCGAGCATGCGTGCGGGTTCCTTCGCGGGCGGGATCGATCGTAACGGATATGGCTGTCCTCTCCCCATTCCCG
The DNA here is from genome assembly GCA_937996755.1 of uncultured Pseudomonadota bacterium. GTDB lineage: Bacteria > Pseudomonadota > Gammaproteobacteria > Xanthomonadales > Ahniellaceae > CALKUS01. The sequence goes on along the minus strand of CALKUS010000126.1, from coordinate 730 downwards.
GAGCCGGCTGCCCCCATTCCCGAAGCCGCGAACGCAACGCGTCGACAAACTGTCTCGAGGGAGGCAGGAGCGGCGCATGGCCGCGATGCGGATTCCTGATTGGGGGCGGAATCGCTTCGTCGACCTCAGGCTGACCCGAGGGAGATTGGAGCGGCGCATGGCCGCGATGCATCACCCTTGTTCGAAGTGGGATCGCTTTGACGTCCCCAGCTTGCATCGAAAGCGGTGGAGCTGCCCTGGCCGCGGAAGTGATGAGGTTGCAGGTCGCGGCTCGGGCGCCTGCCGGTCGAGCTGGGGTGTGGGAGCGGCCCTGGCCGCGACGGATCGCCTGTCCGTGCAGGAGCGGGTTTCGGGGCGCGACCGTGCTGCATGGAGCGGACGGTGATTTGGTTTGGCGATGGGGAAGATAATCACCGGCTGGGTGGTCGAGAGCGGACTGTCGCCGGATTGGTTGGCCCCTGGGCGGAGGCTCATGGTTCTTGACCTGCCGGCCGTGATCGCCAGTCCGAGACTTGCGGGAAGTGCAGGCTGTCCATCAGGTCCTGTGGGTTGTCACGGCGGGGCCATCCCTGGCCTGGATGCGCTCCGTTGGTCCGCCCCATCGGACATCCTTGTCCTCAGCGGCATTTCGCAGCAGTCGCCGATAAGGCGACTGTTGAGCGCGAAGTGCCACTCGGAGCGGACGGTGATTTGGTTTGGCGATGGGGAAGATAATCACCGGCTGGGTGGT
>CALKUS010000125.1 GCA_937996755.1 uncultured Pseudomonadota bacterium | reverse complement strand
AAAGACACGCAGCGTGCCGCGATTAAAGAATTGCTCGGACTGTAAAACGGTGGTACACTATGGGCGGTTTCGCTCTTTACATCGCCATCACGGACAACGTTTAGCAACGCAAAAAAGACGCCCGGCTTAGGCGCTTTTTTGTTTATCCGAGTCGGCCGCCGTTGTGTATTACGTTGCTCACGAGCGCGAGCAGCAAGACACCAAGAAGGCAGAGCAGAAAGTATCCGATTACTTTAAGCGGGGGGACCTTCGGATTTTTTAGTTCCTCTTCTTTTTTAAGGCGTTCTTTTTCCGCCTTTGAATCCTGGTGCAGTTTGAGAGCCAGCTTCCCCATCTTGGCGATACGATAAGCCCCGACGCCGAAGAGGAGCATGCCGCCGAGGAACGGGAGGGCGATCTGAAGGAAGCCGCCGCGGCCCGCCGGCTTCAGCTTCTCCCAGTGGAAGCACCACTCGGCGAGCGCCATGCCCACGGGGATGAGGAAGCCGACGACCATGGTCGCGGGGTGGGCATCGGCGCCGCCATCGGGGAGGACCTCGCGGCCCGTCGCGATCTTCGTCGCGAGCAGCACGCCGAGGACGCCGCCGGCCACCGACGTCGCGACCGCCGCGAGAAAGCCGATATGCACGACCGAGAGCGTCATGCAGCGAGCGCGGATGGTGACCCACGCGAAGAAGCCAATGATGGCGGCCAGCGCGAAGCTGCCGATGATGGGCCGGGCTTCGCCATAGGTGAAGGCGAACGTGAACGCGAACACGGGCAGCGCCACGATCGCGAACACCGTCAGCGCGCGGGCGGCGCGGCGCATGCCGGGGGTGAGTTCGCCCTGGCCGAAGAGCCAGAGCGAGGCGGCGAACACGGACATCGTGATCCAGCCGAGTGTGCCGCCGTGGACGTGCGCGAGGATGCGCTTGCGGTCGAAATCGACCAGGTCGGTGCCGTTGAGGATGCCGATGACGACGGTGAAGGTGAAGACGGCCATCGCCGCCTGGAGGAGGGCGCGCACTTCGGCGCGCAGCGGATGGGGATTCGTGCCGGGCATCGCTTGCACGGACATGGGGGGACCTCCGTGACCGGATGTGCGCGTTTTACGCTATTTAGTCGACAGTTCCCAGTGACAGTTCCCGGTAACAGTTTCCAGGTCACCGATCCCGGTGCCGGTTGCCAGTTCAGCCCGGGGAGCGAGTTCCGGTGACCATTGCCGCGGGGATTCCGTGGAGCGGTATGCGTGGGAATTTGCGTGCGAGCGGCGGGGATCGCGGGGCCTTTTCCGTATTGCGCGGTAAATACCCACCGTCATAATCCTTTTCGAGTTGTTAACTCGACAGACAACTCAGAAACGGAAGGCATACATGCGACTGCTACCCATCGCCGCCCCGGTCGCGGCAAGCCTCGCCCTGGTGGCGACATCGGTCCTCGCCGAGGCCCCCGGCCCCGCCGTCCCCAGCGGCAACGCCGTGACCTCCGTCACGGGCACGTTCATCGATGCGGCGGGCAACCGTGTCGGCAACGTGCAGCTGCACCAGGCCAGCGATGGCACGGTGAAGATCATCGCGGACGCCACCCTCATTCCCTCGGGCGCCCACGGCATCCACGTCCACGGCGTGGGCGTCTGCGAGCCGGCGGGCAAGTTCACGAGCGCGGGCGGGCACTTCAACCCCGGAGGCCGCCAGCACGGCCTCAACAACCCCGCCGGCTCCCACGCCGGCGACCTCCCGCAGATCGACAGCAAGTCGGTCGAGCAGGGGTACTACACCACCACGACGAAGGCGATTTCGCTCACCAGCGGCCCGACCAGCATTTTCGATGCCGACGGCACGGCGCTGGTTATCCACATGAGCGCCGATGACCAGGTGACGGACCCGACGGGCAATAGTGGCGACCGCATCGCGTGCGCCGCGCACGATGCTCTTCAACGCTTTCGCGTGGCCGCCGCGATCAACGTCCAGGGCAACACCGTGATCAACATCACGCCCTCGGCGGTGCAGGTCTCCGGCGCCCTGCTGTGGAACGGCGCGCTCATCCCCAACGGCGCCGGCTACGTGCTCCGCTTCGTCGAGAAGCAGAGCGGCGAGCAGTTCGTGCGCGCCTACTCCGGCGGCGCCAACAGCTACGCCCAGTGGATGTACCCCGGCACCTACGACGTCTCTTTCTGGCTGGCCTATTACTCCGCCGGCCTTCTGCTGCAGCAGGAGTTTTCGATCTCACTGGGCGACCAGACGCTGAAGTCGGTGAATCGGCCCATCGTGACACCGCAGGATTGGGTGTGGGAGCAATTCACTTTCAACGGGGTGACGACGAGCAGTCCGGCAGCGCTGCTGGTCACGTTCAACAACATCACCCTGTCCGAGAACCCGGACAAATCACCGACCGATCAGTCGCAGACCGATCAAGCAGTGGCCCGCATTCCCGGCTCCTTCGCGGTCGATCTGCACAAAGGCGGACCCCTGATGGGCAAGGGTGGCAGCGACGAGCAGGCGGTCTCCGTCGCCACCATCAGCCAACAGAACCTGAACGGCAACGCCAACTTCGATCCGACCAAGCGCTACGCCTTCGGCTTCGAGCTGATCACCGCCAACATAGGCGCCAAGAACATCAACCTGGACAGCCAGGGGGTTCACAACTACGGCCTGATGCTGCAAAACGACTGGGCCGTGCTCTACGTCGGCACCGGCGAGGCCGACATGCGCTCGGACATCGCGCAGGGCGAGGGCATGTTCCGTTCCGACGACGGCGGCAGCACCTGGCGGCGCATCGGCCTCGAGGACACGCAGCAGATCGGCAAGGTGCTCGTCGACCCGCGCGACGCGAAGCACGTCTACGTCGCCGCGCTCGGCCACCCGTACGGCCCGAACGCGCAACGCGGCGTGTTCGAATCGCGCGACGCGGGCGCCAGCTGGAAGAAGGTGCTCGGCCCCGACGCGGACACGGGGGCGATCGACCTCGCGTTCGCGCCCGGCGACCCGGCCACGATCTACGCGGCGCTGTGGCAGACGCGACGCACGCCGTGGAGCGTCTATCCACCGTCGAACGGCCCGGGCAGCGGGCTGTTCAAGTCCAGCGACGGCGGCGCGCACTGGACGAAGCTCGAGAACGGGCTGCCGAAGCACGTCGGCCACATCGGCATCGCCGTGGCGCCGAACGATGCGAAGCGCGTTTACGTCGTCGTCGACTCGGAACCGAACGGCGGCGAGGACGAGCGCGATCGCCTCGGCGGCGGCGTCTATCGCTCCGACGATGCGGGCGCGACGTGGAAGCAGGTCAGCAGCGACAATCGCACGTGGCAGCGCGGCTGGTACTTCGGCACGCTCGTCGTCGACCCGACGAACGCCGATCGCGTATGGGCGCTCAACACGATCGTGCTGCGCTCCGAAGACGGCGGCGCCACGTTCGTGCCCGAGCGCGGCGACATGACGGGCGACGACTTCCACGACCTCTGGATCGACCCGAAGGACACGCGCCGCCGCATCATCGGCGCCGACCAGGGCGCGATCGTCACGTTGAACGGCGGGCAGACCTGGAGCACCTGGCTGAACCAGCCGACGGCGCAGCTCTACCACGCGAGCACGGACGATCGCTTTCCGTACATGGTGTACGGCGCGCAGCAGGATTCCGGCGCCGTCGGCGTGCCGAGCCGCGGCGCGGGCATCGACGGCATCAACCTCACGCAGTTCCGCGAGATCACCGCCGGCGGCGAGAGCGACAACGTCGCGCCCGACCCGAAGGATCCGGAAACGATCTACGGCGGACGCGTCGACCGCCTCGACCTGCGCACGGGCCAGACGCGCCGCGTGCCGCCCACGTTCCGCTTCCCCGAGCACCACCGCACCACGTGGACGTTGCCGCTCGTGTTCTCGCCGCTCGACCGCGACGCGCTCTACTTCGCGCACCAGAACCTGTATCGCACGAGGGACGGCGGCGTGAAGTGGGAGCGCCTGAGCCCCGACCTCACGCGTGCCGATCCGGGCACGCCGCCGAACCTCGATGCGACGACGGCCGACCTGAACCTGCAGCTCGGCCCGCGCCGCGGCGTGATCTACGCGATCGCGCCGTCGCGCACCGACGCGAGCGACATCTGGGTGGGCACGGACGACGGCAAGGTGTGGCGCACCGTCGACGGCGGCGTGGGCTGGCGCGACGTCACGCCGAAGGCGCTCACAGGCTGGAGCAAGGTGGGCATCATCGAGGCGTCGCCGCACGACCGCGAGACGGCGTACATCGCGGTCGACCGCCATCGCCTCGACGACTTCCGCCCGTACGTCTATCGCACGCACGATGGCGGCACGAGCTGGCAGCTCGTGGTCGACGGCATCGCGGCGAACCACACCGTGAACGTCGTGCGCGAGGACCCGCTGCGCAAGGGACTGCTCTACGCAGGCACCGAGCGCGGCATCTACGCGAGCTTCGACGACGGCGCGCACTGGCAGCCGTTGCAGCAGAACCTGCCCGTGACGTCCGTGCGCGACATCGTGCTGAAGGACCGCGACGTCGTGATCGCGACGCACGGCCGCGGCTTCTGGATCCTCGACGACGCCACGCCGCTGCGCCAGCTCGACGCCGCGCCGCTCGCGACGCGGCTGTTCGCGCCCGCGCCGGCGCGACGCGTGCGCGCGACCGGATTCCAGGGCACGCCGTTCATGAAGGAGGAGCCTGCGGCCGCGAATCCGCGAGAAGGCGCCATGATCGACTACGTCCTCGCGACCGGAGCCGAGGACGTCGAGCTCACGATCGAGGACGAGCACGGCGCGATCGTGCGCCGCTACCGCGCGGGCGACGCGCCGCCGCCGTTCGACCCGACGTCCGCGAACATGGCGCCGGAGTGGGCGAGCACGCCGACGGTGCTCGCGCGCACGCGCGGCATGCACCGGTTCGCGTGGCCGCTGCGCTACGGGCTTCCCGCGGTGCTGTCCGAAGGCAACGGATACGCCGACGGCGTCTGGGCACCGCCCGGCCGCTACGTGGTGAAGCTCGTCGTCGACGGCACGACGTACGAGCAGCCACTCGAGGTCCTGCCCGACCCGCGCATCACCTTGCCGAGCGACGCCTACGGCGCACAGTTCGCGATCGCGCGCGGCGTCGAGACCTTGCGCGCCGAGGTCGCGACGCACGCCAGCGAGGCCGCAGCGCTCCAGAAGGCGCTGCTTGCGCGGCGGCTGGCCGCCGGCGGCCGCGAGCGCGAGCTGCTCGACGCCTACCAGGCCGAGCTCACCGCCGTCACGGGCAGCGCGCCCGCGACGAACCCGTCGAACGGCTGGTGGCTGCCGCCACGCGGCACCGAAACCCTGCGCTGGCTCGCCACGCAGCTCGAGCTGCTGGCCGAGAGCGTCGACGGCGCCGATGCGATGCCGACCGACGAACAGCGCGCCGGGCTGATCAACGTGCAGGAGCGCCTGGCGCCGACGTTCGCGGCGTGGGCGCGCGTCCACGGCGAGCGCCGCGCGAAGCTCGATGCCGACCTCGCGCGCGGAGGCTATGCGAAGCTCGGCTTGCCGACCGTGCCCTGATCCGCCGCCGTTCGGCGTATCGTTCACTGGGCACCGTGCCCGGGGGAGGACGTCGATGCGCATTTCGTTCCGATGGATCGCGACCGGCCTGCTGCTCGTCGCATCGTTGCCGGCCTTCGCCACGAACGATCGCGGCGCGCTGGGCAAGCGCTGCCTCGCGTCGATCGCCGAGAACGGCACGCCTGCGGCCGGCCTGAGGGAAACCATGGGCGTCGCGATGGGCGGCTCGGGCTGGCTGTTCCAGTATTCCGACCCGGCCGGCGCGACGTGGTCGTGCCAGGTGTGCGACGACGGCGATCCCGCAGCCGAGTGCGGCTCGATGGGCCTCATGCTCACGCTGAAGCCCGCCACCGGCGAACCGCACCAGGTGCCGGCCGAGCTCGATCGCAAGTGCGTGTTCTACCTCAGCAAGGAAGTGAAGCCGCGCGACGACAACCGCTTCATCGCGCACGAGATCGCGGCGCGCGTGAAGGCCACGCCGCGGCACACGGATACGCGTTATGTCTGGGACATGTCGCTGGACGACCAGGCGTATCGCTGCGTCATCCGCAAGAGCGATGCCAGCTTCCGCGTCGAGCAGCAGGTGGGCGAGGAATGGAAGCCCATTGC
>CALKUS010000124.1 GCA_937996755.1 uncultured Pseudomonadota bacterium | reverse complement strand
CGTTACGAGCAGTGGGAGCGGCCCATGGCCGCGATCGCGAAACCGATCGGGACTGCGCGCGCATTCTTGCCAAGCTTCCGGATCGCGGCCATGGGCCGTTCCCACTTCCTTCGAGAAACTACGAGGCAGCTGCGAGGCGACCCCAATCAAGGAGACGACGGAGCCTACTCCGCCGGCGTAACCGACACGCGAACGCGCAAACGATCGCCCGGGTTGTAGTCGAGACGGCTCATGTAGACGTCGCCGCGGTAGCGGTACTCGACGTCGAAGCCGACGATCTCGCGCCGCTCGGAACCGCCGCCGTCGACGAGGCGGCAGCGCGTCTCGGTGGTCTGGTAGCTGCGGCCCGGGCCGTTGTTCTGGTCGACGTTGCGGCCGATCGCGCCGCCGATGACCGCACCCGCGACGGTCGCGGCCTTGCGGCCATCGCCCTTGCCGACCTGGTTGCCGAGCGCGCCACCGACGATGGCGCCGATGATCGTGCCGCCCGTCGGATTGCCGCCGCGCGGCTCCGAGTGCACGACGGGCTCGTCGTAGCACTCTTCGCGCGGCTGCGAATCGCGGATGGTTTCGTAGATCGGGTCGGCGCGCAGCACGTCGGCGTACGCGTAGTTGACGTTCTCCTCGCGCGGACGCTCCTCGCGGTACTGGCGCGTGTCGGGATAGTCCCCGCGCTGGTCGTACTGCGCCGGTGGCGGCTCGGCGTAACGCTGGCCCTGCGGCGGCTCGGCGTATTGCTGGCCGTACTGGCCCTGCGCCGCGACCGGCGACGCGAGCGCCAGGCCGAGCAGCGAGGCGAGGAAAAAGCGGATCATGCGGTTCTCCCGGCTCGTCGCCCGACGGGGCATCGGGTCGCGGCCTTTAGTGGCGCGTATTCAAGCATGTACAGGCTGAATGGTTACAGGCTGTTGAAGCAGGGGCTAGGGTTTAGGGGCTAGGGGCTAGGGCGCCAGGCTGTGAGCATTCCGGACGCCGCAGTCGATAAAGCGGGCTGCCTAAACCCGGGGTGTACTCGCCCTAGCCCCTAGCCCCTAGCCCCTAGTCCCTCTGGCGCCCGTACAATTGCTGCTCCGCACAAGTCACTGATTCGCCGATGGACCTGGTCCTCCACAACACGCTGACGCGCCAGCGCGAGGTGTTCGCGCCGCAGGATCCCGGCCGGGTGACGATGTACGTCTGCGGACCCACGGTCTACAACTTCGCCCACATCGGCAATGCGCGGCCGTACGTGGCGTTCGGGCTGCTGGCCGACCTGTTGCGCCGCAAGTTCCCGAACGTGGTCTACGCCCGCAACATCACCGACGTCGACGACAAGATCAACGACGCGGCGCGCAGGCAGCAAGTGCCGATCGACGTGATCACCGACCGCTTCACGGCCGCGTTCCACGCGGACATGGCCGCGATCGGTGCGTCGCTGCCCGATGTGGAGCCGCGCGCGACGAAGTCGATGGCCACGATCATCGCGATGATCGAGCGCCTGATCGCGTCCGGCCACGCCTACGCGGCCGAAGGCCACGTGCTGTTCGCAGTGAACACCTACGCCGACTACGGCAAGCTTTCCGGGCGTTCCACGCGCGAGCTCATCGCCGGCGCGCGCATCGACCCCGCGCCGTACAAGCGCGACCCGGGCGACTTCGTGCTCTGGAAGCCGTCCACGGACGACTTGCCCGGCTGGCCCTCGCCGTGGGGCCGCGGCCGCCCCGGCTGGCACATCGAGTGCTCGGCGATGACCGAAGCGGAGCTCGGCGAAACGATCGACATCCACGCGGGCGGCAACGACCTGATGTTCCCGCACCACGAGAACGAAATCGCGCAGTCGACCTGTGCGCACGGCGGCCGCGTGTTCTCGCGCTACTGGCTGCACAACGGCTTCGTCACGGTCGAAGGCAGCAAGATGTCGAAGTCGGTCGGCAACGTGCTGCTGATCAACGACCTCCGCAGGCAGGCGCCGGCCGAGGCGCTGCGCTACGTGCTGCTGAATGCGCACTACCGCCAGCCGCTCGACTGGTCGAAGGCCGCGATGGAACAGGCGGTCGCGACGCTCGATCGCCTGTACGGCACGCTGCGCGACCTCGGCGACGATCGCGCGGGCGTTCCGGACAACGTGCCGCTGCCGGCGTCGATCGACGCCGCGCTGCACGACGACCTGAACACGCCGAATGCGCTCGCCGCGCTGTCGCAGCTCGCCACGGACGCGCGCAAGGCGGAAGGCGCGGCGCGCGCTTCGGCGCTCGATGCGCTGCGCGCCGGTGGCGCGATGCTCGGCCTGCTCGGCCAGAAGCCGTCGCAGTGGTTCGCGCGCGGCGCGACCGTCGACGAGGCACGCGTGCAATCGCTCGTCGATCGCCGCCAGCAGGCGAAGAAGGACAAGCGCTTCGACGAAGCCGACGCGATCCGCCGCGAGCTGGCCGAGATGGGCATCGTGCTCGAGGACACGCCGCAGGGGCCGCGTTGGAGCGTAGCGCGCACGGGGACGTCGTGAACGCGCGGCTCGCCACCGATGCCGCACAGTCGGCGATCGCCGACGAGTTCTCGCTGTTCGGCGACTGGACCGAGCGCTACCAGTACCTGATCGACCTCGGGCGCAAGCTGCCCGTACTGACGGACGCGCAGAAGGACGAGCGCTACAAGGTGAGCGGCTGCCAGTCTCAGGTGTGGATCGTGCCGCACGGCGATGCGCGCGCGCTCACGTTCGACGCGAACAGCGATTCGTCGATCGTCGCGGGGCTGATCGCTCTGCTGCTGCGCGTGTATTCCGACCGCAGCGCGGCGGAAATCCTCGCGACGGAGCCGCGCTTCGTCGAGGAGATCGGCCTGAAGGGCCATCTCTCGCAGAGCCGCAGCAACGGGTTGGCGGCGATGCTGGCGCGGGTCAAGGCGATCGCGCGCGAAGCGGAGGCCGGCGCGAGTTTTTCGTAGGGCGGGCAGCTTCGCTGCCCGCGCGTGCGATGCGCGTCGCGTGGGCAGCGAAGCTGCCCACCCTACAAAGCAAAAGCCCCGCACTGGCGGGGCTCGTACAGCGGCACTGTAGCTGATGAATCGCCGGCGCCGTCCCTGGCGCCTACTTGCTTCGTAGGGCCGCACCATCGGCCATCCTGGCCTCAGCTGACGTACGTTTCAGTCGCCAATAAGGCGACCGAAACGTACGTCAATCACCCATTTGCCGCTGCCGATGCTCCCAGCGCTCCTGCGCGTCGAGCGACAGCGTGGCGATCGGGCGCGCTTCGAGGCGCTCGATGCCGATCTCCTCGCCGGTCTCTTCGCAGTAACCGTATTCGCCGTCCTCGATGCGACGCAGTGCCTTGTCGATCTTCGAGATCAGCTTGCGGTAGCGGTCGCGCGTGCGCAGCTCGAGCGAATTCTCGGTCTCGCGCGTGGCGCGCTCGGCTTCGTCGCCGACGTCGCGCACTTCCTCGCGGAGGTTGTCGATGGTCTGTTTCGATTCCTCGACCAGCTCACCACGCCAGGTCAGCAGCTTCTGGCGGAAATACTCGAGCTGGTTCGGGCCCATGTAGGCCTCTTTCGGACCGGGCTTGTAGCCCTTCGGCAGCGTGACTCGGACGACTTCGTTTCCCATTACCTTGATCGGTTGTGCCGGCTTGCGCGCGAGCTTCGTCGTCACCGGCGGCGCCTTCGGGCGCGCCACAGCGACCGCCACGGCCTTCGGGCCGGTCGATCGCGGCGGGGGCAACGGTGCGTAGCTCGACGCGGTGGGCGTCGGGTGGGCAGCGGGCTTCCCCGCCGCGGGCTTGATCGGCGCGGCCTTCGCGACCGGTGCCCTGGCCGGGGCTTTCGCCACGGGCGCGGGCGCCTTCTTCGCGGGGGCTGCAGGTTTGGCGGCGGCGACCGGCTTCGCCTTCGCGACCGGCTTCGGGGCCGGCTTCTTCGCGACGGGCTTCGCCCTGGCGACCGGCCTGGCAGCAGGCTTCTTCGGCGCGGCTTTCGCCTTGGCGCCCTTCGCGGGCGTGGCCGACTTCGGCTTCGCAGCCGGCTTGGTCGCCTTCTGCGGCTTCTTCGCGGCCTTGGCCTTGACGGTCGGCTTTGCGGGTTTCTTCGACGCCATTTGCGTGATGTTCCTCGCGGCGCTGCGCGCCTTCCTCGCGTTCCCGCAGCCGACGCGGCGCGTCGGTTGAGGCTCGGAGGGCGCGTGTTATAGCGTATGTGCCCGGAAGCGGCAACCAAGCGCTGCCGCCGATTGCGTGCAACGTCCCACTCGAGCGAGGTCGCGCGTGCGCCGCATCGCCATTGCGCTGGTGCGCGCGTACCAGCAGGGCTTCTCGCTGCTGCTCGGGCCGCGCTGCCGCTTCCACCCCACCTGCTCGCAGTACACGATCGAATCGATCGAGCGTTTCGGCACACTGCGCGGGCTCTTGCTGGGCTTTTTCCGCATCCTGCGCTGCCAGCCGCTGGCCGAGGGCGGCATCGACCCCGTCCCTGCTACATTCCCGCGCCGGCCGTGGCGACGCCCGCGGCCACCCGAATCCGGAAACTCCCCGTGACCGATTGGCTCATCCGCAACGCGCTGCTCGTCGACGAGACCCGCCGCCACGGCGACCTCCGCATCCGCAACGGGCGCATCGAGAAGATCGACGCCGAAATCGCCGCGCAGCCGGGCGAACGCGTGTTCGACGCGAACGGTCGCGTGGTGATGCCGGGCATGATCGACGACCAGGTGCACTTCCGCGAGCCTGGCCTCGAGTACAAGGCCGACCTGTACACGGAGTCGCGCGCGGCCGTCGCGGGCGGCATCACGAGCTTCATGGAGATGCCGAACACCCGGCCTCCGGCGGTCACGCTGGAAGCGGTGGCCGACAAGATGGCGCGCGCCGCCGCGCGCTCGGTCGCGAACTACTCGTTCTACCTCGGCGCGACGAACGACAACCTCGAGGTCATCAAGCAGTTCACGAAGGATCATGGTTGCGGGATCAAGGTGTTCATGGGCGCGTCGACCGGCAACATGCTGGTCGACGACCCCGAGACGCTCGACGCGATCTTCCGCGAAGCGCGCACGCTCGTGATCACGCACTGCGAAGACACACCGACGATCGACCGCAACCTCGCCGCGGAAAAGGCGCGCGGCGTGCCGCTCGACGCAACGCGCCATCCGTATATCCGGAGCACGGAGGCGTGCGTGAAGTCGACGAAGCTCGCGATGGAGCTCGCGCGCCGGCACGACACGCGGCTGCACATCCTGCACGTCAGCACCGGCGCCGAGACGGATCTGTTCGAGAAGAAGCCGCTGCGCGAGAAGCGCATCACGGCCGAGACCTGCGTGCACTTCCTGCACTTCGATTCGCGCGACTACCCGCGCCTCGGCAACCTCATCAAGTGCAACCCGGCGGTGAAATTTCCCGACGACCGCGACCGCATCATCGCGGCGCTCGTCGACGGCCGCCTCGACGTGCTCGCCACCGACCACGCGCCGCACACCTGGGACGAGAAGCAGCAACCGTACGAACACGCGCCGTCCGGGCTGCCGCTCGTGCAGCACTGCCTGCAGGCTGCGCTCGAGCGCGTGCACGACGGCGCGTTCTCGCTGGAGCTGCTGATCGAGCGTGCGTGCCACGCGCCCGCCATCCTGTTCGGCGTCAAGGAACGCGGCTGGCTGCGCGAGGGCTACTGGGCCGACCTCGCGTGCATCGACATGAACGCGCAACCGCTCGTGCGCCGCGAGGACGTGCTCTCCAAGTGCGGCTGGTCGCCGTTCGACGGGCACACGTTCCGCTCGCGCATCGACGCCACGTGGGTGAACGGCCACCTCGCGTGGCACGACGGCAAGCTCGACGACAGCCGCCTCGGCATGCGCCTCGAGATCGGGCGCGGGCGCGAATGAAGGCTGTGTCAGCGCCGTTCGGCGCGCGAACGGTGCTTGCAGTCGCGATGTTTTTCGCCGGCAACGCGGTGGCGTTCGACGACTGCGGGCTGGAATTGCCGCAGTCCACGCAGCAGGGCCAGCTCGTCATCGGCAAGCTGCGCGACGACTGCGCGATCTCGTTCGCGGGCCGTACGCTCGGCCTCGAAGGCGGGCGCTTCGCGTTCGGGCTCGGGCGCGACGCCACCGACCCGGCCGTGCTCGTCGTGCGCGAGCCCGGCGGGAAGTCGCACGAAGTCGGCGTCGCCGTGAAGAAGCGCGACTATCCCACCGAGCGCGTCGACGGCGTGCCGCCGAGCACCGTGACGCCGCCGCCGGCGATCGCCGAGCGCATCGCGCGCGAGCAGGCCGCCGTCGCGAAGGCGCGCGAGCGCGACGACGCGCGCGGCGATTTCCTGCAGGCCTTCGCGTGGCCCGCGCAGGGCCGCGAAAGCGGCTGGTACGGCAGCCAGCGCATCCTCAACGGCGTGCCGAAGGATCCGCACTACGGCCTCGACATCGCAGCGCCGGCCGGCGCACCGGTGCGCGCACCCGCGGCCGGCATCGTGACGTTCGCCGCGAAGGACCTCTACCTCACCGGCGGCACGGTGGTGCTCGACCACGGCCACGGCGTGTCGTCGACGTTCATCCACATGAGCCGCGTCGACGTGCAGGTGGGCGATCGGCTGCAGCAGGGCGGCGCGATCGGGCTCGTGGGCATGACCGGCCGCGCGACGGGGCCGCACCTTCACTGGGGCATGAACTGGTTCGAGGTGCGGATCGACCCTCGATTGATGTTGCCGAAATAGGGCTTCCCCGACCTTTCCGGTGGCCCAGCCTCGGAAGCGTTTCTCGGAGGGAGTGGGAGCGGCCCATGGCCGCGATCCGAAACCGCGTCGGGACAACGACGCGACATCGTCACGCTTTCGAGTTCGCGGCCATGGGCCGCTCCCACCTTCTTCGAGCCAAGCTCAGGGGAATTGGTCAGGCTTCTGCTTCGAACAGGTGCCCCTTCGTCACGACAGCCACCGCGTCGTGCGCGTGCAGGCTTTCGAAGTGCGACACCTTCGCGTGGAAGTCGACGACGCGCTCGTCGGCATCGAGCGCGGCGTGCACGCGGCGGGCGGCGTCTTCGCAGAACATCAGGTTCTGGCCGTTCAGCAGCGCGAACGCCTGCTCGTCCTCGCGTTTGACGGCCGTCTGCACGACGGTTTTCAGCGCGCCTTCGACGCCGTCGATCAGCTCAACGATCGGCAGGTGCGCGAACGACGGCGCGAGGCGCACGCGCACTTCGGCGCGGCTGCGCTGCGAATGCGGTGTCGCCACGATGCCCTGCTCCGTGCCGAGCCACGCCAGCACCGCGGCGTGTTCGAGCGGCGCGCCTGCGGCGAAGTCGCGCGCGAACTGCTCCTGGATCAGCTGCCGCGCCAGCGCGGCCGAGCACGGGCAGGTGCTCGAATACTCGAGGGAGAACGCCACGTCGAGCGCGAGCTGGCCTTTTTCGAGCTTCGCCGTGAGCTCGACGGGATACGACTTCCAGCCGGCGTTGTCGCTCGCGAGCGCACGGCGGCGCAGCAGGTGCTCGAACGAGATGCGGACGCATGCGCGGTCGGAAAGGTCGGCGTGCGAATCGAGGAATTCCTTCAACACGCGGCGCAGCAGGCACGCGCTCAGCGGCTCCGACGCGAGCATGCGGTCCACGTGCAGGTACAGGCGCGACATGTGGATGCCGCGCGCCTCCGGCTGCTTCAGGTTCACGAACGCCGCGATGCGCGCGGGCACGGACATCCGCTCGCCCGCTTCACTCGCGAGCAGGACGGGCGCGTGGATGTCGCTCATGCCGACCCAGTCCAGGCGTCCGGCGAGCGCGGCGACGTCGTCGCTCGCGATGTCGGGCATCGCGCGCGCGAGCGGGAGGATGGGGGCCATGTTGTTCGTCCTGGGCGGGCTCGGCAGTGGCGCACGTTGCGACGTGCGGCGTGACAATGGCGTCAATTCGGGGTGCGCAGTCTACCGGGATGGCGCCGCGCGACGGACCACAGCGCGAACAGCAGCGCAAGGCGGTTGTCCCGGCGAGCGCCGAGCAGGCCGCCGCGGCGCCGTGCCACCAGGCGACGCACCACGGCCACGCGCGAAGCGTCCAGTACGTCCAGCGGCGCCGTATCGGCGTCGAGCGCCGCGACGAGCCGCTCCGGATCGTCGTCGACAACGAGCAGATCGAGGGTGGATCCCGACATCAGCCCGTCGTCGACGGATCGTTGCATGAACGCGAGCAGGTGGTCGTAATACCCGTCCGTGTTCAACATCGCGAGTGCCTTCGGGTGGAGTCCGAGCGCCGCCCAGCACCAGACCTCGAACAGCTCCTCCATGGTGCCGACGCCGCCGGGCGCAACGATGAAGCCCTCCGACCGGTCGAACATCTCCTTCTTCCTGGTCGGCATGTCGGGCACCACGACGAGTTCGCTGAGTTCGGTGTGTCCGACCTCGAGGGCGTACAGGTGCTCGGTGATGACGCCCGTGACCGATCCGCCGGCGGCGAGGACCGCGTCGGCGACCTCGCCCATGAGCCCCACGCTGCCTCCGCCGTACACGAGATCGCAGCGCGCGGCGCCCAGCGCGGCACCCAGCCGGCGAGTCTGCTCGGTATAGCCGACGTGGTCGCCGTGACGCGAGGCGAGATACACGCAGATCGGGAGGCGATCGCCGCGACGGGCGGTGGGAGAGGAAGCGCTCATCGGGGTCACGGTAGCGATTCGGCCGCCGAACGGGGTTGGACTTATCCTCTCGTTCCTATGGATCACCCGCTGTCTGAACGCGTCGAGGATCTTCGACGCCGCAAAGCCGAGGCGCACCAGCCAGGCTCGGAACGCTCGGTTGAACGTCAGCATTCACGCGGGAAGATGCTGGCCCGCGAACGCATCGAGTATCTGCTCGACGAGGGCTCGTTCCACGAACTCGACGGGCTCGCACGATCGAGGTCGGAGAGCGCACCCGAGCGCCCGTACACCGACGGCGTG
>CALKUS010000123.1 GCA_937996755.1 uncultured Pseudomonadota bacterium | reverse complement strand
CGCGATCGGCGCCGGCGCGCGCGATCGCCTGCAGCGGTACCGCGGCGCGCGAAGGCTGCGCGAAGCGCGCCCATTCGCGCAACTCCAGCATCAGGCGCGCGGCGGTCGCGGCGCGCAACGCGGGCTCCGGCACGGCGCGTGCGGCGCGCAGCTCCACGAGCGGCGCGAACGCGGCGTGGTCGAGCGCCGCGAGCTCCGCGGGCGTCGCGATCGATTCGGACTGGACGAGCTCGAAGCCTGCGGTCACGGCGCGCCCGACGGCGGACGCGATCGCGACGGCTTCGTCGCCCGCGGCGGCCTGCAGCTCGCGCGTGAGCGGATGGCGCGCCGCGCGCGCCGCCAGTTGCGTGCACTCTTCCATCCACCAGCCCAGCCGCGCCTGCGCCACGCCCGCATCGCGTACGCCGTACGCGCTGTCCGACAGCTCGCGCTCCACGGCGAACAATGCGTCGCGGCGGCGATTGGTTCCCGCGAATACGCGTGCCACGCGCAGCTCGGGCTCGTCGTGCAGCCAGTGCGCGACGAACGCGTCGAACGGCGTGTCGTTCATCGCGCCAGGAGCGGCAGCAACCCGGCCGGCGCCGCGATCGAGTGCGGTGCGCCCCAGGTGGAATGCGGCTCGTCGACGCCCAGGTAGCCCCATTCGGCGACGACGGCAATGGCACCCGCGGCGATCGCCGACTGCACGTCGCGCAGGTCGTCGCCCACCATGAGCGTGGTCGCGGGCGCGCTGCCGATCAGTCGGCACGCTTCGAGGACAGGTTCCGGCGCGGGCTTGCGTACGGGCAACGTGTCGCCGCTGATCGCGCAGCGCGTGCGGCGATCGAGGCCCATCGCCGCGAGCAGCGGCGTCGTGAGCCAGCCCGGCTTGTTGGTGACGATGCCCCACGGGACGCCGCGCGCCTCGATCTCGTCCAGAACGTCGCCCATGCCGGGAAACAGCGCCGTACGCACGAAGATGTGCTCGAGGTAGAGGTCGAGGAAGCGCTTGAGCAATGCCTGGTCCGGCTCGCCGGCTTCCGGGATGCCCGCGCGCAGCATCGCCATGCCGCCGCGCGACACGTGCGGCCGCACCTGCGCCTCGGGCACCGGCGCATGGCCGAGCGCGGCGCGCGTGCGGTTCACGGCGTCCACGAGGTCCGGCGCGGTGTCGACCAGCGTGCCGTCCAGATCGAAGAGGACGGCCGTTGCACCGGCGCTCACGGCCCGCGGCCCTTCGCGGTGAACGAGGAGGGACCCGGTTCGAACAGGACCGCCGTCGCGTTCGCGCTCACGGCTTCTGCGCGTGCACGAGGTAGTTCACCGACGTGCGCGAGGTCAGCCGGCCGCGGCGAAGGATCGGGTCGTAGGAAAGGCCGCGCACGTCGCGCAGCTCCAGCCCGGCCGCGCGCAGCCACGCCGCGAGCTCGCTCGGGCGGATGAACTGCGAGTAGTCGTGCGTGCCCTTCGGCAGCAGGCGCGCGATGTATTCCGCGCCGACGATCGCCAGCGCGAACGCGGCAGGCGTGCGGTTGATGGTCGACGCGAACAGCCTGCCGCCGGGCTTCAGCAGCGTCGCGCAAGCGCGCATCACGCTGGCCGGGTCCGGCACGTGCTCGAGCATCTCCATGCAACAGATCGCGTCGAAGCTGGCCGGCTCCGCTGCCGCGAGCGCTTCCGCACTGGTCTCGCGGTAGTCGACCGACTGCCCGGACTCGTGCAGGTGCAGGCGCGCGACCGCGAGCACGTCGCTCGCGAGGTCGATGCCCACCACGTCGGCACCTTCACGCGCGAGCGCTTCCGAGAGCAGCCCGCCACCGCAACCGAGGTCGAGCACGCGCGCGCCCTTGAGCGGCACGGACTCGCGCACGAAGTCGAGCCGCGCGGGATTGAGATCGTGCAATGCACGCGATGGGCCGTTCGGATCCCACCAGGAGCTCGCGAGCTTCGCGAATTTCTCGAGCTCGGCGGGATTGGCGTTGGGTGCGTTCATGGCGTCATTGTAGGAGCCCGCTTGCGGGCGAAGGTACGGTCGCCCGCAAGCGGGCTCCTACGAGAGATCCGCGATGCGCCGCTGCCAGCGCCACGCCTTCTCGCGCAGCGCGGCCTCGTCGATGTCGACCAGCTGGTGCGCGGCGAGCTTGCGCTCGCCCGCGATCCAGGCGTCGCTGAACTGGCGGCGGCTGCCGGCGTACACGAGCTGCGCGACGACGTGGAAGTACGGCGCCGATTCGATGTCGTCGAGCCGCACGGCCGCGAGGTCGGCCTGCTTGCCGGGCTCGATCGAGCCGATGCGCTCTTCCCAGCCGAGCACGCGGGCGCCGCCGAGCGTGGCCATGTGCAACGCGGTCGCCGCGTCGACGACGCTCGCGTCGCCGGCCACGCCCTTCGCGAGCAGCGCGGCCGTGCGCATCTCGCCCACCATGTCGAGGTCGTTGTTGCTGGCGCAGCCGTCGGTCCCGAGCGCCACTTCGACGCCCGCCGCGAGCAGCTTCGCGACCGGGCAGAAGCCGCTCGCGAGCTTGAGGTTCGATTCGGGGCAGTGCACGACGCCCACGCCTTCGCGCGCGCAGAGCTCGATCTCGGCGTCGCTCAGCTGCGTCATGTGCACGGCGATCAGCGAGCTGTTCACGAGGCCCAGCTTCTGCAGCCGCGCAAGCGGGCGCAGTCCGTGCTCCTTCTTCGAGTCCTCGACCTCCTGCGCCGTCTCGTGCGTGTGCAGGTGCACGCGGATGTCGAGCTGGTCGGCCAGCATGCGCACGCGCTCGAACGAAGCGTCGGCCACCGTGTAGGGCGCATGCGGCGCGAAGCACGTGCCGACCAGCGCGTCGCGCTTGTAGTCGTCGTGCACCGCGAGCGCCTTGTCGAAGTATTCGTCGCGGCTGCCAGCCCATGCGCTCGGGAACTCGATCAGCGGCAGGCCGACGAGCGCGCGGAAGCCGAGCCGCCTGTACGTCGCGGCGGCGACGTCGGGGAAGAAATAGTTCTCGCTGCACGTGGTCGTGCCGCCGCGAATCATCTCCGCGATCGCGAGCTCGATGCCGTCGCGCACGAAGTCGGGGCCGAGCACGCGCGCTTCCGCCGGCCAGATGTGCTCCTTGAGCCAGGTCATGAGCGGCAGGTCGTCCGCCAGCCCGCGCATGAGCGTCATCGGGTTGTGCACGTGCGCGTTCACGAAGCCCGGCAGCAGCGCGTGCTGCGGCAATCGCACGGTCTCGCGCGCGACATAGCGGGCTTCCGCGTCCGCCGTCGGCAGCAGTGCGACGATTTTTCCCTCGTGCACCGCGACCGCGTGGTCGCGCAGCACGACACCCTTCGGTGCGACCGGGACGACGTGCGCGGCTTCGATGAGGAGGTCGATTTGCTGCAAGGTTCGCGACTCCCTACCCATCGTCATTCCCGCGAAGGTTCGGGGAATCGTTCGCGCAAGGCGCGAACACCTTGAATCGTCATCCCGGCGGAAGCCGGGACCCAGAGCCTCTACAGCTCATCATTCCCGCGAAGGCGGGAATCCATTCTGCTTTGCGACTGTGAAGCTTCGCAGGCTCTCGCCGACTTCGTCGGCGATTCGCTTGCAGCTTGTACGGCACTGGATCCCGGCCTTCGCCGGGATGATTGATTTGCTACGCAAAAATCCGCGAGCGGATTTCTTGCTGCAAATCAATCACTTCACCCTGCCGACATACTCACCGGTACGCGTATCGACCTTGATCACCTCGCCCTGGTTCACGAAGAGCGGGACGCGCACGACGGCGCCGGTCTCGAGCTTCGCGGGCTTGCCGCCGCCGCCGGAGGTGTCGCCGCGCACGCCCGGGTCGGTCTCGGCGATCGTGAGCTCGACGAAATTCGGCGCGGCCACGGTGAGCGGATTGCCGTTCCAGAGCGTGACGATGCAGTGCTCGTTGCCCTTCAGCCACTGCGCCGTGTCGCCCATCGCCACCTTGTCGGCCGCGATCTGCTCGTGGTTGTCGAGCTGCATGAAGTGGAAGAACTCGCCGTCCGTGTAGAGGAACTCCATGTCGGTGTCGATGACGTCGGCCGGCTCCACGGAATCGGTCGACTTCATGGTCAGCTCGACGACGCGGCCGGTCTTGAGGTTGCGGTAACGCACGCGCGTGAAGGCCTGGCCCTTGCCCGGCTTCACGTAATCGGTGTCGACGATCGTGCACGGGTAACCGTCCACGATGATCTTCATGCCGTTCTTGACGTCGTTCATGCCGTAGCTGGCCATGTTGCTTCGCTCCGTAATGCGAATGGCCGCCTCGGCGAGCGGCTACAATTCGGGGATTCGAATGGGACGCCGCCCCGATCAGGGCGGCCGGAATCAGGAAATGATAACCGCAAGCCCCCCTCCGGCGCAGCCCGGAGCCCGCGCGGCGCCCGCGAGGGCGGCCTGGATGCGCGAATGGCGCGACGCCGTGACCGACCCGACCGAGCTGTTGCGCCTGCTGGGCCTGCCGGCGGACGCGGTCACGCTGCGCGATGGGGCCGCGCCGTTTCCGCTGCGCGTGCCCCGAGCCTACGTCGCGCGCATGCGCCGTGGCGACCGCGACGACCCGCTGCTGCGCCAGGTGCTGCCGCTCGCGGCCGAGGACGCGCCCGTGCCGGGCTACGGCACGGATGCCGTGGGCGACCTCGACGCGCGCGCCGCCACCGGCGTCCTGCACAAGTACGACGGCCGGGCCCTGCTCGTGGCGACGGGCAGCTGCGCCGTGCATTGCCGCTACTGCTTCCGGCGGCACTTCCCCTACGACGAGGACACGGCGGCGCGGAACGGCTGGCGCGACGCGATCGACTGGCTGCGCGGCAACGCCGGCGTCTCGGAGCTCATCCTGTCCGGCGGCGACCCGTGGTCGCTCGCGACGCACAAGCTGGCCGAGCTGACGGCCGGCCTGGGCGACATCCCGCACCTGCGGCGGCTGCGCGTGCACACACGCCTGCCGGTCGTGCTGCCGGCGCGCGTGGACGAGGAGCTGCTCGCGTGGGTGCGCTCGTTGCCGGTGCCGCTCGTGGTGGTGGTGCACGCGAACCATGCGGCGGAGCTGGACGCGGACGTCGACGCCGCGCTCGCGCGCCTGCGCGACGCGGGCGCGACGCTGCTGAACCAGTCGGTGCTCCTGCGCGGCGTGAACGACGACGCCGACGCGCTCGTGGCGCTGTCCGAGCGGCTCATCGACGCCGGCGTGCTGCCGTATTACCTGCACCTGCTCGATCGCGTCGCCGGCACGGCGCACTTCGACGTCGACGACGCGCGTGGCCGGTCGCTGGTGCAGGAAATGCGCGAACGCCTGCCCGGCTACCTCGTTCCGCAGCTCGTGCGGGAGGTGCCGGGCGCCGCTTCGAAGACGCCGGCCTGACGGTCGCGTCCGGCGCAAGCTGGCACGAACGCCCGGTGGAAAAGGCGGCGGGCTTCCGGTAGAAACGTGCTGCTGTGCCGGATGCGACCCGTGGGGGGTAGGTCTCGGCGGCAGCGGCTCCCAGGGAGGTAGCACCGAGGCACGCGGCCGGGAGGGCCCGCGCCGACGGCACGCAGATTACGGTCCACGGAACGCGGGCATGGCAAAGCAGGACCAATTCATCCGCCTGCTCCTGGTGGAGGATTCCGCCGAGGATGCGGAGCAGGTAGTGAGCCAGTTGCGCAACGGTGGCATGGCCGTGAGGCCGGTGCGCGCCGAGTCGCGCGACCACCTCACCGACCAGCTCGTCAACCAGCCGGTCGACATCGTGCTGGTGAACCTGAAGTCCAAGCTGATGCCGATCGCCGACGTCACGCGCCTGGCGACGCAGGCCGGCAAGGACCGTACGGTCGTCGCGATCACCCCGATGATCAACGACGACGTGGCGCTCGCGCTGCAGCGCGCCGGCGTCTTCGCGTTCGCGCTCCGCTCGCACCCCGACCACTTGCAGGCGGTGGTGCGCCACGAGTTCGAGGCGCTGAGCGCCCGCCGTGCGCTGCGCCGCATCGACGTGTCGTTGAAGGAAACCGAACGCCGCGCCGAAGCGCTGCTCGACTCCTCGCGCGACCCGATCGCGTTCGTGCACGAAGGCATGCACGTGCGCGCGAACAAGGCCTACCTCGACATGTTCGGCTTCGACGACTTCGAGGAGATCGAGGGCATCTCGATCCTCGACATGATCGCGCCGGAAGCCGCGGGCGGGTTCAAGGACCTGCTCAAGAAGCTCAGCAAGGGCGAGAAGCCGCCGAGCAAGCTCGAAGTGAAGGCCCAGAAATCGGACGGCTCGCCGTTCGACGCCGTCATGGAGTTCGCCGAGGCCACGTTCGAGGGCGAGCCCTGCCAGCAGATCACGCTGCGTCCGCAGCGCTCGGGCGTGGACGCCGCGCAGCTCGACGAGCTGCGCTCGAAGGACCTGGTCACGGGCCTGTTCAACCGGACGCACGCGCTCGCGGAGCTCGATCGCGTGGTGGCCGAGGCAGCGAACGGCAGCAGCGACGCCGCGTTGCTCATGCTCGAGCCCGACAACTATCGCGGCGTGGCCGACAACATCGGCCTCGGCAGCATGGACCTGCTCTACTCCGATCTCGCGCAGCACCTGCGGCAACACGCGCGCGAGACCGACCTGGCGGCGCGCTTCTCCGACACCGTCCTGTTGCTGCTGCTTCGTGGCACCACGCACGACGAGGCGCAGAAGCGCGCGCAGGCATTGCGCAAGTCGTTCGAGGACAAGATCTTCGAGGCCGGCAGCAAGTCGCTGCCCGTGCCCGTGTCCATCGGCATGGTGCTGATCGGCGAGCGCATCGCGAACGCCGACGCCATCCTCGGCAACGCCTCGAGCAACCTGAAGGCGGCGCAGGCCGCGGGCGGCAACAAGGTGAAGGTGTTCGACCCGGCCGCGCAGGACAAGGCCGACGCGGCGGCGGAGAAGCTGCGCGTCGAGCAGCTGCAGGACGCGCTGCGCAAGAACGGCTTCGTGCTGTTCTACCAGCCGATCATCAGCCTGCACGGCGCCGAGGGCGAGTTCTACGAGATCCTGCTGCGCATGCTGGGCGCGAACGGCGAACAGCTGATGCCGGCGGAGTTCTTCCCGATCGCCGAGAAGCACGGCCTGCTGGCGCAGCTCGACCGCTGGGTGGTCGCGAACGCGATCAAGGCGCTCGCGGAACGCGAGAAGGCCGGCCACAAGACCACGTTCTTCGTGAAGATCACGGTGCCGTCGCTCGAAGACCCGAGCATGCTGCCGTGGATCGCGCAGCACCTGAAGACGAATCGCGTGAGCGGCGACAAGCTCTCGTTCGAGATGCCCGAGAGCAAGGTCACGACCAACCTGAAGCCCGTGCGCGAGTTCATGCGCGGCCTGGGCCAGTTGCACTGCAACTTCGCCGTGCAGCAGTTCGGCTCGGGCCTGAACTCGTTCCAGCTGCTCAAGCACGTCGACGCGAAGTACCTGAAGATCGACCGCACCTTCATGGCCGACTTCGCGAAGAACAAGGAAAACCAGGCCAAGGTCAAGGAAATCTGCGACCAGGCCCACGCGCACGGCAAGCTCACCATCGCCGAGTTCGTCGAGGACGCGGCGAGCATGTCCATCCTCTTCACCCTCGGCGTCAACTTCGTGCAGGGCAACTTCCTGCAGGAGCCCGAGAAGGTGATGAGTTACGACTTTGGATGAGAGCTCGGCGCTCAGCCGATTCCGTCCGGAATCGGCTGCCGAGCTCGAATGCCATGCAGGGATGCCGGGCCGGGCGCCCGCTCCAGGGACGGCTGCTTGAGACCATCCTCTCTCGTGGGAGCGACTTCAGTCGCGATCTTTTCCCGCAAGCCTGCCCGAAGAGATCGCGGCTGAAGCCGCTCCCACAGAAACCGCTCCGTCAGGCGCCCTTCTGAAGGGCAGCGATGCGCTCCGGAATCGGCGGATGGCTCGCGAACAGCTTGCCGATCGAGCCGGAGATGCCGAACGCGGCGATCTCCTTCGGCATCGACGACTCTCCGTGCTGCGCGCCGAGGCGCGACAGCGCGGAGATCATCGCGTCCTTGCCCTCGAGCCGGGCGCCGCCGGCGTCGGCACGGAACTCGCGGTAGCGCGAGAACCAGGCGACGACGATCGAGGCGAGGATGCCGAACACGATCTCGAGCACGAACACGATCGCGTAGTAGAAGATGCCGCGGCCGCCTTCGCGGTCGCCGCGCATGTAGCTGTCGATCAGCGAGCCGACGACGCGCGCGAAGAAGATCACGAACGTGTTGAGCACGCCCTGGATGAGCGTGAGCGTGACCATGTCGCCGTTCGCGACGTGGCTCACCTCGTGGCCGATCACGGCCTCGACCTCGCGGCGGTCCATGCCGCGCAACAGGCCCGTGCTGACCGCCACGAGCGCGTTGTTCTTGCTCATGCCCGTCGCGAATGCGTTCATCTCGGGCGCGTCGAAGATCGCGACTTCGGGCATGCCGATGCCGGCCTTCTGCGCGTGGCGCTGCACGGTGTTCACCAGCCAGGCTTCGGCTTCGTTGCGCGGCTGCGTGATCACGTACGCGCCCGTCGAGCGCTTCGCCAGCCATTTCGACATCGCGAGCGAAATGAACGAGCCGCCCATGCCGATCACGCCGGCCATGATCAGCAGGCCGGTGTAGTTGCTGCCGAGCCGGACGCCGAAGAACACCTCGGCGATCTTCATCACGGCGCTGAGCAGCAGCATCACCGCGAAGTTGGTGGCGAGGAACAGTACGATGCGCATCATGTTCGAGCCCTTCTCCCGGACGATCCGGCAAGACGAGAATCGGGGTTCCACGGCGCCGATTCAAGGCGGCCGTGGGGCATGACGAGCGGCACGGTATCCGTTGCTGCGCATCGCGGCCGGTTCGCGCCGTCGCCGACCGGCGACCTGCATTTCGGCTCGCTCGTCGCCGCGCTCGCGAGCTGGCTGCGCGCGCGCAGCATCGGCGGTACGTGGCTCGTCCGGATTGAAGACCTCGACCCGCCGCGCGAGGTTCCCGGCGCCGCGCGGCGCATCCTCGACACGCTGGCGGCGTTCGGCATGGCGAGCGACGAGCCGGTGCTGTGGCAGCACGACCGGCTCGACGCCTACGACGCGGCGCTGGACGCGCTTCGCGCGAAGGGCGTGCTGTTCGAATGCCGCTGCAGCCGCGCGGCGCTCGGCGACGGCGAGATCCATCGCGCCTGCCTGCCGACGACGCCGGAATCGGCCGCGCGCGCGCCTGCGCTCCGCTTGCGCGTGCCGGACGTCGAGATCGAGTTCCTCGACCTGGTGCAGGGCCCGCAACGGCAGGCGCTCGGCCGCGACGTGGGCGACTTCGTGCTGCGGCGCGCCGACGGCCTGCATGCGTACCAGCTGGCCGTCGTCGTCGACGACGCGGCACAAGGCATCACCGAGATCGTGCGCGGCGCCGACCTGCTCGACTCGACGCCGCGCCAGATCCTGCTGCAGCGCGAGCTCGGCGTGCACACGCCCGCTTATGCGCACGTGCCGCTCGCCGTCGACGAGCGTGGCGAAAAGCTCTCGAAACAGCTCGCGAGCGCGCCCGTCGATCCACGCGACCCGCTGCCCGTGTTGCGTCGGGCGCTCGCGTTCCTGGGGCAGGACGAGCAGCCGGGCGCCCGGGACGTGGATGCGTTGCTCGCGGCCGCCACGCGCGCCTTCGACCTCGCCCTGGTGCCGCGCCGCACCCGCCTGCCCGTGCCGCCCTGAAAAACGCTGCACTGCGGCTTGCCTCACGCGAACCTTCGCGCGGGATAATCCGCGCCGAGCGCCGGCCCGTCTGGCCCGCGTCGAGCCAAGGAGAAAGGTCATGACATCACGCGTAGCCCTGGTCACGGGCGGTACGGGCGGCATCGGCAGCGCGATCTGCGAACGACTGGCCCGGATGGGCCATCGCGTCGCCACGAACTACCGCGACGAGGGGCGCGCGCGCGCCTGGCAGGCGGCGATGAAGGCCAAGGGCCTCGACATGACCGTCGTGCCCGGCGACGTCGGCAGCCCCGACTCCGCGGCATCGATGGTGCAGGCGGTGGAAGCGGCGCTCGGCCCGGTCGACGTCCTCGTCAACAACGCCGGCATCACGCGCGACGGCACGTTCCACAAGATGACGGCGCTGCAGTGGCAGGAAGTCATCAACACGAATCTCGGCTCGTGCTTCAACGTCACGCGCCCCGTGATCGAAGGCATGCGCAACCGCAAGTGGGGCCGCGTGATCCAGATTTCCTCGATCAACGGCCAGAAGGGCCAGTACGGCCAGGCGAACTACGCCGCATCGAAAGCCGGCATGCACGGCTTCACGATCTCGCTCGCGCAGGAAAACGCGAAGTTCGGGATCACCGTGAACACGGTTTCGCCGGGCTACGTCGGTACCGACATGGTGATGGCGGTGCCCGAAGACGTGCGCGCGAAGATCGTTGCTCAGATCCCTGTTGGTCGCCTTGGTGCTCCCGACGAGATCGCGTACGCCGTAGGCTTCTTCATCCCGGATGAAGCTGCGTGGATCACGGGCGCCAATCTCTCGATCAACGGTGGCCACTACATGGGTTGGTAGCACGCCAGCCACTGTGGGAGCGACCCTGGTCGCGACCGAGTCTGGCGAAATTCCTACAAGCCAGAGCGCCGTTCTCCGCTGAGCATCCACGCACGGCCCGACTACCGTCGGGTCGTGCGCACTGACGACGGCTATCGACGACTGCGACGCGGCCGCGTCTCCGAGGCCGGCCGAGTCTATCTGGTTACCTTCGTCGCTCGCGATCGTGCGCGGCACTTCGCCGACGCCGCGATTGCACGATCGGCCTGTCGCGCGATCCACGATCCGCGCAACAGCCGCGGCGCGCGGATCCTGTGTTGGGTCCTCATGCCCGATCATTGCCACGCACTGGTCGAATTGACCGGCGGCGTCGAGCTTTCGTCGGTCGTTTCTCGCCTCAAGGCGTGCGTGGCACGCGAGGTGAACCGAACGTCCAGGCGTGCCGGTTCACTCTGGATGGCCGGCTTCCACGACCGCGCCATGCGCCACGATGATGATCTCGTCGAAGCGAGTCGCTACATCGTCGCCAATCCTTTGCGCGCCAGTCTGGTGGACGAGGTTGGCCAGTACCCCTATTGGAACGCCGTCTGGTTCTGAGTCGCGACCAGGGTCGCTCCCACAGCAATCCCGATCCTTGGTGCAGTGCATCAGGCACAGGGAAATCCCACCTTTTGCGCCGCACAAGCCCTGTGCTACCGTCCAAAAATGGCCAAAACCCGCGTCATCAAGAAGTACCCGAACCGCCGCCTGTACGACACCGAGATCTCGAGCTACATCACGATCGAGGACGTCCGCCAGCTCGTCGTGGATGGCGAGCAGTTCGAGGTGCGGGACGCGAAGACGGGTGAGGACATCACGCGCAGCGTGCTGCTGCAGATCATCTCCGAGCACGAGGAGAAGGGTCAGCCGATGTTCTCCACGCAGCTCCTGTCGCAGATCATCCGGTTCTACGGTGATTCGCTGCAGGGCTTCATGAGCGGCTATCTCGAGCGGTCGCTGCAGACCTTCCTCGAACAGAGCCAGCAGTTCCGCACGCAGCTCAACAGCATGATCGGCCAGACGCCCTGGAACATGCTGAACGACATGACCGAGCGGAACCTCGACATCTGGAAGACCATGCAGAGCCGGTTCCTGTCGGCTGCCGGCCAGGCCCAGAAGGGCCCCGGAACCCCGCCTCCGGCGGGTCCCGACAAGGGCGACAAGCGTCGCTAGGACGCTTCGTGGCAGCCGTTTGACACCCCCGCAGCGCCTGCCTACCATCGGGCGCTTGCTGCGTCGCACCATGCGGTGCGCCGGCGATTTCATTGCAGTGCAAGGGGGTTCGCAATGTCGCAGCGTGTCGCCATCGTCACCGGTGGCCTGGGTGGCCTCGGCCTGGAAATCTGCCGGACGCTCGCCCGCAACGGCCGTACCGTGATCGCGGCCGACCTCGGCTCGCGCACGGAACGCGTCGCGCAGTTCCGCGAGGAGACGAAGGAATACGACGGACAGATCCGCTTCGAGCACGTCGACGTGGCCGACTTCGCGTCGTGCGGCGACCTGATCGCGCGCGTGAAGGAACAGCTCGGCCCGGTCGACATCCTCGTGAACGGCGCCGGCATCACGCGCGACGGCACGCTGCGCAAGATGGAAGCGCAGCAATGGCACGACGTGCTGAACATCAACCTCGACGGCGTGTTCAACATGTGCCGCCACGTGGTCGACGCGATGTGCGACCGCAACTTCGGCCGCATCGTGAACATCTCGTCGGTGAACGGCCAGACCGGCC
Source organism: uncultured Pseudomonadota bacterium (assembly GCA_937996755.1). Lineage (GTDB taxonomy): Bacteria > Pseudomonadota > Gammaproteobacteria > Xanthomonadales > Ahniellaceae > CALKUS01. The sequence continues at coordinate 567 of CALKUS010000123.1, read as the reverse complement.
AGTTCGGCCAGACCAACTACTCGGCGGCGAAGGCCGGCATGCACGGCTTCACCATGGCGATGGCGCGCGAAGTGGCGCGCAAGGGCGTCACCGTGAACAGCGTGTCGCCCGGTTACTGCCGCACGCAGCTCGTGATGCAGATCCCCGAGAACGTACGCAACGACATCATCGCGAAGATCCCGGTCGGCCGCCTCGGCGAGCCCAGCGAGATCGCGCGCACGGTGGAGTTCCTCACGGCCGAAGACGCCGGTTTCATCACGGGCGCGAACATTCCCGTGAACGGCGGCTACTTCATGGATTTCTGAGCACCGGAACGCCGGCGCTCCGATGACCAGAAGCCCCGCCGATGCGGGGCTTCCACTTTTGACTAGTCCGTCCCGCCGCGCTTCTCGCGTTCCTCTTCTCGCTCGCGATCGCGCTCTTCCTCGGCTTCGCGACGTTTCCTCTCGAGCCTTCCGCTTGCGCGGAGTTCCACCAGCTTCCCGGTGAGCCACTCGCCGCTCGTCACGGCCTTCGCCGCGCCGCACTGCACCTGGTACGCCTTGCCGCTCATGCTGCTGGTGGAAC
>CALKUS010000122.1 GCA_937996755.1 uncultured Pseudomonadota bacterium | reverse complement strand
GTACCGCGAGGGCTTCGTGAAGAACCGCTACGTCGGCCGCACGTTCATCATGCCGGGGCAGGGCGAGCGCGCGAAGTCGGTGCGCCGCAAGCTCAACGCGATCGAGCTCGAGTTCCGCAACAAGGTCGTGCTGCTCGTCGACGACTCCATCGTGCGCGGCACGACGTCGAAGCAGATCATCCAGATGGCGCGCGAGGCGGGCGCGCGCAAGGTGTACTTCGCATCGGCGGCGCCGCCGGTACGCTACCCGAACGTCTACGGCATCGACATGCCCGCGGCGTCGGAGCTGGTCGCGAACGGGCGCAGCGAGGCGGAAGTCGAAGCGCTGCTCGGCTGCGACTGGCTCGTCTACCAGGACCTCGACGACCTCGTCGCGGCGGTGAGCGAAGGCAACGAGCGGCTCACGCATTTCGACACGTCGTGTTTTTCGGGCGAGTACGTCACGGGCGTCGACCGCGAATACCTCGGTCGCATCGCGGCACAGCGCTCCGACCAGGCGAAGGCCGAGCGCCGCAAGGCGTCGTGACTGCGGCGACGCTGCAGCAGGCCGCGCGCGCGGTGCTCGCGGCGGCCGATCCGCAGGAAAAGCTCGCGCTGACGGCCGCTTCCGCGGCGCGCTGGCGCGCCGGCGTGCTGCCGCTCGCGCACGACGACGCGCCCGTGCCCGAGGAACCGGGCCGTCCGCTCCGTCCGCGGCTCGTGCAACCGCGCGACGTGGCGCGGCGCCGGCTCGGTACGGCCGAAGGGCGCGCCGCGCTCGTCCATGCCGTCGCGCACATCGAGTTCAATGCGATCAACCTGGCCTGGGACGCGGTTGCGCGCTTTGCCGGGATGCCGCGCGGCTACTACGACGACTGGGTCTCGTGCGCGGCCGACGAGGCGCGCCATTTCGCGCTGCTGTCGGCGCGGCTCGCCGAGCTCGGGCACGCCTATGGCGACCTCGACGCGCACGACGGGTTGTGGCTGGCGGCGCGCGAAACCGCGCACGATTGCCTGGCGCGCATGGCGCTCGTGCCGCGCGTGCTCGAGGCGCGCGGGCTCGACGTGACGCCGGGGATGATCGAGCGGCTGCGCGCGGTCGGCGACGACACGACGGCGGCGATCCTGGTGCTCATCCTGCGCGAGGAAGTGGCGCACGTCGCGGCCGGCACGCGCTGGTTCGAGCACCTCTGCCGCGCGCGCGGGCTGGAGCCGCGGGCCACGTTCGTCGCGCTGCTCGCCGAGCGCGGGCGCAGCGCCCTGCGGGCGCCGTTCAACCATGAAGCGCGGCGCGCCGCGGGCTTCGACGACGAGGAGCTCGCGGCGCTCGATCGGCTCGCGTCGCAGCGCTGACCCCTGTCACGGGTTTGTGATACGTTTCACACATTTGCAAGCGTTTGCTCAGCGTGAGGGAATCGTTGCCTGAAGCGCGCTGAGCATTGGCTGATAGCCCAGGGGATTTTCATGCGCCCGTCGCGAGCCGCCCGTTTCGCCGCCGTCCTCCTCCTCGCCTTCGCCGGTACTGCGTTCGCTGCGAACGAGCCCACCGCCGACTGGAACCCCGATCCCGATCCTTCCAGCCCCGAGGGCGTCGACAACCCGGGCGCCGTCGCCAGTGCCGACGGCACGGCCGAGATCACCATCACAACGGGCACGGCAGCGCTGACGGGCACGCCGACCGGTGGCCTGGTGAGCGCGGGTTCCGTTGCGCTCATCACCTGCAGCGTCTCGCAGCTGAGCGGCCCGGCGGGCACGCTGCAGATCGTCGGCCCGATCGGTTTCAGCATGGCGCGCCTGAGCGACACGAGCTGGTCGCCGCCCGGCACGATCACGCTCGGTTGCGTCGCGACCACGCAGCCGGTCACCGGCCTGCTCACCTGCGACCAGACGCCGAAGTTCCCGCCCGGCCGGACGATCAAGACCTGGTGGGACGTGAGTTGCCCCGCGGCGACCGCGCCGGAGTGGAGCTCGACGCCGAACAACGGCGTCGCGATCAACCTCGCGACGACGGTCGGCACGCCCGCCACCGGCACGGTGACGGTGAACAACACCGGCCTCTCCAACCTGGTCGTCAACCCGACCGGCCTCTCCGGCGCGCTGTCGGTCACGAGCCCGGGCGTCGATACGTCGATCGCGCCCGGCGCGAGCTCGGTGTTCACCGTCACCTGCAACCCGGCGAGCGCGAGCACGAGCAACCAGACGCTCAGCTTCGACACGAACGACCCGACCGGTGGCGAAGATCCCGTCACGTTCCCCGTGCAGTGCGTCGGCAACGCCGCCGCCGCGCCGGAATTCGGCTCGACGCCCGGCGCGGGCGCGACGATCGCGATCACCTCGGCGATCGGCAATCCGTCGACGTCGATCCTCAACATCGCGAACACCGGCACGGCGACGCTCACCGGTACGCTGGCAGGCCTGAGCGGCGTGCTGTCGGTTTCGTCGCCGACGCTGAACGTCGCGAACGGCGCCAACCAGAACTTCACGATCACGTGCACGCCGGCGGCCGCGACCACCGTCGTGCAGACGCTCACGGTCACGCACAACGACGCCGACGAATCGCCGGCGAGCTACACCGTGCAGTGCACGGGCTCGGCCGCGCCCGCGCCCGAGTTCTCGTCGACGCCCGTCGCGGGCTCGACGATCGACATCACGTCCGACGTCGGCGTGCTCGCCACCAGCGTCGTCGCCGTCACGAACACCGGCAACGCGAACCTCACGGCGTCCGCCGCGATCGGTGGTGCGCCGGTGTTCGGCGTGACGCCCGCGTCGCCGGGCCCGATCACGCCGTCCGGCAACCAGAACTTCACCGTGCAGTGCACGCCAGCGTCCGTCGGCACCGTGACGCAGACGCTCACGCTGACCACGAACGACAGCGACGAAGGCACCGTCACGTACAGCGTGAACTGCATCGGCCAGGCACCCGAATTCGACGCGGTGCCGGCGGCGCCGGGTCCGATCACGCTCACGGCGACGCAGGGCGGCACTGCGCCCACGGCGATCATCACCGTGACCAACACGGGCGTGCGTCCGCTGAACGCCACGCCGTCCGGACTCAGCGGCCGCCTGAGCGTCGCGCCGGCCACGCTGCAGACGATCGCGCCGGGCAACAACGTCGTGTTCACGGTCTCGTGCGCGACCGCGACTGCGGGCACCGCGTCGCAGACGCTGTCGTTCGCCACGAACGATCCCGACGAGAACCCCGTGGCGTACAACGTGAGCTGCGACGTCGGCGGCTCCGCGGCCGACGAGTTCTTCTCCAATCCGGCGCCCGGTCCGATCACGATCACGACTTCGCCCGGCGTGACGGGCAACGCGTCCATCCTCGTGCAGAACGTGGGCGGCGCGACGCTGACCGCGGTCGCCGCGAGCTTCGTGGCGGCGCCGCCGGCCGAGCTCGGCGCGGCACCGCTGCCCGGTCCGACCACGATCGCCGCGGGCGCCTCGCAGGTGTACACGATCAGCTGCACGAGCGCGGTACCCGGCACGTTCACCGCCACGTTCCGCGTCGTCCATTCCGACGGCCCGGAAAGCCCGGCCGACTTCCCGATCACGTGCAACGTGGCGAACCTCGCGCCCGACTACGGCTCCACGCCCCCCGCCACGTCGACGATCGCGATCTCCGCCGTCGTCGGCGGCAGCAACACGGGCACGCTGACCGCGCGCAACATCGGCGGCGGTACGCTGAACGTCAGCGCGGCCGTCCCCGCGGGCTTCATCACGGTGGCGCCGCCCGGACCGACGCCGATCGCGGCGGGCGGCTCGACGGCGCTCACGCTCACCTGCACGCCGACCTCGACGACCACGCAGACGCGCACGCTAACCGTGACGACCGACGAGCCGACCGGCCCGACGTCGTACACCTACACCGTCACGTGCACCGGCCTCGCGCCGGCCGGCGGCGAGTTCGACCCGAGCGTGCCGAACGGCGGCACGATCACGCTGAACACCACGCGCGGCACGTCGGTGTCGCAGCCGCTGACGGTCACCAACAGTGGCGCGACGGCGCTCACGATCAGCGGCGCGGCGATCGCCCCGGTGCTCACCGAGATCACGTTGTCGCCGGGCGCGCCGCAGACGATCAACCCGGGCCTGACGCGCAACTTCAACCTGACCTGCCTCTCGCCGAACCCGGGCGTCTACAACGCGACGCTCACGTTCAACACCAGCGACGTCGACGAAGCAACCGTCAATTTCAACGTGACGTGCGTGGTGGCCGACATCCCGCCCGACTTCAATACGCTGCAGAACCCGGCGACGCCGATCACGATCAACGCCGTGCTGTTCTCGACGGCGACGGCGACGATCACGGTGCAGAACACGGCGGCCGCGACGGGCGGTACGCTGAATGTCGGCGTGTCGCCGCTGTCGTCGCCGCTGTCGGTCGCGCCGCCTACCGTAGTGCTCGGCCCGGCCGGGCAGCAGGACGTCACGATCTCGTGCTCGCCCACGATCAGCGGCTTCCCGCCGATCATCCAGGTCGGCACGTTCACGCAGTTGCTGACATTCACCTCGAACGATCCGGACGAAAACCCGGTGAACTTCATCGTGACCTGCAATGCGGGCTTCGCGCCGCAGCCGGAATTCAGCTCGGCGCCGGACCCCGGACAGACGATCACGCTGAACACGATCGTCGGCACGCCGGTCACGTCGCCGCTGCGCGTGTCGAACTCCGGCACGCTGCCCGACAGCATCACGCCGTCGCTCGCCGGCAGCCCGACCATCACGGTCACGCCGAGCTCGGTCGTGCCGATCGGCCCGGGTGCGTTCAGCGATTTCGTCGTCAGCTGCACGCCGACCGCCGCGGGCCAGACGACGGCGACGCTGACGCTGGGCAGCACCGACGTCGACGAGCCGGTGAACACCTACAATGTGGTCTGCAACGCGGGTGCGGCGCCCGAGCCGGAGCTCACCTCGCTGCCGGTCTCCGGATTCCCGATCTCGCTCATCGGCCTGCCACAGAGCAACGTTCCCGCCAGCATCGGCGTGACGAACGTGGGCAATTTCACGCTGCGCCTGCTGTCCTGCCAGGCAACCGGCCAGGGCTTTTCGGTGAGCGCGCCGCCGGCCTTCCCGGTCGACATCGCGCCGGCGGACAGTGCTGTCGTAACGGTTGTTTGCAACGTGCCGCCGATCGGCGTCCCGGTCACCGGCACGCTGACCTGCCAGACGAGCGACGCGGACGAAGCGACGATCAGCTTCCCCCTCTCCTGCACCGGGCAGATCCCGCCACCGGTCAACGTGCCCGGACCGCGGGGTCCGTGGCTGCTCGCGCTGGCCCTGGCGCTGCTCGGGCTGGCCTGGTTCACCCTGTCCGGCCGCGGGTGGCAGCGGCCGGGTCCGCTGCGGTGACCAGTTTCGGGGTCGGCCTGCGTTTAGGTAACCGGGACGCGTGCGTCCCGGGTCCGACCCGGGGAATGCGATGTCTTTCACACACCGGGGGTCGGGGCGGGGCCTAATCTCGCCCGAACCCGATCCCGGCTGTTTCGTTTTGGTGCGATCTTTCTTAAGATCGCGTTTGTCCTGCCTGAATCCTTGTCCAACGGGGAGGTAATCCTGTGAAACTCAAGTCTCTTGCTGCTGTCGTGGCCGGCGCGCTCTCGCTGGTCGCTCTCGACGCGTCCGCCTGCTCCACTGCGGCGTGGATCCAGGACGGTGGTACGTCCGGTGTGGTCGGTGCGCCCATCGCGGCCCAGCCGAACAGCACGCCGACGGCCGTCGCGCGCTATGCCGGCCTCTGCGGCCTGCAGTCCAGCGCCGCCAACAACTTCGTGCGCGACGGTTCGCCGACCGCCGAAGCGACGTTCCGCGCCCGCTTCTACGTCCGCGCCGACGCTGGCGACGGAAAGCTCGTCTTCCGCGCGCGCAACGCGTCGAACGCCGACATGATCACGGTCACGTACAACGCGGCCGGCTTCTCGTTCACGACCTCCGGTGGCACGGCCTCGTCGGCCGCCGTCACGCCGGGTCGCTGGTACTCGATCGAGCTGAACTGGGCCGCCGGTGCTGCGATGACCGCGACGGTGCAGGGCAACGGCGCCGCCGCTGCGCTGCCGACCGTCACGCTGCCGGGCGTTTCCAACGCGGCCGACCGCATCGACTTCGCCGAGCTCGGCTGGATCTCCGGTGGCACGGGCAGCGCAGTGCAGGTCGACGCGTACGAGTCGCGCCGCACGACGGCCATCGGCCGCCTCTGCCGCGGCAACGCGAACATCACCGGTCCGTCGGCGAACACGCGCGACGTGTTCGACATCCAGACGATGGTGAACGAGATCAACGCCGTCTCGCTGTCGCCGGGCCAGCCCGACTTCTCCGAAGACGGTTCGGTCAACGTCCTCGACATCCAGGGCGTCGTCAACGCGATCAATACGTCGCCCGCGTGCACGTGATCCAGGGCCGATAACAGGAGTACTGAACATGTCCAAGTCCAAAATCGCTCTTGCCGTCGCCCTGATCGCCGCCGCCGGTTCCGCCGGCGCCGCCGAGCTCCTGGTCACCGCGCAGTCCGCCAAGGGCGCGAACGCCATCGCCGTCGACTTCGTCAACGACGCCAAGGCCGCCGCGTTCCAGGCCCGTCTGCAGATTCCGGGCGCCGAGAAGGGCAACACCGACCTGTCGCGTTGCCTGAGCGGCCTGCCGAAGGCCTTCCAGGGCAGCTGCGCCGTGACCAAGTCGGGTGAAGTGACGCTCATCGTTTTCAGCGCTGGCGGCGGCACGCTGCCCGATGGCCTGGTGTCCGTGGGCCAGATCGGCGTGCGTAATGCCGGTGCGAAAGGGGGATCCACGGTCCAGGTCAGCGAGCTGCTGGTCTCGGACGTAAATGCCAACGAAATCCAGGCCAAATCCACCGTCGCTAAGTAACGGCCTCGGACTTTTCAAAACTTGGGAGTGATGACGATGCGTAAATTGACGACGAGAGCAGCCGCGGCCTGCATCGCCCTGGCCGCGGCTGCCGTTTGTGGCAATGCAAGCGCTCAAGGCGTGGCCATCAACCCGGCCGCCTACACGGTCGGGACGGCTGGCGGCGCCACGACGCCGACGCCCACCAGCATCAATTTCACCGCTGGTGCGGGCGTCACGAGCTACCAGACGGACCTCACGTTCGACAACACGCAGCTGACGGCCGGTTCCATCACGCCCGTCGATGCGTCGTCGTGCGTGCTGGTTCCGCCGAACATCATCCGCGTGATCGACTTCACGCTGAGCGGCACGATTCCGAGCGGCACGGCGTGCACGGTGGCCTTCACGGCGGCCAACCCGCAGACGGGCGGCACGGTGTACCAGCTGAATCTCAACGCCACGCTTTGCTCGGACGCCACCGCGACCGCGGTTGCCTGCACCGAGACCGACGGCACGATCACGGTTGTCGCGACCTCCGGTCCGACGATCACGTTCGCACCGCCGGCCGGCACGATCACGTTCCCGGCCGGTGGCTCGGGCACGAACTCGGCGCCGATTCCGATCAACATCGACGGCACGGGCGGCACGGTCGGCCAGTCGACGTCGGTCAGCTGCGCGTTCACGCCGGCCGCGACCGGCCTGACCGTCTCGGGTGGCCCGTTCACGGTCAACTCCGGTGATCCGGCGGGCGACGTCGACGGCACGTTCAACGTCGTGTGCGCCTACGCGGCCGGTTCGCCGCGCACGGGCACGCTGGCCTGCACGTCCACGCCGACGGTCGGTGGCCCGACCACCACGAACTACACGGTCAACTGCCCGGCTGGCGGCGCGACCCCGCCGACGGTTTCCTACAACCCGGCGGTGGGCTCGACGATCCAGTTCAACGGCGCGGCGGCTCCGATCTCGCAGACGATCACGGTCACGCAGACGTCCACCGGCCAGGCCGGCACGTCCGTGGCGGTCGGTCCCTGCACGCTCGGCGGCACCAACCCGGGCAACTTCACGACGAGCGGTTCGGCCACGATCAACGGTGGCACGGCTGGCCAGTCCGGCACGATCAACGTGACCTGCACGACGCAGAACAGCACGGCCACGCTGACCTGCCCGGAAGTCACCAACAACGGCGTGGGCACGAGCACGGTCAACCAGGTGTTCAACCTGAACTGCCCGAACGCGTCGCCCGAAATCGTGACGAATCCGGCTTCCGGCTCGGGCCTGAACCTGAGCGGCGCCCCGAGCACGACGGCTTCCGCCTCGATCGGCGTGCAGAACACGGGCTTCGCTCCGCTGACGATCACGGGCTGCACGATCACCGGCACGGGCGCGGCGAACTTCGGTACGCCGACGGTCTCGGGTGGCGGCACGATCGCTGCGGGCGGCACGGGCACGATCGGCGTGACCTGCACGACGCCGGGCGCTGGCGGCACGACCGCTGCGGCCACGCTGACCTGCACGACGAACGACGCCGACGAAGGCACCATCACCTTCCCGCTGGCCTGCACCGCGATCGTGGTTTCGATCCCGGCGCTGGGCGTGATGGGCAAGGGCCTGATGGCGCTGCTCGTCCTGGGCCTCGGCCTGGTCGGCTTCGGCCTGCACCGCCGCTTCGCCGCGTAATCGGCGAAAAGGCACGCTTCACGAAAAGGGCGCCTTCGGGCGCCCTTTTTGTTTGCTCGGTTGAAATTCGCTGCGCGAATTTCAACCGGTAGAAGGAGCAGGGTGGGCTCGCGCGGCAAGAAGCGTCGTTCTTGCCGCGCGACGGCTCGAATCGTGCCGCACTTGGTTCAGAGCGATCCGCTTGCGCGCGGACTCGCTGCGATTTTCAGTGCACCGGGATGGTCTTCAATGCGACGGAGTCGCCGTCGAGCTCGAGTACGCTGCCCTGGTCGTACCAGTCGCCGAGCACGATGCGCTCGCACACGCGGCCGTCGTCGTCGAATGCGTGGATCGCGGGCCGGTGGGTGTGGCCGTGCACGAGGCGGGCGACGCCCGCGGCGCGCAATGCGTCGCGAACCGCGTCGGGCGCGACGTCCATCAGCGCTTCGGGTGCGTTCGCGGTGTGCTCCGCGCTGCGCTGACGCGCCTGTGCCGCGAAGGCCCGGCGCGCCGCGAGCGGTTGAGCGAGGAAGCCTGTCTGCCAGGCAGGCGCGCGCGTCTGCCGGCGGAACTGCTGGTACGCGACATCGCCGGTGCACAGCGTATCGCCGTGCAGCAGCAACGTCGGCACCCCTTCGATGGTGGCGACGTGCGACTCCGGCAGCAGCTCGATGCCGGCGCGTCCGGCGAAGCCTGAGCCGATGAGGAAATCGCGGTTGCCGTGCTGGAAGTGCAACCGCGTGCCCCGTGCCGCGAGCATCGCGAATGCCGCGGCGACTGCCACGCCCAGCGGGGCGTCGTCGTCGTCGCCCAGCCAGGCCTCGAACAGGTCGCCGAGTACGTAGAGCGCGTCGCTGCGGAGCGCGGCGACGAAGCGCAGGAACGCGGCCGTGGCGCGTGGCCGCGACTCGTCCAGGTGCAGGTCGGAAATGAAATGCGTGGTCACGCGGGGTGCCGCGTGCCCGGGCCGGGCCGCGCGCCGGAACAGGCGCGCGGCCGCGTCCAAGAAACGGCTGGCGTCACTCGACGATCGTCGCGCTCTCGATCACGATCGGCACCTTCGGCACGTTCGCCGGCAGCGGCGGCTGCGCGCCCGTCTCGACCACCTTGATCTGGTCCACGACGTCCATGCCTTCGACCACCTTGCCGAAGACCGCGTAGCCCCACGTCGCGCCGCTCTCGCTGCTCACGTAGTCGAGGCGCTGGTTGTCCACGACGTTGATGAAGAACTGCGACGTCGCCGAGTTCGGATCGCCGGTGCGCGCCATCGCAACCGTGCCGCGCAGGTTCGAGAGGCCGTTGTTCGCCTCGTTCACGATCGGCGGACGCGTCGGCTTGAGCTTGAGGTCGGACGTGAAGCCGCCGCCCTGTACCATGAAGTCGTTGATCACGCGGTGGAACGTCGTGCCGTCGTAATGCTTGTCGCGCACGTACTGCAGGAAATTCTCGACCGACTTCGGCGCCTTGTCGGGCGCGAGCTCGATCACGATGGCGCCCATGCTCGTCTGCAGGCGCACCTTCGGTGCGGGCGCGGCAACTTCGGCGGCGGGCGCGGCAGCAGGCGAGGCGGCAGGCGCAGGGGACTGCGCAAAGGCGGAACCGGCGACGAGCGTCGCCAGCATGAGGCCGATCAGGCGCATGGGGAATCTCCGGTCGGGAAAGGGAGGCGCGAGGATAGCGCCCTGCCGGCGGGCCGGCCATGGCCGCCCGCCGGTCGCGACCGGCCGGCGTTCAGGTGCGGCGGGCGCGCCCGCGCAGCCGGGCCAGCAACCCGCCGGGTGCCGCGGTTTCCGGCACGGCCGCGGCCGCGCCTTCCATTTCGACGAAGCGGATCGCGGAGTAGGCGTTCACGAAGTCGATGACGTTCGCGAGGCTCGCGCCGGATTGCTCGGTGATCTCGGTGAGCGTCGCCGGGCCCTTCATCATCATGGTCGCGATGCGCAGGTGCTTCGGGTATTCGCGCTCGATCTGCGGCCACTTCGCGAGCTTGAATCGTGCGTTGAGATCGAGCCCGGGCAGCAGCTGGCCGTTGGAGCTCGCCAGCGCGAACAGCCACAGCAGGCGCGTGAGCGGCTGTGCCGTGCCGGACGCGCGCAACCCGTCCATCACGGTGGTCGAGACGGGTTGCCACTCGTCGGGGGCGATCGGGCCGGCGCAGTACGGCAGCAGCGGTTTCAGCTCGCGCGGGCCGTAGTAGCAGTCGGCGCTCGCGTCGAGGGTAAGCGCCGGGATGTCGCCGCGCACGAGGCGCGCCGGCTGCGGCAGCGCGGTCGTACTGCAATAATCGGCCAGCCAGAGCTCCGCGGGCACGGCCGGCGCCGGCGGTTCGGGTAGCGCTGCGGGCGCCGGCGCGGGCGCGGCCGCGACCGGTGACGGTGGCTGTGGCGCAGCGACCGGTGCGGGTGCCGGTGCGACGACACGCGGTGCCGGCACAGGCGCCGCAGGTGCAGCGGCCGGCTCGACTGCGCGCGGCGCGGAGCCGTCGTCGATCGCGCTGAACGCCGCGAGCACGCCGTCGGCGGTCGGTGGGCGCCGCAGCGTCACATCGTGCTCGCCACCGGGGCGCGACGACAGCGAGATGATGCGGCGCCCCTGGTTCTGCGCGCGCAGCCAGTCCATGTGGCCGTACACGGAATCGACGTCGATCAGCAACACGTCGGCTTCCGGGTCGTTGGTCCAGTTCCACGGCCGCGACAGCCGGCTGCGCACCTGTTCGAGGAGCGCCTTGATCTGGTCGAGTTCCGCGGCCGCCACGCTGATGGCGGCGATGCGCTTTGCGATTGCCATGACGAGAGTATCCCTGCCCGTGCCGATGCGGCGGGCGTCGAACGCCGGCCCGTCCCGGGCCCCCTGTGTCGCGGGATTCTGGCACAGCGCCCGCCCGGCCGAGAAGGAACGAATGGCCCCTCAAGCCGGCTCGGTGGCCGCCGCGGACTGCTGCATGGCCCAGAGGCGGGCGTAGCGGCCGTCCCTGGCCAGCAACTCGCCGTGGCGACCCCGCTCGACGATGCGCCCGTGGTCGAGCACCACGATCTCGTCCGCGTCGACCACGGTCGAGAGCCGGTGCGCGATCACGAGCGTCGTGCGGTCGCGCGAGATCTCCGCGAGCTGGGCCTGGATCGAGCGCTCGGTCCGCGTGTCCAGCGCGGACGTGGCCTCGTCGAGGATCAGCAGCGGCGGGTTCTTGAGGATGGTGCGGGCAATCGCGACCCGCTGCTTCTCGCCGCCCGAGAGCTTCAGCCCGCGCTCGCCGACCGCGGTCTCGTAGCCGTCCGGCAGGCTCACGACCAGGTCGTGGATGTGCGCGGCGCGCGCCGCCGCCTCGACCTCGGCGCGCGTCGCCTCGGGCCGGCCGTAGGCGATGTTGAAGTAGATGGTGTCGTTGAACAGCACCGTGTCCTGCGGAACGATGCCGATCGCGCGGCGCAGCGAATCCTGCGTGACGGACCGCACGTCCTGGCCGTCGACCCGCACGGCACCGCCGGACACGTCGTAGAACCGGTACAGCAGGCGCGCGAGCGTGGACTTGCCGGAGCCGGTCGCGCCGACGACGGCGACCGTTGCGCCCGCGGGCACGCGCAGGTCGAGCGCCTGCAGCACGGGCCGGCGCGCGTCGTAGGCGAAGTCGACGTTCTCGAACACCACCTCGCCACGCGCCACGGCGAGCGTCGGCGCGCCCGGCGCGTCGCGCACCTCGAGCGACTCGCGCAGCAGTGCGAACATGCGCTCGATGTTGCTGACCGCCTGCTTTACCTCGCGATACACCATGCCGAGGAAGTTCAACGGCGCGGCGAGCTGCAGCAGGAACGCGTTCACCAGCACGAGGTCGCCCAGCGACATCGTGCCGTCGACCACGCCGACGGCTGCGCGCCACAGCAGCAGCGTGAGGCCGATCGCGACGATGCTGCTCTGGCCGACGTTCAGCACGGCGAGCGACTTGAGGCTGCGCACCGTGGCTTCCTCGAGCGCGACGAGGCTCTCGTCGTAGCGACGCGCCTCGTAGCGCTCGTTGTCGAAGTACTTCACCGTCTCGTAGTTCAGCAGCGAGTCGACGGCGCGCGCGCTCGCGGCCGTGTCGGCTTCGTTCGCCGCGCGGTACCAGCGCAGGCGCCACTCGGTGACCGAGAACGTGAACACGACGTACGCCGCGATCGTCCCGAGCGTGATGAGCGCGAACGAGATGCCGAACTTCACCACGAGGATGGTCGTGACCATCGCGATCTCGAGCAGCGTGGGCAGGATCGTGTAGATGGTCCAGTCGAGCAGGTCGGCGATCGCGGTCATGCCGCGCTCGAGGTCGCGCGACACCGCACCCGTGCGCCGATCGAGGTGGAAGCGCAGCGAGAGCGAATGCAGGTGCTCGAAGACGCGCAGCGCGACCTGGCGCGACGTGCGCGCCATCACGCGCGCGAACACCACCTGGCGCAGCTCCTGGAACAGCGTGCTGCCGAGGCGCAGCGCACCGTATGCCGCGAGCAGCAGGAACGGCACGAGCGCGGGTCGCGGCACCAGGTCCAGCGTGTCGACCAGCCGCGCGAGCAGCATGGACACGCCGACGAGCGCGAGCTTCGCGAGCACGAGGAACGCGAACGCCACCGCGACGCGCCCGCGGAATTGCCAGATGTGCGGCAGCAGCGCGCGCAGCGTGCGCCAGGCGCCTTCGCGCGCGTTGGCCGACGGCGTGTCGGCGGTTGCCGTGGTTTCCATGCGCGTCCATGTCCGGTCGGCGGTGGCGGCGTAGAATCGGGCCCCCGACCACGAGGACCGCGCCATGTTCAGGCACTGCTCGGCAAAATCATCATTCCCGCGCAGGCGGGAAACGCTCTTCATCCTGGCTGCAGTAGTCGCCGTATTCGCGTTCGCCGCGAGCGCCGCGGAACCCGCCGCCACGGCGCTGAAACGCACGCCCGCGCCGGCCGGCGCGGAGGTGTACTTCATCTCGCCGAAGGACGGTGAAACCGTCGGGAAGGACATCGTGGTGCGGTTCGGCCTCAAGGGTATGGGGGTGGCACCGGCCGGTATTCAAGTCGACAAGACCGGGCATCACCACCTGCTGATCGACGCCGAACTGCCCGCCGACATGGCCGTGCCGCTCGCCAACGACGCGCAGCACCGCCACTTCGGCGGGGGGCAGACGGAAGTCGCACTCACGCTCGAGCCGGGCACGCACACGCTGCAGCTGGTACTCGGCGACTACCTGCACGTTCCCTTCGACCCGCCGATCGTGTCGCCGAAGATCACCATCACGGTGAAGTAGCCGAGCCGATAGAATCGCCGGCCCTGCAAGGATGCCCGCCCGCATGACCACCTGCCGTACCCGCTTCGCGCCGAGCCCGACCGGCTTCCTCCACATCGGCGGTGCCCGCACGGCGCTGTTCTGCTACCTCGAGGCGCGGCGGCGGGGTGGCGTGTTCGCGCTGCGCATCGAGGACACCGACCGCGAGCGCTCCACGCCGGAATCGGTGCAGGCGATCCTGGACGGCATGGCGTGGCTCGACCTCGAGCACGACGAGGGCCCGATCTACCAGACCCAGCGCTACGACCGCTATCGTGAAGTCGCGCAGCAGATGCTCGCGCAGGGCAAGGCCTACCACTGCTGGTGCAGCAAGGAGCGCCTCGAGGAAGTGCGCGCCGGCCAGATGGAGCGCGGCGAGAAGCCGCGCTACGACCGCAAGTGCGTCGGTCGCACGGAAGGCGAGCCCGGGGTCACGCCCGTCATCCGCTTCCACAATCCGGACGGCGGCGTCGTCGCGTGGGACGACCGCGTGCGCGGGCGCGTGGAAATTTCCAACGACGAGCTCGACGACCTGATCATCTGGCGTTCCGACGACAACCCGACCTACAACTTCGTCGTCGTCGTCGACGACATCGACATGAAGATCACCGACGTGATCCGCGGCGACGACCACGTCGGCAACACGCCGCGCCAGATCAACCTCTACCGCGCGCTCGGGGTCGAGCCGCCGAGCTTCGCCCACCTGCCGATGATCCACGGCTCAGACGGCGGCAAGTTGTCGAAGCGGCACGGCGCGGTCAGCGTGATGCAGTACCGCGACGACGGTTACCTCCCGCACGCGCTGCTGAACTACATCGTGCGGCTGGGCTGGTCGCACGGCGACCAGGAGATCTTCTCGCGCGAGGAGATGATCGCGGCGTTCCGCGTCGACGACGTCAGCCGTGCGCCATCGCGCTTCGATTTCGACAAGCTCGCCTGGCTCAACCAGCACTACATGAAGACCGACTCGCCGGAGTCCGTCGCGAAGCACTTCGAGTGGCACGTACGCAACCTGGGCCTCGACCCGGCGTCGGGCCCGAATCTCGCCGACGTCGTCGTCGCGCTGCGCGACCGCGTGAAGACGCTGAAGGAGATGGCCGAGCGCGCGCGTGTGTGGTTCGAGGAATTCGCCGACTACGAGCCCGCCGCCGCCGCGAAGCAGCTCGTGCCGGGCGCCGTCGCGCCGTTGCGCGCGGCACGCGACGCGTTCGCCGCGATTCCCGCGTCGGACTGGTCGCCGGCGTCCGTCGACGCCGCGCTGAAGGCCGCTGCCGAGCGGCTCGGCGAAGGCCTCGGCAAGGTCGCGCAGCCGTTGCGCGTGGCGATCACGGGCACGTCCGTGTCGCCGTCGATCGACCACACCGTGTACCTCGCGGGCCAGCAGCGCTCGCTCGCGCGCATCGACCGCGCGCTCGCGCGCATCGGGGCGTGAATGCGGTGTCCGCCTGGCTCGCGCAGCCGGGCATGCCGCTCGCGCTGGCCGCATGGTCTGGAACCGGGTTGGCGGTCGGGCTGCTGATCGGGTGGTGGCGCAACCGGCTGCTGTTCGGCGCCGTGGCCGGCATGCTGCTCGGGCCGATCGGCTGGGTGCTGGCCTGGCTCGCGCCGGGGCGCTTCCGCGAGTGCCCGGCCTGCACGCGCCCCATCCGCGTCCAGGCCGAGCGTTGCCGCCATTGCGGCGCCGATGTCACGAAGGTGGACGCGCGCTCGTCGCGCTCCTCGCTGAAGGGCAGCATCACGGGCACGCGCCAGCCCTGGTGAACGGCACGGGGCGCGGCGATGCCGCTGCTATGATCTCGGCGACCTTCGCACCGCCCGTCGCATGAAGCCACATGCCGTCCATTCGCACTCGCCGCAACCCGATCGCCTGTTGCGCGAGGTGGCGTCGGCGTGCGCGTCGCGCGGCCTGCGCTTCACGCCGCTGCGGCGCCGCGTGCTCGAGCTGATCGCGCGCGCGCACCGTCCGGTGAAGGCCTACGACCTGCTGGCGGAGCTGCGCGACGAGCGCGAGGGCGCGGCGCCGCCGACCGTTTATCGCGCGCTCGACTTCCTGATCGAGCATGGCTTCATCCACAAGCTCGAGTCGATCAACGCGTACACGGGCTGCCACCATCCGAGCGAGCCGCACGCGGTGCCGTTCTTCATCTGCGACGTCTGCGACGCCGCCACCGAGGTGTGCGACGGATCCGTCGCGACGCTGCTCGTCGACCAGGCGCGCGCGATCGGGTTCACGCCGCAGGCTCAGACGCTCGAAGTGCACGGCGTGTGCCGCCACTGCAGCACCGCCGCCCACCGCTGACGAACCGCACGATGGCCCGAGCAACGCTGTTCGCCGTCCTGATCTTCGCCGGCGCCGCCGCCGCACAGGATTTCCCGGTCGCCGAACCGACCGCGGCGACGACGCCCGCCGCGGTCCCGGCAGCCACGCCCGTGCCGGCCGCCACGCCTGCGCCGAAGCCCGCGTCGACACCGGCGGCAACGCCGGTCGCCGATGCGCCCGACGCGGCGACGGCCACGGGCGAGGCAGCCGCGCCGGACGAATCGTTCTTCGGGCCGCCCGAATACGAGCTCGTCGGCCCGCCCGAGGCCGACGACGTCGGCGACATGGCGGCCGGCTCCGGCGTTGCCGGCGCGACCGGCGTCGCGCAGCCGATCACGCTGCTCGAGCAGGAGATCGCACCGGGCGAGCGTCGCGAGCTGCGCTGGAAGGTGGGCGAGTCTTTCGACGGCACCTCGGTGACCACGCCCGTGGTCGTCGTGCACGGCATGCGCACCGGCCCGCGCCTGTGCCTCACCGCGGCGATCCACGGCGACGAGATCAACGGCATCGAGGTCGTGCGCCGCGTGATCAACGAGGTCGACCCGAACGAGCTGTCGGGCACGGTCGTCGGCATCCCGATCGTGAACCTGCTCGGCTTCTCGCGCGGCTCGCGCTACCTGCCGGACCGCCGCGACCTCAACCGTTTCTTCCCGGGCACGACGTACGGCAGCGCCGCGTCGCGCATCGCGTATGCGCTGTTCCGCAACGTGGTGGTGCACTGCGACTCGCTCGTCGACTTCCACACCGGGTCGTTCGATCGCGCCAACCTGCCGCAGGTGCGCGGCGATCTCACGCTGCCGAGCGTGCTCGAGTTCACGCGCGGCTTCGGCGCGGCGCCCGTGCTGCACAGCCCGGGCGCGCGCGGCATGCTGCGCCTCGCCGCCACCGACCGCGGCATCCCGGCCGTCACCTTCGAAGTCGGCGCGCCCACGCGCCTCGAGCCCGAGAACATCGAGTTCGCCGTGCAGGCGATGAACACGCTCATGCACAAGCTCGGCATGACGCGGTCGTTCCGCATGTGGGCGGAGCCGCAGGCGACGTTCTACGAGTCGAAATGGGTGCGCGTGGATTCCGGCGGCATGCTGTTCAGCGAGGTACGCCTCGGCGATCGCGTGCGCCAGGGCCAGCGCCTCGGCAAGGTCATCGATCCCGTGCAGAACGTCGAGCACGAGGTGAGCTCGCCGTTTCGCGGCCGCGTGATCGGCATGGCACTGAACCAGGTCGTGCTGCCCGGGTTCGCCGCTTTCCACGTCGGCATCGAGACGAGCGAGCAGCAGGCGGTCGAGGAAGCGCAGCAACCGATGGCGCCGGGCTCGATCGAGCAGATGGAAGGCGACCAGATCGACGAGAGCCGCGAGTCCACGCGCGGCGCCGGCGGCGAAGGCGACGCCGGGCCGCTGCCCGCGGGCGACAAGCCCGTGCCGCCCGCCGACGGCGACGAGCCCGCCGAGGACCGCTCCGAATAGCGCGTCAGGCCGGCGCGGGATTCATGAACCGCACGAAACGTCGAGGCCCGAGTGTGAGCCGAGGCGATCCAGTCACGCTGGCGCAGGATTCATGAAGCCCAGGTCCGCGCTCGCGAAGCGCGAGAGGTTCGGGAAGACCGTCGCGCGATCCGTGTCGCTCAGGCCGTACCACTTCGCGATCGTCGCGGCGTACTGCTCCACCGACGTCGTCGGGATGACCTGGCCGTAGCCGGTGTCGTCCGGGTTGTTGTCCGCGAGCAGGCTCGGCGGACGTCCGTAGATGCGGCGCCCGTTGACCGAGCCGCCGACCACGAGGTGGTGGCTGCCCCAGCCATGGTCGGTGCCGTCCTCGTTCCGCGTGAGCGAGCGGCCGAACTCCGAGGCGGTGAACGTCGTGACGCGATCGGCGATCGCCAGGTCCGTCGTGACCTGGTGGAACGTCTTGAGCGCGAGCGCGAGGTCTTCCATCAATTCGCCGTGGTCGACGAGCTGCGTGGCGTGCGTGTCGAAGCCGCCCATGCCGACGAAGAAGATCTGGCGGCTCATCTCCAGCGTGCCGCGCACCGCGAGCAGGCGCGCGACCATCTGCAGCTGGCGCGCGAACCAGGGCACTTCGCGCGCCGGGCTCAACGCCGCCCACGCCTGGTCGAAGCGGTTGAACGGGGCGGTATCGGCCGGCACGGCGGCGAGCGCGTCCTCGAGCTGCGCCGACACGGCGCGCGTGCGACCCATCTTCTGCACGACCGCCCGTTCGAACGGGTGTGCGTAATTGCGCGCATAGAGCGCGTCGAACGCGGCGCGGCGCCGCGCAGCCCATTCGCCCTCGATCGGCCAGATCGTTTCCGCGCCGCCGGCGTTCATGAAGTAGGGCGACACCTGCACGCCGGCCTGGTAGACGTTCTCGCCGTCGAGCGAGATGTTCATCGACAGGATCGGGTTCGCATTGCTCGCGAAGAAGAGATCCGCGAGCTTGCCGCCCCAGCCGGTACGCTCGCTCGTGTCGGCGCGCGGCGTCTGCCAGAACAGCTGCTGGTCGCTGTGCGAATAGAGCTGTGCCGGCGTCGGCACGCTGCCGGCCTCGAACTGCGCGCGCGTGATCGGGTAGAGCAGCGGCCCGACGTTCGCGACGATCGCGGCCTTGCCGGACTCGAACACGTCGCGCAGCGCGCCCATGCGCGGGTGCAGGCCGTATTGCGCGCCGTCGGCGGGCGCCACGGTCGGCGTGATCGGCAGCAGCCCGGCGGCCGGGAGCGCGAGCGCGGAGCGCGTGGCCGCGTACGTCGCGTAATGCGCGGCGTCGCGCGGCACCATCATGTTGAACGCGTCGTTGCCGCCATACAGGTACAGGCAGACGAGTGCGCGGTAGCCGGTGCCCTGCAGCACCGAGGTGCCCGGGGTGATGGCGGCCTGCGCGAGCGAAAGCTTGCCGAGCATGGCGGGGAACAGCGCGCTGGATGCGGTGGCGCACAGCGCGTTGCGGACGAATTCGCGGCGGGATCGATTGGTCATGTCACTTCTCCACCACGTACTCGGGCGAGTTCAGCATCAGCCACAGCGCATCCTGGATGCGCTCGCGGCGTGCGTCGTCGCCGCCCGACAGGTCGATCTGGTTCAGGTCGTCGAGCAGGATCTGGCGCATGGGCGCGGACATCGCGCCCGCCATGAACAGCAGGTCGTAGCGGTCGAGCAGCTTCGACGGCGTATTCGCGAGCGACATGTCGCGCGCGAGGTCGACCGTCACGTCCTCGGCGCTCAGCTCCGGATTGCCGCGCCAGAACCAGTACACCTTGCCGGCGATCTCGTTCGACATGCGCGTGATGAACGTGTCGGTCGCGATCTGGAACTCGGGCGACACCAGCCCGGCCGCGGCGATCTCGCCGGGCAGCGAATACGAGGGCAGGAAGAAGTTGAACACCGTCGGCGCGCGCAACGCGGCCTGGCCGCCGTAGTAGTCGGGCCAGCCTTCGCGATAGCGGTTGTCGCCGGATCGCGCGTCCATGCCGCGCCACAGCTGCGTGATGCGCAGCAGCGGCTCGCGCAGCTTGCCCGCGTTCGCGGGCGCCGATGCGCGCTTGCGCGCTTCCGGATCCATGAGTACCTGGCGCACCACCGCGGCGAGGTCGCCGCGCACGCCGGAGCCGTTGTTCGCGAATTTCGCCGCGACCCGGCCGACGTATGCCGGGCTCGGGTTGCTGCTCACCAGGCGCTCGATGAGGCGCTTCGCCACGAACGGGCCGACGTTCGGGTGGTTGAAGATGTTGTCCAGCGCGGCGTCGAGGTCGGCCGTGGCCGCGTTCGCGCCCGTGTTCGCGGGCAGCAGCCCGCCTGCCAGCGACACGCCCGTGTAGTTCAGCAGCTGCTTGCTGCCGGTCTCGTGGAACGCCGCGAACGGCACCATCGGCTGGCGCCACCAGACCTGGTGCGTGTCGTCGGGATAGCACCACTCGTACTCGTTCGCCGTGCAGCCCGACCAGTTCCAGCCGGTGAACACGCGCGCGAAGCCGCGGATGGTCGCCTGGGTGTAGGTCGGCACCGGCTGCCCGCCGGACAGTACGGGCTGGCCGTTCGCATCGAGCATCACCAGCCCGATCGAGAACAGCTGCATGATCTCGCGCGCGTAGTTCTCGTCCGGCCGGATGTTCTCGGTGACGTTCTCCTTCTGGTTGCCGCGCATCGACAGGTAGTTGCCCATCACGGCGTGCAAAGTCACCTCGCGCAGCAGCTGGCGATAGTTGCCGAGTCCGCGCTGCAGCAGCAGGTCGTAGTAGTTGGCGAGCGCGAACGCATCGTCGACCGCGCTGTTCTGGTCGGAGACGACGAGCACCTCGCTCAGCGCGAACGCGACGCGCTGGCGCAGCTGGTCCGGCGCCGTGACCGCGCGCATGAACCAGGCTTCCTGGCGCACTTGCTGGTAGACGTCCTCGCCGAGCCCGTCGCGGAAGTCCAGGTACGGCGTGTGCAGCGTCGGCGCCATCGCCACCTGCTCGTTGAGCCAGGCGTTGTAGCCGATCTGCTGAAGGCGCTGGATCTCGCCCAGCGTCGGCCCGAAGGTGGCCTGCGTGAGGAAACGCGCGGCGTCGTATTCGTTGTACGGACCTTCCGCCGATTCGTCGAACGACGCCTTGAACAGCAGGTCCGCGGCGCCAGCCGGCATGGCCAGTGCCAGCGCGAGCGCTGCGAAAGCGAGTCTCCCTTTCCCCATGGCGTTCTCCCGGCGAGCGCGGGAATTACAACCCAGGGCCGGGCAAGCTGTTGTGACACCAGCCACGGAACCCGCGGCGGCGCCCCGCCCGTTCGGTTATACTGTAACCGCACGCAGCCCGAGCCCGCCGCCGCCTTTGCCGTCCCCGATGAGCCATCCCGAGCACAATCCCTGGTCCGCGCGCCTCGACTGGCTCGGCGCCGCGGCGTCGTTCGTGTGCGCGCTCCACTGCGCGTTGCTCCCGCTGGCGGTCGCCCTGCTGCCGTGGGCCGGGCTGGAGTCGTTCGACAGCCCCGCGTTCGACCGCGCGTTCGCCGTGTTCGCGATCGCCTTCGGCCTGCTCGTGATCGGCACGGCCGCGTGCCGCCAGTGGCTGCGCATCGTCGCGTCGCTCTACGTGCTCGGTGTCGTGCTGCTCGCGGCCGGCCTCGCGCCGATCGGTGCGTGGCACCACGCGGTCCTCGCGCTCGGTGGCGCCGCGATCGCCGCCGCGCACCTCGTGAATCGCCACGGCATCCGCCATCACGGTTGTCGCCCGGTGAACCTCTGGGCCGCTGCGTTCGCGTCGCGACGCACGCCCGAAGCCATCGCCGATTCGTCGCGCTGACGCGCGCGCGGCTTTGCGCGACGCCCCGGGCTTGCTAGCCTGTGCGTCCTGAATTTCCCGTTTCTTATCGGAGTGCATGAAGATGGGCAGAGGCGACCGCAAGACGCGCAAGGGCAAGATCGCGATCCGCAGCTACGGCAAGATCCGTCCGGGCAAGAAGGCCACGGCCGGCACGGGCAAGCCCGTCGCGAAGAAGACCGGCGCGGCGAAGACGGCGGCAGCGGCCCCGGCGAAGCGCCCGGCGGCGGCGGCGCGTCCGGCGCCCGCGGCAGGCGCGGCCAAGACGGCGGCGCCCAGGAAGAAGGCCTGAGCTCCAGGCGCTTCGCAAGAAACGGCCGCGCGAGCGGCCGTTTTCGTTTCAGGCCACGCGCCGGCCGGCGGCGTGCACTTCGGCGGCGAGCGCGCCGCCGATCCAGTACGACAGCTCGGCCGGATGGCGCAGCGCCCAGACCGCGAAGTCGGCGTCGGCGCCCGGTTCCAGCACGCCCTTGCGACCGGAGAGGCCGAGCGCACGCGCGCCGTGCACGGTCGCGCCGCGGAACGTCTCCACGGGCGTCATGCGCCAGAGCGTGCACGCGAGGTTCATCGCGAGCGTGAGCGAGCGCAGCGGCGACGTGCCCGGGTTGAGGTCGGTCGCGATCGCCATCGGCACGCCGTGCGCGCGGAACGCGGCGATCGGCGGCAACCGCGTTTCGCGCAGCGCGTAGAACGCGCCGGGCAGCAGCACGGCGACGGTGCCGGCCGCGGCCATCGCGGCGACGGCGTCGTCAGATGTGTATTCGACGTGGTCGGCCGACAACGCGTGCCAGTGCGCCGCGAGCGCGGCCGCGCCCATGTCGCTGAGCTGGTCCGCGTGCAGCTTCGCCGGCACGCCCAGCTTGCGTGCCGCCGCGAGCAGGCGCTCGCATTCCTCGCGCGTGAAGCCGATGCCTTCGCAATACGCGTCGACGGCGTCGACCAGTCCTTCCGCGTGCAGCGCCGGCAGCCACTCGTCGACCGCGCTGCGCACCCACGCGTCGCGCGCCGCGCCCTCTCGTGCGTCCGGCGGCAGCGCATGCAGCGCGAGGAACGTCGTGCGCACCGACACGCCGAGCTCGGCGCCGATCCGCCGCGCCGCGCGCAGCATGCGGCGCTCGCTGTCGAGCTCGAGGCCGTAGCCGGACTTCACTTCGATCGTGGTGGCGCCGCTGCGCACGAGGTCGCGCGCGCGCGGCAGCGCTGCGGCGAGCAGCTCGTCCTCGCTCGCGGCCCGTGTCGCTCGGACCGTGGCGGCGATCCCGCCACCCGCGCGTGCGATCTGCTCGTAGGTGGCGCCTTCCAGCCGCTGCTCGAACTCGTTCGCGCGTTCGCCGCCGAACACCGCGTGCGTGTGGCAGTCGACCAGGCCCGGCGTGACGAGCTCGCCGTCGAGACGTCGTACGTCGCGCGCGCAGCGCTCGGGCGCGGCGGGCAGCGCGCTCGCGGCGGCCGCGAACGCGACGCGACCGTCGCGCCAGCCGAGCGCGGCCTCCGGCACGAGGCCGTAGCCGTCGCCGCCTGCCGTCGCGAGCGTGATGCCGTGCAGCAGGCCGTCCCAGGTTTCCATGCCGGCATTCTATGCGCTGCGCGCCGCGCGTTATCCTTCCGCGATGAGCGACGCGCCGACACGCCTGCAATTCGAACGCGCCTGGCTGCCGTCCGGCTGGGCGCGCGGCGTGGAGGTGTCGGTCGACGCGAACGGCGACATCGTCGACGTCACGCGCGTCGCGCGCATCGACCCGGCGCTGCGCGCGGGCGGCTGCGTGCTGCCGGGCATGCCGAACCTGCATTCGCACGCGTTCCAGCGCGCGATGGCCGGGCTCGCAGAGCATGCCGCGCAGGCGGACGACAGCTTCTGGACCTGGCGCGAGACCATGTACCGCTTCGCCGGCGCACTGGAGCCCGACGGCGTCCAGGCGATCGCCGCGCAGCTGCACGTTGACCTCCTGCGCCACGGCTACACCGGGCTCTGCGAATTCCAGTACCTGCACCACCGCCCCGACGGCAGCCCGTATGCGCGCGCGGCGGCGATGTCGGAAGCGCTCGTCGCGGCGGCGTCGGAGTCGGGCATCGGCCTCACGTTGCTGCCGGCGCTGTACGTCACGGGCGGGCTCGACGGTCGCGCGCTCGCGTCGCGCCAGCGCCGGTTCCACCACGCGGTCGACGCGTTCGTCGCGCTCGTGGCGACGCTGCGCGGGGGCGAGTCGCCGCAGCTCGCGGTCGGCATCGCGCTGCACTCGCTGCGCGCCGTGCCGCCCGAGGCGATGCGCGAGCTGCTGGAAGACGCGGTCGCCGAGCACGGCCCGATCCACGTGCACATTGCCGAGCAGGTCGCGGAAGTCGAGGACTGCCGTCGTGCGCGCGGTGCCCGGCCGGTCGAATGGCTGCTGGACAACGCGGAGGTCGATCCGCGCTGGTGCCTCGTGCACGCGACCCATGTCACGCGCGGCGAGCTGCGTGGCATCGCGAAGTCCGGCGCGGTCGCGGGTCTGTGCCCGACCACGGAAGCGAACCTCGGCGACGGGTTGTTCCCGCTGCGCCGATTCCTGGAGCTCGGCGGTGCGTTCGGCATCGGCTCGGACAGCCACGTTGGCGTGTCGCCGCTGGAGGAGCTGCGCTGGCTCGAATACGGCCAGCGACTCGCGAGCCTGCATCGCAACATCGCGTGCAGCGCGCGCGAACCGTCGGTGGGGACCACGTTGTTCCGCGACGCGCTCGTCGGCGGCGCGCAGGCCAGCGGCCGCCGTGTCGGCGCGATCGCCGCGGGCCATCGCGCCGACCTCGTCGTCGTCGACGACACGCTGCCGGCGTTCGCGGGCAAGCCCGACGAGCGCCTGCTCGACGTGCTCGTGTTCGCAGGCAACGACAACCCCGTGCGCGACGTGATGGTGGGCGGCGCGTGGCTGGTGCGCGACGGACGCCATCGCGACCAGGAACGCATCGCGCGGCGCTACGCCGACGCGATGTCGCGCCTCGCTGTCTAGCGCGCGAACAGGTCCCCGTCGCCTGCGACGGCGCCTTCGTGCGCGAGCAGCCAGCGCTTGCGCGGCAGGCCGCCGCCGAAGCCGACCAGCGAGCCGTCGGCGCCGATCACGCGGTGGCAGGGCACGACGATCGGCAGCGGGTTGCGGCCGTTCGCGGCGCCGACCGCGCGCACGGATTCCAGGTCCGCGATCTTTCGCGCCACGTCGGAATAGCTCACCGTGCGGCCATAGGGGATCTCGCGCAACGCTTCCCAGACGCGCAGCTGGAACGGCGATCCGACCGGCGCGAGCGGCAGGTCGAACGTCCGCCTCGCACCGGCGAAGTATTCCTCGAGCTGCACGCGCACGAACGCAAGGCGTGCCGCGTCGCGCTGCCACTCACCCTCGACCCGGATCGCATGGCGCTCGCGCTCGAAGCGGATGTGGCGCACGCCGGCGTCGTCGGCTGCGATGACCAGCCTGCCGACCGGCGAGTCGATCTCGTCGAACCACATCACATCGACGCCCGCCAGAGATGCAGCACGGCGTAGGCGCGGTACGGCCGCCACGGCTCGGCGCGCTCGCGCGTCGCGCGCTCGGACACCATCTCGCCGGGCACGACGGCGCGACGCAGCACGAGGTCGCCCGCGGGGAACGCATCGGGATGGCCGACGCCGCGCAAAGCGAGGTATTGCGCGGTCCAGTCGCCGATGCCGCGCAGCGCGACCCACGGCTCGATGAACGCCTCGACCGTGCCGCTGCCCACGAGCGGCACGCGCCCGTCGGCGACGGCGCGCGACACGGTGCGCACGGTCTCGGCGCGCGCGCGCGTCAGGCCGATCTTCGCGAGGTCGGCGTCGGCCAGCACCTCGGGCTCGGGAAACGTGCGATCGAGGCCGGCGATCGGCGTCGTCGCCGCCACCTGGCCGAACTGCGCGACGATGCGCGCGGCGTGCGTGCGGGCGGCTGCCACCGACACCTGCTGCCCGAGCACCGCGCGGATCGCCACCTCGAACACCGACCACGCGCGCGGCACGCGCAGCCCGCGACAGCGGCGCACGAGGGGCGCGAGCAAGGGATCGCGCGCGAGCACGCGGTTGATCGCGCGCGGCTGCGCATCGAGGTCGAACATGCGCCGCACCTCGCGCGCGAGCACGTCGGCTTCGCCGCGCGCGAGTCCCGTGCTGCGCAGGCGCAGCGTGGATGCTTCGGGCACGCCTTCGACCGTCATCCAGCCAGGACCGTTCGCGCCCGCGACGACTCGCTCGTAGCGCCCGTCGCGCACCTGCTCGATGCCCGCGATCGTGCGCTTGCCGAGGAATGCCAGCACGCCCGCCAGGTCGTACGGCGGCGTGTACTCGAGGTCGATCGTGGTCCAGCGCGGCATCGGGTGAGCGTAGCAAACGGCCATGTCCGCGCCTGTCCGAATCTTGCGCGACCGATGCGGTACGCTGCGTCCATCCGGGGCAGGGAGCGGCGCAATGCATCCTTCGACGGGCGCGCACGACGCGCGGTCGTTCTTCGCCGAGTTGGCGCGCGAATCGCGCACCGGCCACTTCTGGATGATGGTGGCGCGCAACGCGGTACCGCCGTTGGGCGTGATCGCGCTGGGCTGGCCGGCGCTGCAGGCAGCGGTGCTGTTCGTGCTCGAGTCGTGGGTATTCCTGTCCCTGCGCTGCGGGATCGAGATCACGATCGATCCGAAGTTCAACGGCGGCGCCAGGCAGCATGGTGCGTGGGACTACCTGAAGCACATCGTCGTGGCGTTCATCTGCGTCGCGATCGTCCTGGTGATGTTCGCGTGGGTGGTGCTGCTCAGCGCATTCCCGCCGCCCGAGTGGAGCGAGTTCGTCGCGACCGGCTGGCGCCAGTGGTCGTTCCTCGGCGCCATCGTGGCGCTGTTCGTGCTCTCGATCGCCGACGCCGTGGGCTTCGTCGGCAGGTTCGCGACGCGCTCGGCCGAGCAGGCCGCCGCGGACGACGGTCGCGTGCGCGTGATGTTCTATCGCGTGCTCGGCCTGCTGCTGGCGAGCTGGCTGCTCGGCTTCGCATCGCAGGCCGGCATCGGCGGGCCCGCGCTGGTCGTCGCGGCCGCGCTGCTGTCGATCTACCTCGAAGGCCTGCCCGACCACGCGAGCCGCACGTTCGGCATGTCCACGCACACCCGGTTCAAGCCGAAGGCGGCGCCCGGGCCGAAGCCGCGGCGCGGGCGCTGAGCGCCGCTTATAATCCCGCCCCCGCCCAGTTGCAGCCGCCCATGAACGCCCCGAGCCGCAAGGACGACACCCGCGTGATCCGCGCCGCGCGCGGAACCGAGCTCAGTTGCCGCAGCTGGCTGACCGAGGCGCCCCTGCGCATGTTGATGAACAACCTCGATCCCGAAGTCGCCGAGAATCCCGGCGAGCTCGTGGTGTACGGCGGCATCGGCCGTGCCGCGCGCAACTGGGAGTGCTACGACGCGATCGTCCGCACGTTGAAGACGCTCGGCGACGACCAGACGCTGCTGATCCAATCGGGCAAGCCGGTCGGCGTGTTCCCCACGCACCCGGACGCGCCGCGCGTGCTGCTCGCGAACTCCAACCTCGTGCCGCACTGGGCGACGTGGGAGCACTTCAACGAGCTCGATCGCAAGGGCCTCATGATGTACGGCCAGATGACGGCCGGCTCGTGGATCTACATCGGCTCGCAGGGCATCGTGCAGGGCACTTACGAGACGTTCGTCGAGATGGGTCGCCAGCACTACGGCGGCGACCTGGCGGGCAAGTGGATCCTCACCGCGGGCCTCGGCGGCATGGGCGGCGCGCAGCCGCTCGCGGCGTCGCTCGCGGGCGCGTGCTCGTTGAACATCGAGTGCCAGCAAAGCCGCATCGACATGCGCCTGCGCACGAAGTACGTGGACGAGCAGGCGCGCGACCTCGACGACGCGCTCGCGCGCATCGCGCGCTACACGGGCGAGCGGAAGGCCGTGTCGATCGCGCTCCTCGGCAACGCCGCCGAGCTGCTGCCCGAGCTCGTGCGTCGCGGCGTGAAGCCGGACGCGGTCACCGACCAGACGTCCGCGCACGATCCCGTGAACGGCTATCTCCCGATCGGCTGGAGCGTCGCGCAATGGCTCGAGCGCCGGACGTCCGACCCGAACGGCACGCGCGACGCCGCGAAGAAGTCGATGAAGGTGCACGTGGAGGCGATGCTCGCGTTCCACCGCCAGGGCATCCCGACGTTCGACTACGGCAACAACATCCGCCAGATGGCGAAGGACGAGGGCTGCATCGACGCCTTCGCGTTCCCGGGCTTCGTGCCGGCGTACGTGCGTCCGTTGTTCTGCCGCGGCGTCGGCCCGTTCCGCTGGGTCGCGCTGTCGGGCAATCCCGACGACATCCGCAAGACGGATGCGAAGGTGAAGGAGCTCATCCCCGACGACCGGCACCTGCACCGCTGGCTCGACATGGCCGGCGAGCGCATCCGTTTCCAGGGGTTGCCCGCGCGCATCTGCTGGGTCGGCCTCGGCCAGCGCCACAAGCTCGGCCTCGCTTTCAACGAGATGGTGAAGCGCGGCGAGCTCGACGCGCCCGTGGTGATCGGCCGCGACCACCTCGACTCGGGCTCCGTCGCGTCGCCGAACCGCGAAACGGAAGCGATGCTTGACGGCAGCGACGCGGTGTCCGACTGGCCGCTGCTGAATGCGATGCTGAACGTCGCCGGCGGCGCGACGTGGGTCTCGCTGCACCACGGCGGCGGCGTGGGCATGGGTTACTCGCAGCACTCCGGCGTCGTGATCGTCTGCGACGGGAGCGAAGCGGCCGCGAAGCGCATCGCGCGCGTGCTCTGGAACGATCCGGGCACCGGCGTCATGCGCCATGCGGACGCGGGCTACGAGATCGCGCAGGCCTGCGCGCGCGAACAGGGCCTCGAGCTGCCGATGCTGCCGCGCTGAATCCGGCGCCGGGCAAGGCCGGCGATTCGCGCAGAACGCCGGGTCGCGCACGGCAGGCCTTGCACGGGCCTGAACGCAATGCCCGCGCTTCCTTCACGCCGCAATAGCGCGCGCGGCGCGCGAGCGCGCGTACGACGCATGACGATGCGAGCGATGCGTGGCACATGGCCTGCACCCGCTTCCGGGTTCCACGAGGGACACCGGAAGGAGAAGACCATGAAGCATCGCAAGCACCTGCTCGGAATCGCAGTAGTCGGCGCGCTGATCACGAGCGGCACGGCATTCGCGCAATCGGGCGCGGCTCCCGCCCCGGCGCAGGCGCCGGCGCCGGCATCGCCGATCACGGATCCGCCGAAGCCGTTCACCGAGGTTCCGCCGCCGAAGCCGGTCGCTGACCGGCCCGACACGCACGGCAGCGCCGTGGGCGCGACCGCCAGCGCGGTGCCGCCGGGTACGCCGCCCGGCCAGGCGGTGAGCACCGTCGCGCACGGCGTGCGCGACTTCAAGAAGCTCGACGTCGATGGCGACGGCCAGCTGTCCAGCGCCGAGACCGCTGCGGTCGAAGGCCTGACGTTCACGGACGTCGATGCGGACGCGAACCTGAGCCTGTCGCAGGCGGAGTTCGACGCGTACCTGCGTGCGAATGCCGTGGCGACGACCGACGAAGACGACGACTGATCGCAGCGCGATCGCCAACGCGGGGCACGCGTATCGCGCGTGCCCCGCCTGCGGCTCGTCGGCCGGCACGACGCGACGCACGGGCACGTTGTCCGTGCCGGTCGGCTACCGGGCAGTACTGCATCGTCGCGCTTCGCCGACGTCGTCGTCGACGGCAACGGCACGTTGTCGCGTGCCGAATGGCAGGCGTTCTCGCGACGAACGAGCAGTGATCCGGTGCGGATGGGCGCGCCGGCGCCCATCGGCGCAGAACCGCAACACGTCGCGGCGGCGGCAGTGCTAGCGTGGCGCACCTTCATTCCACGCAACCGGAACCGCCATGAAACTCCGCCTGATGACGCTCGCCGCGCTGTTCGCGCCCGCGCTCGCGCTCGCCCAGCAATCGGCCCCGACGCCTGCCGCGCCGCCGCCGTTTCCGCTCACGCGCCCCGACCCGATGACGGCCGACGAGTGCGCGGTGTGGAACCGCGAGCGTTCGTTCGCGCGCTCGGTCGAGGCGCACGACGCCAGGGCGTTCGCCGAGCACCTGCACGCAGGCGCCGTGTTCATCGATGGGCCCGGCACCGAGCAGCAGGGCCCCGAGCAGATCACGAAGGGCTGGGACGGGATCATCAAGGGCGAAGGCCCGCTGCTGCGCTGGTATCCCGGCATCGCGCACATCGGCGGCGAGAAGGACATCGCACTCTCGCACGGCTACTACTGGGTCGAGAACCCGGCGGCGCCCGAAGACAAGCGCTGGGCGATCGGCCAGTTCTCGTCGATCTGGGTGCGCCGCGACGGCGCGTGGCACGTGCTCTTCGACGGCGGCGGCGGTGGCGGTGCGCGACCTTCGAATGCGGAAGAGGTGGCGAAGCTGAAATCTATGCTGCCGAAGGAATGCCCGTCGATGGGCGCGCTCAGCAGTCGCCCGTCGGCGACTGTTGCGTCCATCGGCTGAGCACATGATGGGCGAAGGGTCGTCCCGACGCAGCGCGGCGGCGCCACGGACGGCGCTGCGACAAACCTGATTCAGATCGGCGCGCCCGGCGGAACCGTCGGCAACGCGCGCAGCTTCACCGTCGCCGGATCCTTCAACCAGCGCCCCAGGCGATCGGCGGCGGCCGCGCGATCCGCCACGCGCGCACCGTCCGCGTTGGCGGCGAGCCAGCGCTGCCATTCGCCGAGCTTCGCGCGGACGCTCGCCTCGACGGGCGCGTGCAGCTGGCCGCCGTCGAGCAGCGCAAGCACGGCGTCGAGCAGCACCCAGTCGGACGCCGAGCGCAGCAGCGCGCCGCCGGGCGCACTCGTCGTCGCATCCGCGCGCCAGGTTGCCGTGAACAGCGCATCGAGCAGGTCGTCGACGCCCGGTTGCGCCGCGTCGCGCGCGTGCTGCCAGGCGAGGCGATTTACGCGCGCGGGATCGAGCGCGAACGACAGCGTGAGCGCGGTCGCCGACTCCGCGGCCGACTGCGCGTCGAAGCTGGTGCCCGCGCGCGCCGCGAAGTACTCGCGCGTGCGCTGGTACTCGTTCGCCGGCGGCGTGAGCACGTCGAGCACGTTCGCCGGCAGCGCGAGCGCATCGGTCGACAGCGTCGAGGCGAGCTTCGCGAGCGCGGCGCGCTGCGCGGTGGCGGCGACCGGCTTCGTGCCGGCCTGCGTGTCGCCCGCGAGGCCGTAGGCGAAGGAAGCGCCGCCCACGAGGCGCGCGACCGCTTCCGCCTGGTACCGGTGCATGAGGTAGATCGGCACCAGGCGCGCTTCGTATTCGCCGAGCTGGCGCGCCGGCGGCAGCACGCCGCGGCCGAAGCGCGCGAGCGCGGCGTGGCGCACGGCCATCGTGCGGTCGAACGTGGCGAGCGTATCGGGGCCGGAATCCCAGAGCAGCCCGTCGGGATGCGCATCGCCCGGCGCGCGCGCATCGGGATCGCTCACGTAATCGAACCCGGCCTGCGCGATCTCCGCGCGCAGGCGCGCGAGCGACGCGGCTTCGTCGTCGTAGCGCCCGTAGCCGTGCCGCACGAGGAACACGTCCCACGCGCCGACGCCCGCGCCGTACGCGTTCGCGACGGAGGGCATGCCGTCGTCGCCGAGCGCGATGAGCGGATGCGGATAGTCCATCACCGAGCCGTTGCCGTGGCGGCTCGCCGCGAAATTGTGCGCGAAGCCGAGCGCATG
The DNA here is from genome assembly GCA_937996755.1 of uncultured Pseudomonadota bacterium. Classification (GTDB taxonomy): domain Bacteria; phylum Pseudomonadota; class Gammaproteobacteria; order Xanthomonadales; family Ahniellaceae; genus CALKUS01. The sequence goes on along the minus strand of CALKUS010000122.1, from coordinate 27,007 downwards.
GCCCACTTCGTGCGCCGCGAGCTGGCGCAGCCGCGCGAGCGCCATCTGCAGCGCCTGGTCGCGCTTCGCGTCCTCGTCGGGCGCGCCGTACGGCGCGAGCAGCGACTCGGCGATGAGGATGTCCTGGCGGACGCGCTGCGAGCCGAGCGTCACCGAGCCCTTCACAATCTCGCCGGTGCGCGGGTCGATGATGCCGCCGCCGTAGGACCAGCCACGGGTCGCGCGATGCGCCCACGTGATCACGTTGTAGCGGATGTCCATCGGGTCCACGCCTTCCGGCAACAGCTCCGCGCGGAAGCCGCCCGGGAAGCCGGCCTGCGCGAACGCCTCGGCCCACCAGTTCGCGCCCTCGAGCAGCGCCGAGCGCACCGGTTCGGGCGTGCCGCGGTCGAGGTAGAACACGATCGGCTTCGCGACCTTGCCGTCGGCATCGAGCTCGAGCCGGAAGCGCGGTTGCCAGCGCACGTCGAGGCTCTCGGCCAGCGGCTGCGCGAAGTCGAAGTAGCCCACGCTCCACGCGCCAGAAGCCGGGTGGTAGCGTCGCGGCACGAAGCCCGGGCCGGGCAGGCGAACCAGGCTGATGTGCTGGCGCAGCGTGAGCGACTGCGGATCGGCCGCGACCTGCTTCACGAACTCCGCCTGGCCGGGACCGGCGAACGTGAGCAGGCCTTCCAGCTCGGCGTTGTCCGGGAACGTGCGCGCCGCGTCGGCGAGCGGTGCGCTGCGTGCGGCGTCGATCGCATAGTCGCCCTGTTCCGTCGCCTTCAATCGATCGCGGATGCCGTGGCGGTCGCTCGCGACGAACGAGCCGAAGTCGACCCAGGTGGTCGGGGCCACCGGCGCACCCGCCTCGCGGTTGCGGCGGCGCTTCGGTGCCGCGCGTTCGACCACGTCGCCGGACCAGAGCACCGCTTCTGCGAACGCCTCGGTGGCGGCGGCGCGCTCCGCGCCATCGGCCGAGTCCGCGACGAATTTGGTGTTGTCGGCGACCAGCAGCAGCTTGTTGCCGACGCGACGGAACTCGACGAGGTAGAGGTTGCCCGACTGACCACGGTCGAGCCCCACGTCATTCGAGCCGAGCGCGGACGGCAGCGACGTCACGAGCAGGAACGGCGACGCGAGCGCGTGCACGCCGATGAGCACTCGGCCTTGGCCGGTGTCGGTGCACACGTCCACGAAGCCTTCGCGACAGCTCGTGCCCGCGAACGGATCGGCCGCGTGCGCGGCGCACGGGGCGAGGGCGGCGAGCACGAGCAGGACGGCGATGCGCATGGACCGGGATTCCTCGAGGCGGGTGGGGCGGTCGCGCGACCATAGCGACGCGTGCGCTGCGGCGCAAAGCCCGGCGAAGGACGGTTTCGCCGCGGCGTGGGCACGCGTACGCTCGCGGCATCGGACCGGTGCGGGACGCGGCAATGGCGGATGCGACGGGACGCGCGATACTGCTGGCGGGCGCGAGCGGCCTGATCGGCGCGCACGTGCTCGAAGCGTTGCTTGGCGCAGCCGATCCTGCGTTGCGGGTCGTCGTGCCCGCGCGGCGTGCGCTGGCGTCTCGAGACTCGCGCGTGCGCGTCGTCGAGCACGCGCTCGCCGACCCCGGCCAGGACGCGCGCCTCGCCGAGGCGCTGCGGTCGGCACTCGACGGACGCGCGCTCGATGCCTACGTCTGCTGCCTGGGCACGACGATCGCGGTGGCGGGCTCGCAGGCCGCGTTCGTCGCCGTCGATCGCGAGCTGCCGAAGCGGCTCGCAGCCATCGCGAAGTCGCTCGGCGCGCGCCACGCGATCGCCGTCACTTCGGTGGGCGCGGACCCGCGCTCGCGCAACTTCTACCTGCGCACGAAGGGCGAATTCGAGGCCGACCTCGCCGCCGCCGGCTTCGCGCGCGTGGACTTCCTGCGCCCGGGGTTGCTGCTCGGATCGCGCAGCGAGTCGCGCCCGACCGAAGCGCTCATGCGCTCGCTCGCGCCGATCTGGAACCCGCTGCTCGCCGGTTCGCTGCGCCGCTATCGCGCGATCCGCGCCGACAGCGTCGCACGCGCGGCCGTCGCGCTGCTCGATTCGGGCGCTCCGGGCGTCCACGTGCACGAACACGACGAGATCGTGCGGCGCGCGGCCGGCTGATCGGCGTCACATGCTGCGCGAGCGCGAGGGCCGCGCCAACGCGCGGAACAGGCGGGCGTCGAAACGATGGTCGTCGCTATCGACGACGCGCACGCGCGCCAGCGCCGGATGGTCCAGCGCGAGCACGAAGTTCCATGCGGCCTCGACGAGCGCGCTCGGGACACGCATCACGGCCGTCGAGCGCGATGCATGCCAGGCGTCGCCGAGCGCGCGCGACCAGCGCTTGCGTTGCCTCCAGCGCGGCGGCAACGCCGCGCGCGGCAGTGTCGCGACGGGAGCCCGCGCAGGAATCGCGAGCTCGTGCAGGCGGAAATTCCGCGGCAATCGCGCGGCATGCGCAAGCAGGTGCGCGCGCGCCTCGAGCAGCGCGCCGGCCGGGGAGTCGGCGACGTAGAGCACGGGGCGGCCGGCGCTGTGCCAGCGACCGGGCGAGTCGCGCGAACCTCGCTCGAGGTCCAGCACGGGGCAGAGGGACCAGCCGCGGCGCACGCCGCCAGGACGCTCGCAGTGCAGCGGACGCGGCAATTCGCGGCGCGACATGCGCGCAAGTGTGGCATGCGCGGCGGCAGGCGCCGCCGCGCGTTGCACGGCTTCACGAAGCGCGTCAGAACGGCAGCACCGCCGCCTGCAGCGAAGTGCGACCGGACGGCGACTGGACGACGTTCACCAGCGGAACCGGCAGCTGCTGCCGACCAGTGCCCGGCGGATCGCTGCCCCAGACGACGTAGTTGCCGGTGTAACCGGAATTCGCCGGATAGCCGCGCACGTTGCCGTTCGCGAGCAGCTCGTAGTAGCCGATGCGCACGTCGCGCGCATTGCCGGGCACGGTGCAGTTGCAGCGGTTCTCCTGCGCGAGGCCCATGTTCATCCCCACCAGGATCGCGGTCGACTGTTTGTTCGAGAATACCGGCGCGAAGTAGTCCTTGTTGCCGATGCGGTTCGTCACCGAGTAACGGATCGTGCCCGAGGGATTCGCGACCGGGTCGAACGATCCGCCGCGCAGGTCGCCCACCGGCCGGCCCGCGATGTCGGCGCCGACCAGCGCGAACGACACGGCCAGCGGGCCGCTGAGCGTGACGTTCTGCTGCAGCGTCTGGCCGGCGAGCACGCGGATCGGCTCTCCGCCGTTCGCGCGGAAGTCGAGGTCGTACAGCAGCTCGTTCGTGAGCTGCAGCGCCACGGTCGCGCTGCCGCCACCGCCGCCACTCTGCACGAAGCTCGTCGCGATGCCGTAGCCGCCCGTGCTCGCGCCGCTCGAGCTGGCGACGCGCAGGTAGTACGTGCCCGGATCGATCGTCCGCGAAAGCGAGAACTCGCGGCCGTTCGCGTCGTCGTTCTGCGCGATCACCGAGCAACCCGCGTCGAGCAGGGCGCCGCGCGGATTCAGCGTGGTGCTGCCGCCGCTCTGCACGCTGAAGTCGCCGCGCGAGCCGACCGTGAAGCGGAAGTAGTCCTCGTCGGCGGCCGGGTCGATGCGCCCGCCGGTCGAGGCGTTGAGCGCGAGCGGCGCCGCGGCGCTGCACGTGTTGCCCACGTCGTCCGCCTCCGGGATCACCTCGCAGGCGAGACCGCCCGACACGATCAGCGGTACCACGTCCAGCGTGCCGTCGTTGAAGCCCGCGCGGCTCGAGGTCCACGACACGCGGATCGAGTCGCAGTCGCGCACGTCGAGCGTCAGCGTGCCCCACGGCAGCAGCGTCACGGCCGACGGATCGAAGTCCGGCGGGAAGCCGGGGTTGCCCGTCGCGATGAACATCGGGATCGTCGCGCGGTTGCCGACGAGCGTGGAGTTGCCGATCACCCACACCTGGCGCGTCGCGCTGTACACGTACCACGCGACCGCGACGTTTCCGTCGCCGCCGAAGCTGAAGGAGAAGCCCTGGCCCGAGCCCGCCGGGTCGTACCAGAGTCCGGTGAGCGTGGAAGCGTTCACCACGCTCTTCGGCGTCGCGGCGCTCGCGGTCTTCGCGCCGCCGTCGGCGTGCGCGAGCTCGCTGCCGATCACGAGCTTCGCTGCCTCCTCGGCCTTGCCGGCGCGCTTGTCGCCCGCGCGCGCGGGCGGCGCGCCGAGCTCGCCGTAGCCGAACTGCAGCTCGTAGTTGCCCGTGCTCGTGCCGTCGGCGCTGCCGACGCGGATGAAGTAGGTGCCGGCGTCCACGGGCACCGACACGGAGAAGTCGCCGTCGTTGCTGTCGTCGTTCTCGGCGAGCAGGTTGCAGTTCGCGTCGAGCACGGCGCCGATCGGATCGAGGCCGGCCGAGTCGGAGCTCGCGACGGTGAACGTCGCCTGGCCCTCGACGACGAAGCGGTAGAAGTCGCGATCGGAGGCGGGCGAGATGCGCCCGTACGCGCTGAACTCGGGTGCGATCGTGGTGGCGCTCGCACACGAATCGCCGTGGTCGTCGCCGGCGGGCGTGCTCGGCGCGAACGCCGGCGTGACGGCATACGGGCCGGTCGTCCCGCCATTGAACGCGTGCACGCGCACGTAGTACGTGCCCGGGTCCACCGCGAGCGAGACGAGCGAGTTTCGCCCCGGCCCGTAGTCGTCGTTCTCGACCAGCCGCTGGCAGTCGGCATCGAACAGCGCGACCTCGGGATCGAGATCGGTGGTGAGCGACGTGCCCGTGGTGAGCGTGCCGCGCGACGGGACCTGCACGCGGAAGAAGTCTTCGTCGTCCGGCGTGTTCACCGAGCCCGTGCCCGTGCCGTTCGCCGCCAGGTCGGTCGCGAAGTTGCAGAAGTCGCCGTGGTCGTCCGCGGTGCCCACGCCCGTGCCGAAGCTCGTGGTGAGCCGGTAGGGGCCCGCGCTGAGGCGCCCGTAGCTTCGTACGCGCACGTAGTAGGTGCCCGCGGCGAGCACGTCGGAGAAGAAGAAATTGCGGCCGTCGAAATCGTCGCTTTCGTCGATCACCTCGCACGAAGCATCGAGCAGCTCGCCCGTCGGGTCGAGCGAACCGGTCTCGCTCGATCCGGCGCTGAACGTGCCCGCCTCCGGCAGGACCACCTTGAACACGTCGGCGTCGATGTCGAAGTCGATGCGACCGGCCAGCGAACCCGTGGGCGGGATCGGCGCAGCGCTGCCGCACTCGTCGCCGAAGTCGTCGGTCGCGCTCGAATCGAAGTTGATCGCCACCTGGTAGGCGCCGGTCGAGTTCGAGGCGTAGCTCGCGATGCGCACGTAGTACGTGCCCGCCGGGACGATCGCGGCGACGTCGAACTGCCGCTCGTTCGTGTCGTCGTTCTCGATCACCACTTCGCACGTCGCGTCGAGCAGCGCGCCGACCGGGTCGAGCGAAGGGTCGGTCGTGCTGCGCGCGCGCAGCGCACCGGACGCGGGCAGGATCACGCGGTAGTAGTCCTGGTCGTCGACCGGGTCGATGCGGCCGCTCACCGTCCCGTTCACGGGAACGTTCGCGGCCTCGTCGCACGCATTGCCCGCGTCGTCGTTGGTCGACACCTGGCAGGGCAGGCCGCCGGAGATGATCAGCGGCGCGACGCGCAGCGTGCCGGCACGATAGCCGGGCAGCGTCGGCGACCAGCTCACGTCGAGCGACGTGCACGACACCACGTCGAGCACGAGCGTGCCCCACGGCGTGCGCGTCACCTGGCCGGGATCGAATGCGGGCGGAAAGAGGCCGCCCGACGTGATGACGATCGGGATCTCGGCGCGGTTGCCGACCAGGCGTGACGAGCCGATCAGCCAGACCTGGTTGCCGGCGTTGTCGTACACGTACCAGGTGACCGCGACGTTGCCGTCGGAGTCGAAGCTGAACGTGAAGCCCTGGTAGGGCCGGGCGGGGTCGTACCAGAGGCCGGACAGCGCCTGGGCGTTGAGCACCGATTTCGGCGCTCCGGGGCGGGGCAGCGAAACGCCGTCGAAGCCGAAGACGGGTGCCGCGAGCAGCAGCAGCGCGAGCGCGAACATGACGCGTTGGACCCGGCGAGCCATGGTCCCCCCTGTGCCGCCGTCTGGCGGCGTGCGCGGATGTGGCGCCGATGATGCGCCCGCGCGCGGCGGTCGGCAAACGCGGCGCCGCGAGCCGCCCTTCAGCGGTCGAAATCGACCGCCGTGGTGTTCGCGCCGCTCACCACGACGGCGACGCGCTCGCCCGGCTGCGCCTGGTAGCGGCCCGACAGCAGCGCCGAGAGCGCCGCCACGCCACCCGGCTCGGCGACGATGCGCAGCGCCTGCCAGAGCCGCCGTTGCGCGTCGCGGATCGCGTCGTCGTCGACCAGCACGACGCGCTCGACGTGGTCGCGTGCGATCGGGAAAACCAACTGCCCGACCTGGCGCGGCGCGAGCGAATCGGCCGCGATGCCTTGCGCGGGCGCGTCGACCGGTCGCCCCGCCGCGAGCGCGTGGGTGAGCGTCGGCGAGCCTTCCGGCTCGACGCCGACCACGCGCGTCACCTGCCCCGCGTGCCAGGCGGCGACGCCGCCGATGAGCCCGCCGCCGCCGACGCCCACCAGCAGCGCGTCGACGGCGCCGGCCTGCTGCTCGAGCTCGCGCGCGAGCGTGCCCGTGCCGAGCATCGTCTCGCGCGCATCGAACGCGTGCACGGGCAGCGCGCCGGATTCCGCCTGGAACTTCTCGCTCGCCGCGAGCGCGTCGGCGTATCGCTCGCCACCCACGACGAGGTCGGCGCCGTAGTCGCGGATGCGCTGCACCTTTGCGGGCGACGAGATCGACGGCACGAAGATCGTGGCGCGCCGTCCCAGCCGCATCGCCGCGTACGCTGCGGCGGCGCCGTGGTTGCCGCCGGACGCGGCGACGATCCCCGCCTGCGGCACGTCGCGCAGCAGCAGGTTGGCGAACGCGCCGCGCGTCTTGAATGAGCCGGCGTGCTGCAGCAGCTCGAGCTTCAGCAGCAGCGGGCCTGGCGCGAGACCGAAGTCGGCGCGATCGAGCGCGACCACCGGCGTCGTGCGTACGTGCGGCGCGATCAGCGCGTGCGTGGATTCGATGTCGGCGCGGTTGATCTGCATGGCTGCCCTCGGCGGATCGGGGGGCGACGTTAGCCTGTCGCGCCGTCCCAGTGTTGAGCAAAATCGAACGCATCGTTTCCGGGGTTTCGCTTTTCCACGACGCGCGAACCCGGAGAATACGCGTCCAGACCCGACCGCCGCTGGCCCCGCCCCCATGTCCACCGTCCCCGAATCGCTGCCTCGCCCGCTCACGGTCGCCGTGCCGGCCGCGTGGCTCACGCCGCTGGAGCTGCTGGCGCTGGGCGCCATCTGGGGCGCTTCGTTCCTGTTCCAGCGCGTCGCTTCCGAGCCGTTCGGCGTGTTCGCGCTCGTCGAGATGCGCCTCGCGCTCGGTGCGCTGGTGCTGTTGCCGTTCCTGTGGGCGGCGCGCGCGAAGTTCAGAGGCACGCTGTGGCTGAAGCTCGCCGTGGTCGGGGCGCTCAACTCCGCCATCCCGTTCATGCTGTTCGCCTGGGGCGCGGCACGCGCGCCAGCCGCGATCGGTGCGATCGCCAACTCGCTGACCGTCATGTTCGCCGCGATCGTCGCGTTCGTGCTGTACGGCGAGCGCATCGGCGGCCGCCGCCTGGTCGGCCTCGTCGCGGGCTTCGCGGGCGTCGTCGTGCTCGTCGGCAGCAAGACCGCCGGCGCCGGCGCACCCGCCGCCGCCATCGCCGGTACCGCCGCCGCGCTGCTGTACGGCATCTCCGGCAATCTCGTGCGCAAGTACGTCGCCGACGTCCCGCCGATGGCGATCGCTGGCGCGACGCTGGTGTGGTCGTCGCTGCTCGTCGCGCCGTTCGCGATCGCGACCTGGCCCACGCACGCGATCGCGGCGCCGGCCTGGGGCAGTGCGATCGCGCTCGGGCTCGTCTGCACGGGCTTCGCGTACGCGCTCTATTTCCGCCTGATCCAGCGCATCGGCGCCGCGCGTGCCGCGACCGTCACCTACCTCGTGCCGCTGTTCGGCATCACCTGGGCGTGGCTGATCCTCGGTGAGCCGCTCACCGCCTCGATCGCGATCGCCGGTGCGCTCATCCTCGGCGGTGTCGCGCTCAGCCAGCAGAAGGCGGCGCGCTGACGGCTTCCCTGATCCGCGTCATGCCCCGACAATCGGGGCATGACGACGCAGACCGCTTCCCGCCTCAAGTCGATCTTCAGCGGCTCGATCGGCAACCTCGTCGAGTGGTACGACTGGTACGTCTACGCGGCGTTCTCGCTGTACTTCGCGCCGGTGTTCTTCCCCAAGGGCGACCAGACGGCGCAGCTGCTGAGCACCGCGGCCGTGTTCGCCGTGGGTTTCCTCGTGCGGCCGCTCGGCGGCTGGCTGCTCGGTCGTTACGCCGACCGGCATGGGCGCAAGGCGGCGCTCGTGCTGTCCGTGCTCATGATGTGCGGCGGCTCGCTGCTGATCGCGGTGACGCCCGGCTACGCCACGATCGGCGTCGCGGCGCCCGCGTTGCTGCTCGTCGCGCGTTTGCTGCAGGGCCTGAGCGTCGGTGGTGAGTACGGAACTTCGGCCACCTACCTGAGCGAGATCGCCGACGGCAGGCGCCGCGGCTTCTGGTCCAGCTTCCAGTACGTCACGTTGATCATGGGCCAGCTGCTCGCGCTGGCCGTGTTGATCGTGCTGCAACGACTCGTGCTTACCGAAGCGCAGCTCGAGGCCTGGGGCTGGCGCATCCCGTTCGCGATCGGCGCCGTCTGCGCGCTCGTCGCGCTGCGCCTGCGCAGCGGGATGGAGGAAACCGACTCGTACAAGCGCGTGGCCGGCGACGACGCGCGCGGCGGCCTGCGCGCGCTTGTGCGCCATCCGCGCGAGGTGCTGGTCGTGCTCGGCCTCACCGCGGGCGGCACGCTCGCGTTCTACACGTACACGACGTACATGCAGAAGTTCCTGGTGAACAGCGTCGGCATGGCGCGCGACGACGCGACACTGGTGAACGCCGCCACGCTGGTCGCCTTCATGCTGCTGCAACCGGTGGCGGGCGCGCTGTCCGACCGCGTCGGCCGGCGGCCGCTGCTGCTCGCGTTCGGCGTGCTCGGCACGCTGTGTACAGTGCCCATACTCACGCGGCTCGCCGCGTCGCACAGCGCGATCGAGGCGTTCTTCCTGATCCTCGCCGCGCTCGTCATCGTGAGCGGGTACACGGCGATCAACGCAGTCGTGAAGGCGGAGCTCTTCCCCGCGCACGTGCGCGCGCTCGGCGTGGGCCTCCCGTACGCGGTCGCGGTGTCGGTGTTCGGCGGCACGGCGGAGTACGTGGCGCTCGCCTTCAAGCAGGCCGGCCACGAGTCCGCGTTCTACTGGTACGTCACCGCCTGCATCGCCGCGTCGCTGCTCGTCTACGCGACGATGCGCGAGACACGCGACACCTCGGCGATCGACGCCGAGGCGCGCTGAACCCGGACTTGCCCGCCCCGGCAGTTCCGGCGAGCCGCCGGTGCGGACTAGCATTGCGGTGAGGATCAAGCCGTGCCGCACCGCCACGTCCTGCTCGCCAACCGCCTCGAGAAGCTGGAGTCGGCCCTGCCGGCACTCGCCGAAGGCGCGCCCGATGCCGTCCACGATGCGCGCGTCGCGACGCGCCGGCTGCGCGAGCTGCTGCCGCTGCTCGATGTCCCTCCAGAGCGTTCCGACCAGCTGCGGCGGGACCTGCGGGCAGCGACGCGTCGTCTCGGTCGCGTGCGCGAGCTCGACGTGCTCCTCGAGCTGGTCTCGCGAATGTCCAGGGCCCTCGAGCTGCAGTCGACGGCATGCGACCGGCTCGCCGAACTGGCACGCGCGGAACGCGCGCGGGAGCTGGACCATGCATCGGCGCCTCGCTTGCGCGACGCCCTGCGGCAGCTCGCGGAGTCGATGCGCATGGTGCAGCGCGACCTCGCCGCGACGGCAAGCGCCCGCGACGAGGCGGGCTGGCGACGCGCGATCTCCGCGCGCGTCGAGGACCGCGCGAGGACCGCCGCGGCTCGCCTGAACGATGCCGGCACTGCATACGTGCCCGAGCGGCTGCACGCACTACGCGTGTCGCTCAAGAAACTGCGTTACGCGATCGAGCTCGCGGCGGAGGCGGCGGACGCACCGCCGTCGCGCGACCTGCGCGAGCTCGTGCGCGCGCAGGACGAGCTCGGCCGGCTGCACGATTTCGAGATCCTCACGGCGCGGGCATGCGCGGCGCGTGCCGGCGACGCGCTGCCCGCCACCGTGGACGACGCGCTCGCGGAGGCGATCGGCGCACTGGAGCTGCGCTGCCGCGAGCTGCACACCGGGTTCTTGCCGCGGATGGCGCGACTCGCGCGCGTGCTGGCCCGGCACGGTGCCACGGAGGCGATCGCCTCGCAGGCGTCGTGAATTGCCGCGCGCAGGCCAGCAGCCTCCGCAAGCGAGGCTTTCGGCGCGACGGACCACCCCACTAAGATGGGGCGCGAGGTGCACGCATGGCGGTTGCCGACGTCGATGTGATCGTGGTGGGCGCGGGCGTGGTCGGCCTCGCGAGCGCGCTCGCGCTCGCGCGCGGCGCGCGCGAGGTGTTCGTGCTCGAAGCGGCGGAGCGCGCGGGCGAGGGCATCTCGAGCCGCAACTCCGGCGTGATCCACGCCGGGATGTACTACCCGACCGGTTCGCGCAAGGCGCGCTGCTGCGTGCGCGGCCTGCAATTGCTCTACGCGTTCTGCGCCGCGCACAACGTGCCGCACCAGCGCACCGGCAAGCTGATCGTCGCAACCGAGCCCGACGAAATCCCCGCGCTCCAGGCGATCCACGCGCGCGCGGCCGCGAACGGCGTGCGCACGTACTGGCTGGAAGGCGAGCAGGCGCGCGCGCTCGAGCCGGCACTGCGCTGCGTCGCCGCGATCGACTCGCCGGACTCCGGCATCGTCGAAGTGCCCGAGCTCGTCAACGCGATGCTCGGCCGGCTCGAGTCGCATCGTGGCCAGGTGGTGCTGCACAGCGAAGTGAAGTCGGTGCGACGCGAGGACGGCGTGCTGGTCGTGCAGACGGCCGACGGCGGCGAGACGCGCTGCAACGCGCTCGTCAACGCGGCGGGCCTCGGCGCCGTGCCGCTCGCGCACGCGATCGCGCCGCTCGATGCGCAGCACGTGCCGAAGCTCTATTACGGCGCCGGCCACTACTACTACGCGCGCGGCAAGGTGCCGTTCTCGCGGCTCATCTACCCGCTGCCGCACAACACCGGCCTCGGCGTGCACCTCGGCATGGACATCACCGGGCGCAAGCGCTTCGGTCCCGACGTGCGCTACCGCGACAGCGCCGACTACTCGTTCGACGACAGCCAGCGCGGGCCGTTCGCCGAGGCGATCCGCGAGTGGTGGCCGGACCTCCGCGACGAGGACCTCATGCCCGACTTCGTCGGCGTGCGTCCGAAGCTGGTCGGACCGACCGAGCCGAGCGCGGATTTCGTCGTGCAGGGCCCGCGCTTGCACGGCGTGCCCGGGCTGGTGAACCTGTTCGGCATCGAGTCGCCGGGGCTTACTTCCTGCCTCGCGCTGGCCGAGGAAGTGGCCTCGGAGCTGACCTGAATACCTTCCTCGAGCCCACCTCCTCCGAGTCATACCGAGGCGAGTTCCAATTGCGATGCCCTCGGGAGAAGTTCCTGCGACAGATAGCAATGCGAGCCGCACGAATACCAGCCGTTCTTCGCGAACACCTTGCGATACCAGGCGGCCGTGCGCGGCTGGAAATCCTCGCGATCGCCGACGAATGCGTCGCCCTTCGCGAACAGGTCCATGAATGCGACGCCGTGGCCGATCTCGGCGAAGCCCGACAACCCGCGCAGCAGCACGGGCGTGGGCACGTAGTGCATGACGTCCGAGCACACGAGCAGGTCGTAGGTCTCGTCGAAGCGCTGCTCGGCGAGTTGTTCGAAGCGCAGCAGCCTCAGGTTGCGCGCCCGGCCGAAACGCGCGATCGCGTACTCGCTCGAGTCGAGCCCGAGGTAGCGAACGCGCGGTCGCAGCGCGCGCAGGGGCGCGAGCCATGCGCCTTCGCCGCAGCCGATGTCGATCACGTTCTCGATCGCGCGACCGAGCTGGAATTCGGCGATCGCCACGGCCATGCGCACCTTGCGCATGAGCGATTGCGGCTCCTTCACGCGACCGGTGTCGCGGTACCAGCGGTCGAAGTAGGCCTGGTCGTATTGCTTCGGCATCGCGGGATCGCCTGGCGCGGTCCCGCATTGTAAACGCCGCTCAGAGCGCGCCGCGCACCCAGGCCAGGAACTGCGCCGGCGGCAGCGCGCCGGACCGGCGGGTGACTTCGTTGCCGTCGCGGAACAGCGCGAGCGTCGGGATGCTGCGGATCCCGTAGCGTGACGCCGTTGCAGGCGCCGCTTCGGTGTCGAGCTTCGCGAGCCGCACGCGCGGCTCGAGCTCGCGCGCCGCCTGCTCGAACACCGGCGCGAACGCACGGCACGGCCCGCACCACGCGGCCCAGAAATCGACGACGACGGGTATGCCCGAGCGCAACACGACGCGCTCGAACGACGCATCGTCCACGGCGACCGGCTTGCCCGCGAACAGGGGCGCATGGCACTTGCCGCAGGTCGGTCGCTCGCCGAGGCGTGCAGCCGGCACGCGGTTCAGCGCGGGGCAGGCGGGGCAGGCGAGCAGCAAGGAATCGTTCGACATGCGCCGGACATGGAGGCGCTGTGCCGGAAAAAAAGAGCCCGCCTTGCGGCGGGCCCCGTGTCCGACGATCCGTGGCCGATCAACGCCAGTCGTCGTAGTCGCTGTCGTAGGTGATGCGGACGCGCGTATCGCCGTCGCGGTAGTAGTAGCGGTTGTCGTGGTCGCGGTACGCGTGGTACCGGTTGCCGTAGCGGTGGTACGGACGGTCGTAGTTCGCGTAGTAGTAGTAGCGCGGTCCACTGCGGTAGTTGCGAACCACGTACACGGGTTCGCGCGTCACGCGGTAGAACGGACGACCGTGGCGCCAGACGACGTCGTAGTCGTTGACGTAGACCACGCGCGTACGCGCCTCGGCCTTCTGCACCGGGAACGCTACGCCGGCGACACCGGTCAGGCCGATCAGGATTGCCAGGGCAAGTCGCTTCATCTCGTCTCTCCTTCGTTGCACCCGCGGGAAGCAGTGTGCGGAGAGACGGATGAATTCCACTTGAAAACGCGGCGCTTTCCTGCGGTCCGTTCAGTTGCCCGACGGTTTCGTTTCAGCTGGTGGCGCGCGCACGGGCACTGGCACGCTGCAGACGTCGATGTAACCGGCCGGCACCTTGTACCACTCGTCGCGACGATTGCGGCGCGCTTCGACCAGCTCGCGGAAGCGCGGCGTGTCGGTGCGCAACAGCTCGAGCTGCGTGCGTTGCGCTTCCGGCAGGTCCGCCGCGACACGGATCGCGACGATCGGCGTGCGCTGCTCCGGCTTCTCGTAGAAACCGAGTGGCCCGGTGCCGCGTTTCAGCGTCGACAGCAGCTCCATCCCCTGCAGGACGCGGCCGGCGACGGTGATGTTGCGATCGAGCTGGCGCGGCGCGTGGCCGATGACGACGTAGAGCTCGGTGCCGCCGCCGGAATCCTCCGCCACGTCGCGGCCCACGCCGAGCGCGCCGTAGCAGTGCACGAGCCAGCTGCGCTTCGTCGCAGGATCGCGTGCAGCCGGCATGCCGGCCGCGAAGCCGGACTCCGGCGCCCAGCCGTCGCGATCGGGCAGGGCGAAGAACGGCAGGCCTTCGCTCGCGCGCGTGAACTCCGCAGGCAGCGAACGCGTGGCGTCGTCGCCGATCGCCTTCGCCCCGGGCTCGCCCGCTGCGGGATCTCCCCACTGCACGACGAAGTTGTCCTGCGCGCGCGTGATCGCCAGGCCGTCGAAGTACTTGCCGCGCGCGAGCGCCTTGATGTTCGCGACGTGCTTCGGCGCGAATGCCGGCGCGAGCTCGATCACGACGCGCCCGGAAGCGAGCTCGAGGTAGAGCGTGTTCTCGGGATCGGGGCGCCGCCAGTCGGATGGCTGCGACTCGGCGAGGATGTCGGCCATGGTCTTCGGCCGGGCCGGCGCTTCCGCCGCCCCTGCGGCGGCGGCCATCGCGAACAGCGACGACAAGAGGATCGCGCGCTTCGGCATGGCGCCGCCCCTGTCGTCAGGCCTTGCGGCGACCGCGCTTCTTCGCGACGGCCTTGCGTGGCCGGGTCTTCTTCGCTTCCGCGGCGGGCGTGCCTTCCAGCCGCGCGCGTGCTTCCTTCTTGCCGAGACCGCGTAGTTGCGCGATCTGCGCGATCTGCGAGCGACGCGGCGTCGCCTTGCGGTGCTCCCAGTTGTAGACCGACTGCGAGCTGACGCCGATCAGCTTCGCGAGCTCGGCCGCGGAAAGCCCCAGCCGCGAACGCAGCGAGACGAGGCCGCGCGCCTGGAAGCGCGGTGTCGTGCCGCCGTCGTCGGGATCCTTCGCGGTGGCAGCCGGTGCGCTCGCGCGCTTGCCGAGCGCTGCGACGGATTTCTCCAGTCGCGCGATTTCCCGTTTCAGCGCGGCGATGTGGCGACGATGCGCGGCGGACGCCTTGCGCATCGGCCCCATCTGCCGGCGGATTTCCTTGCGCGACAGGCGAGAGATCTCGTCCTTGAGCAACGCGGCGATGTTCGGCATGCGGTCGGCGATCCGTTCGTGGAAATTGCGCCGGATGTTAGCGCCTTTCGCGCCGCTCGCGCGGATTTCCAAGTTTCGGCCATCGCCGAGCGGACCCGCATTTGCGAAGCGAAACAGTCACTTGGGTGCGATCTTCGCAAACACGCGCCGACGCGCTAACTTGGGCAGGAACCCCGGCAAGGAGCGCGGCAATGACCAGCATCTACGACTTCTCGGCGAAGGACATCGACGGGAAGGAGCAATCCCTCTCGGCATACAAGGGCAAGGCGCTGCTGGTGGTGAACACGGCATCGAAATGCGGTTTCACGCCGCAATACGCCGGTCTCGAAGCGCTGCAGAAGAAGCTCGCGCCCAGGGGCTTCGACGTACTCGGCTTCCCGTGCGACCAGTTCGGGAACCAGGAGCCCGGCGACGAAGCCGAGATCCGCAACTTCTGCTCGCTGAACTACGACGTGAGCTTCCCGATGTTCGCGAAGATCGACGTCAACGGCAGCGATGCGCACCCGCTGTACAAGTACCTCAAGAAGGAAGCGAAAGGCGTGCTGGGCACGGAAGCGGTCAAGTGGAACTTCACGAAGTTCCTGGTCGACCGCAACGGCAAGGTCGTGCGGCGCTATGCGCCAACCGACAAGCCGGAGAGCATCGAGGCCGACATCGCCAGGCTGCTCTGACCGGAAGGGGACGCGCGTCGGGCCCGTGCGGGCCCGATGCGCAGGGCGTTGGCCGGGCAACGAAGCCCGGCGCTGCTGCGTGCTACGTGCGGTCGACCGACGCGTTCAGTGCCGCGCTGGTGGCGGCATCGCCGCTCACGAGCGACTTCCAGTCCAGGTCGATGCCGTTGCGCCGACCCTTCTCGACGAGCTTGAGGCCGTCGGGGGTGATGGTGAGCGTGAAGGCTTTTTCGTTGACCGTGATTTCCCGCTTGAGCGGGCGATCGAGTTTCGTCGTCATGGGAACTTCCGGTGGTTGGAAACGGATTGGGAGGGCGGCAGGGACGCCGGTTCCCCGCAGCGCCGGCAAGGGTACCGGCCCCGCAGGACGCCAAGATGCCGGTTCCGTCGCCGTTTTTAAAGCCTGCCGGTCAAGGCGAGGATGATCAGCACCACCAGGATGACGCCCAGCAGGCCGCTCGGGCCATAGCCCCACTTGCGGCTGTGCGGCCACGCCGGGATGGCGCCGATGAGCAGAAGAACCACCACGATCAGCAGGATCAGCGATAGCGACATGAGTGCAACTCCTCGTGCGGGAAGGGGATGGGAACGCCCCAGCAACGGCCGTGCCACGTCGGCGGCAACCATGCCCGGTGCGGCGTCCGCCGTGACAACCCGTGACGATCGGCGGCCGCGATGCGCCTGACTTCGGCACAGGCGCGTGCGCTGCACCTGCACGCCCAGGGCCTGGCTGCCCGGCCATCCGTGCCCGCGACACGCACCGCCGTCGCGGGTGCGATCGCACGCATGGGGCTCCTCCAGATCGACACGATCCACGTCGTCGCACGCAGCCCGTACCTCGTGCTGTTCTCGCGGCTGGGCGACTACGACACGCGCTGGCTCGACGAGCTGCTGGCGGCGGGCGCGGTGTTCGAGGCGTGGGCGCACGAGGCGTGCTTCGCGCCGATGGCCGATTTCGGGCTGCTGCGCCGGCGCAACCTGCACGCTTCGCACTGGGCGCTGCGCCACGCCCAACGCATGCGCGAGGCGCACGGCGAGCAGATGGCCAGCCTGCTCGCGCACATCCGCGAACGCGGCGCGGTGCGCTCGTCCGATTTCGAACGCAAGCAACCGGGCGGTGGCGGCTGGTGGGGCTGGAAGGACGAAAAGCGCTGGCTCGAAGCGTTGTTCGCGCTCGGCGAGCTGATGATCGCCCGGCGCGAGCGCTTCCAGCGCGTCTACGACCTCGCCGAGCGCGTGCTGTCGAATGCCCTCGTCGCACCCGGCGCGATGCCCGACGAAGCGGATGCGACACGCGAGATGCGCCTGCGCACGATCCGCGCGCTCGGCGTCGCGCAGGCGCGCTGGGTGGCCGACTACTATCGCGTCGCGCCGCGTGCGCGCGATGCCGACCTCGCCCCGCTCGTGGACGCGGGCGAGCTCGTTGCCGTCGAGGTGGCGGGATGGGACGCGCCCGGCTACGTGCATCGCGACCACTCCGGCGCGCTCGCGACGGCCGCGGCGGGGAGGTTGCGCGCGACGCACGCGACGATCCTGTCGCCGTTCGATCCGGTGGTGTGGGACCGCGAGCGTGCGCGCACGCTGATGGGCTTCGACTACACGCTCGAGTGCTACACACCCGGGCCGAAGCGCCGTTACGGCTACTTCGTGCTGCCGGTGCTCGTGGGCAACCGCATCGTGGCGCGCATCGACGCGAAAGCGTGGCGTCGCGAAGGCATGTTCGAGGTGATCAGCTTCCATCCGGAGCCGGGCGTGGCGCCGGCCGCGGCGACGGTTGCCGCGATCGCGCGCGCGTTGCGCGACGCGGCCGCCTGGCACGCGACGCCGCGCATACGGCTGCGGCGCGGCCCGCGCGAGTGGATCGCGGCGCTGCGCGACGCGCTTCGCGCCTGAACAAATGGCCGCGGCGCGCCGCGGCCATCGTTGCGTCAGTCGTCGTCCACGTCGATGTCGACGTCGACGTCCACCTCGGCCGCGACGAAGTCTTCGAATTCGAGCGGGGAGAGCCTGCTGTCGCGGTCGAGGTCGTAGCTGGCGAACTTCGTGCTGAGCAGCGGGTCCTTCTCGACCTCGATCAGCACGATCGAACCGTCGCTGTTCACGTCGAGCGTGGCGAAGTCCGGCTTCGTGGTGGTGGTGGTCGTCTGCTGCGTCGCGGTCGTGGTCGTCGACTTCACGACGGCCCTGTCCTCGTTCGCGGCGGCGAGGCCGGCGAAAGCGAGCAGCGCGCCTGTGGCGAGCGTGATGGCGGTCCTGTTCATGCGGCGTGTCTCCTCGATCGGTTACGGTTCGGCCGGCTCGGCCTGGGCATGGCGATTGCAGCGTCCGTGCCATGCCGCGAGTGCCGCCTCGCGCGGCTCCGGTGCGACGCGCCGGGCGGCATGCCGGTCACGTTGCAGCCTGAGAGGTCGCATGGAAGAGGAAATGGGAGCGGCACGATCGCCACATGCACGCCACGTGCGGATCGCCTGGCTCGCGCTCGCCTACGTCGCGCTCGGCCTCGGCCTGGTCGGCCTCGTGCTGCCGGCCATCCCGACCGCGCCGTTCATCATCGTCTCCGCGTGGGCCGCGACGCGTGGCTCGCGCCGCCTGCATCGATGGTTGCGCGAACATCGCGTATTCGGCCCGACACTGTGTGCGTGGGAGGACCACGGCGCGGTTCCGCGTCGCGCGAAGTGGATCGCCTCCGCGAGCATGGCGGTCGGTGCCGTTTCGCTGCTCATCCTGTTCCGCGAGCACTGGTACGGATACATGGGCGTCGGCGCCATGGCGCTGGTCGCGGTGTGGCTCTGGTTGCGGCCGGAACCGCCGGCGGCCGAGTCCACCTGAGTCGCGACCAGCGTCGTTCCGACAGGCCCGCTACGAAGCGGCGTTTGCGGGAGCGACTCCAGTCGCGAAACAACAGGAGCGGGCGAGTTTCGCTCGCCCGTTCCGCGCCACTACTCACCGTCACTCTCGATCGCCGCGGCCAGCGCCAGGTAGTCGTCGTGCTCGGCGCGCGAGAGGCTCGCGTCGCCGTCCACGTCGAGCGCCTCGAACCGCGCCGCGAGTACCGCGTCGGCAGCCGCTTCGCCGCGGGCGAGGCGACCGTCGTGGTCGGCGTCGAGTGCGTCGAACGCGGGGCGTACCGGTCCCGGCGCGGCGTTCATGTCGGCATTCGCGGGCCGTGCGAGCACGTCGTCCTGCGGCATCGGCACCTGGCCAGCGCTCGCGCCGGTCGCGATTGCGAGCGACAGAACGAGCGTGGGTCCTGCAGCGAGCCTGGTCATTCGATCCTCCCGAGGCGAAGCCCGGTGCCTCGCATCGGCACGTGCATCGCACGTGCCACGAGGTTGCGGCGCGCGGATTCGCCATGTGGCCGTGCGAGACTTGCCACATCCCGTCACCGATCGTGTTGCCCGCATGAACGACCGCGCCATCCGCCGCGTCCATCCCGAGGGCGTGCCGCCCGTGCGCCGCCGCGAGCTGGTCGCATGGGCGTGCTACGACTTCGCGAATTCCGGCTACACCACGGTCGTGATCACGGCCATCTTCAACGCCTACTTCGTGTCGGTGATCGCGAACAAGGCGCCGTGGGCGACGTTTGCCTGGACCTGCGCGCTGTCCGTGTCGTACGCGATCGTGATGCTCGCGGCGCCGCTGCTCGGCGCGTGGGCCGACCTGCGCGCGCGCAAGAAGCGCCTGCTCGCGGCCAGCACCGTCGTGTGCATCGCCGGGACGGCGGCGCTCGCGTTGTGCGGCCCGGGCGACGTGTGGCTCGCGATGGTGCTCGTCGTCGTTTCGAACATCGGCTTCGGCGCGGGCGAGAACCTCATCGCGGCGTTCCTGCCCGAGCTCGCGACGCCGCAGTCGATGGGACGGCTGTCCGGCTACGGCTGGGGGCTCGGCTACGTCGGCGGCCTGCTCGTACTCGCGATCTCGCTCTGGTGGATCCAGGGCGCGCCCGGCCGCGGCGAGGAAACCGCGCAGGCCGTGCGCGACTCCATGCTGATCACGGCGGTCGCGTTCGCACTCACCGCCGGGCCGGCGCTGGCGACGTTGCGCGAGCGCGCACGCGCGCAGGTCGCCGACGGCGCCGCGATCGCGGCCCTCGCATGGTCGCGCGTGCGCGGCGCACTCGGCGGCGCGCACGGGCTCGTCGACCTCACGCGCTTCCTCTGGTGCATCGTCTGTTACCAGGCGGGCGTCGGCACGGTCATCACGATCGCCGCGATCTACACGCAGGAAGCGCTCGGCTTCACGACGGCGCAGAGCATCCAGCTGATCATGGTGGTGAACATCACGGCGGCGATCGGCGCCGTGACGTTCGGCTTCCTGCAGGACAAGCTGGGCCATCGGCTCACGCTCGCGCTGTCGCTCGTGCTGTGGCTGGTCGCGCTGGGCCTGCTGTGGGCATCGAGCGAGCGCAGCATCGTGTGGCTCGCCGCGAACCTCGCCGGCTTGAGCCTCGGCGCATCGCAGTCGGCGGGGCGCGCGCTCGTCGGTTACCTCTGCCCCGAGGCGCGCGAAGCGGAGATCTTCGGCCTCTGGGGCCTCGCGGTGAAGCTGTCGATGATCGTCGGCCCGCTCAGCTACGGCGCGATCAGCTGGCTCACGCACGGCGACCACCGCAGCGCGATGCTCGCGACGGCCGTGTTCTTCATCGGCGGGCTGCTGCTGCTCGCGCGCGTGGACGTCGCACGCGGGCACCGCGTCGCCCAGGCGGCGGCAGTCACCGCCTGAGCGCGTGCGACGGACTCAGCGGGAACGCTTGCGCGCCGGCGACTTGCGCGCCGTGGACTTCTTCGCGGTCGTCTTGCGCGCGGAGGACTTCTTGGCGCCCGACTTGCGCGCCGGCGATTTCTTCGCGGCCTTGCGGCCCGATCCGCTCTTCCTGCCGCCACCGTCCTGCTTGTTGACCGTGGCCCAGGCACGTCGCTCGGCCGTCTTCTTCGCGACGCCCTTCTTCTCGTAGCCTTCCTCGATGTGTTCGGCCTGGCGCTTCTGCTTGTCGGTGTAGGCCGACTTGTCTCCGCGTGGCATGTGCGTTCCTCCGTTGGCCGGTCGATCCGACCGGAGCCTGGAGCGCAAGCAATACGCGTACCGAATCGTCCACCAACGAAAAGGCCCGCGCGGGTCGCCCCGCGCGGGCCTCTCGTGTCGATTGGAACCGCGTCCTGTAGCCGTTACGCGCGTTCGTACCGGCGATCAGCGCTGGCCGAAGCGCTTCGGCTTCGCACCCTGCGGACGGCGTGTCGGCGCGCCCGCATGGTGCGACGGCTTGGCCGCCTGGTGGTGCGGGCGACGCGCGTGCTTCGGCGCGCGCTGCTGCTGCTTGTGCGCGGGCTTGCGCGGACCGAGGTCGGCCGACATGGACGTGCGCAGCGCCTGCGCCGGCGAGAAGCCCTCGACGGCCACTACCTCCACCTCGCGCTTCAGCACGCGCTGGATGTCGCGCAGCAGGTGCTCCTCGGCGCGGCAGACGAGCGAGAGCGCCAGGCCCTCGGCACCCGCGCGGCCGGTGCGGCCGATGCGGTGCACATAGTCCTCGGCCACCATCGGCAGGTCGTAGTTCACGACGCACGGCAGCTGGTCGATGTCGATGCCGCGCGCGGCGATGTCGGTCGCGACGAGGATGGTGATGCGGCCCGTCTTGAAGTCGCCGAGCGCCTTCGTGCGCGCGTTCTGGCTCTTGTTGCCGTGGATCGCGGCAGCGCGGAAGCCGGCCTGCTCGAGCTGCTTGCACAGGCGATCGGCGCCGTGCTTCGTGCGCGAGAAGACGAGCGTCTGGCGGCGGCTGTCGGCGGCGAGCACGTGCAGCAGCAGGTCCTTCTTGCGCGACTCGTCGACCGGATGGACGCGGTGCACGATCGTCGCGACGACGCTGTTGCGCGCAGCGACCTGGACTTCGGCCGGCGAACGCATGAACTGGTTCGCGATCGCCTTGATCTCGTCGGCGAACGTGGCCGAGAACAGCAGCGTCTGCCGCTGCTTCGGCAGCACGCCGAGGATGCGGCGGATGGCCGGGATGAAGCCCATGTCCAGCATGCGGTCGGCTTCGTCGAGCACGAGGATCTCGATGCCCGACAGGTCGACCGTGCGCTGGTCCATGTGGTCGATCAGGCGGCCCGGCGTGGCGACGATGATGTCGGTGCCGCGGCGCAGCGACTGCACCTGCGGGAACATGCCGACGCCACCGAAGATCGTGAGCGACGTGACGCCGAGGTGCTTGCCGTAGGCGCGGATGCTCTCGTTCACCTGCGATGCGAGCTCACGCGTGGGCGTCAGCACCAGCACGCGCGGGCGACGGCCATTGGCCGGCTTCGCGCGATCGACGAACAGGCGCTGCAGCAGCGGCAGCGAGAATGCCGCCGTCTTGCCGGTTCCGGTCTGGGCGCCTGCCAGCAGGTCCTGGCCGGTGAGCGCGACGGGGATCGCCTGCTCCTGGATGGGGGTAGGCTCCGTGTAGCCCTGTTCGGCGAGCGCGCGCAGCAACACGGGCGAAAGCCCGAGGGTTTCGAAGGACATGAAGACTCCTGGAGTCGTGTTGACCCGGAGCGTTCCCGATGAAACCGCGCTGCGAGCTCTGAATTGTCGGAAGCCCGCCCCGTGTGGGCGAAATGTTCCGGTTCAGAGCTGCGCTATCGAGCGGCGTGGCGTCCCGCGCGGGCCCGCGTGGCGGGGGCGCTGATGGGATATACGGAAGGGAAATTCGATGGCGAAGCGCTGAACGGGGCGCATTCTAGCGGGAAGCCGCCTTGTTTGGCGAATCCGCCGGTTTTCGGTGCGGTTTCGTTCAGCCACCGGGTAGAGCGGTGTGAGTGCGCCCGCAACGAGTGCCCGAGGCGAGCCGCGAGGTTCCACCCCCGCTGCGTAGCGACTTCCAGATCAACGGCAGTCCGAGTGCGCAAGACCGCAGGTCGGCTCGAGCTCCGGGCTTGCGCACTCAGGCTGCTCTTGATCCGGGCCAAACCTGCGAAGCGATATCGTTGCCTCCCGGCTCGTACCGGTCGACCGTTGCAGGCGCACTCGGACTCATGCCGATTGGACTAGACTTCCTGGTCGTGAAGATCACCTTCGAACTGGAACAGAACGACATCGACCGCTTCCAGCAGGCGCTGGTGCGGGCGCGGCGGCTCGTGCAGACGATGGACGAGTGCGACATCGTGGCGGCCGCGAAGCACTCGCTCGACACGCTCGCCATCGGCGGCGCGCCGGCCTACGTGCGGCGCCAGCTCACGCTCGTGCAGCGGCTGCTGCTGATGCTCGAGGACGAATCCTGGGCGCTGCCGCAGGGCCTGCGCGAGGACGTGCTCGAGGCGCTCGTCTACTTCAGCGACCCCGAAGACCTGATCCCCGACGACCTCTCGGTGATCGGCCTGCTCGACGACGCGATCATGCTCGAGCTCCTGCTGCGTCGGCAGCGCCACGTGCTCGAGGCGTACGACGACTACTGCGCGTTCCGCAACGCGCAGAGCGCGCCCGGCACCGGCTCGGCCGAGCGCATCGCGGCGGCGTCACGTCTCGCACGCCGCCGCGACCTCCTGCACGCGCGCATGATCCGCCGTGCGACGCGCGAAGCCGAGAAGGAAGCGCCTCTCTGACCGCACGGGGCTGCCCGATTTCCCTTCCGCTGCAATGCACGGGCCGACGACCCGGTCTGCAGCACCAGGGCAGGTGAACATGCCCGGGACAACCCACCAGGATCGGTATCGATCTCCACGAGGACCACGGCCATGCTGCGAACGGGAACGTTGCTCGCGCTGCTGCTCGTATCGACGCTCGCGGCCGCGGCCGGCCTCGAAGGCAAGAAGGCGCCGGCACTCGCGCTGAAGGACCCCGCGGGGGCGCCGAAGACGCTCGCGGAAATCGCGAACGGCCGGCCCGCCATCGTGCTGTTCTGGGCGAGTTGGTGCCCGTACTGCAAGGCGCTGATGCCGCCGCTCGCGAAGATCGCGGACAAATACGGCCGCGACCGGATCGCCGTGGTCGCCGTCGACGTGTGGGAAGACGACGTCGCCGACGCGAAGCCGATCATCGAGCAGGGCGGCTTCGGTTTCGATTACCTCATGAAGGGCGACAAACAGACGAAGAAGTGGGGCGTGAAGGGCACGCCGGGGCTGTTCGTCGTCGACCGCACGGGCAAGGTCGTCTACGACCGCAGCGCGCGCCCGGTGAAGGCCGCGCCGGAAGGCGCGCCGAAGAGCACGCCGGCATCGTCCGCGGAGCACTGGTGCAAGGACGTGCGCACGGCGCTCGACGCCTCGCTCGCCGAGCCGGTGCCCGCGCCGACGCCGCCGCCGGCGTAACGCAATTACAGCGCGACGCGGCGCCCGCCGACGAAGCGCTTGCGCCAGTAGTCGGCGTCGAGCGCATCCATGCGCACCGTGCCGCCGCGGCTCGGCGCGTGCACGAAGCGGCCGTCGCCCACGTAGATGCCGACGTGCGACACGGTGTGGCCCGAGATCGCGAACAGCACGAGGTCGCCGGCGCTCAGCCGGGCGCGCGGCACGGACGGCGCATCGATGTCGGCCAGCGCGCGCGTCGTGCGCGGCAACGCCATGCCGGCGGCATCGGCGAACACGTAGCCCACGAGCCCGCTGCAGTCGAAACCCGTGTCGGGACGGTTGCCGCCGCCGCGGTACGGCGTGCCCACGAGCGACAGCGCGCGGAAGAGCACGGCGTTCGCGACGTCCTGGGTGCTCGCCACCCGGCCCAGCACCCGCCGTTTCGGTGCCGGCCTGCTGCTGGCCATCGGGGCCGCACTGGTGATCCTGGCCGGGGTGTGCTTCGGCCTGCTCTTCATGATGGCCAACCAATGACCGCTACGATCGGCTGATCCAGCGGGCGACGAGGCCGCCGTCCGTCGCCGACCCGGGCGGAGAGGCCGGGTCCCGTCCCGTGAGGGGGAGCGATGGCTCGACCCGTGCCCGCCGTCCTCGGCCCCGGACAGCCGCTGCGCGGCGACCGGATCCACCGCTACGTCACCGCCTTCTGCCCGGCCTGCCACGAGTCGAACCCGCCGCTGGCGCAGGTGCGGCGGCTGTCCGGCCAGCTGCTCGAGCGCGACGACCGGGTCTGGCTGCAGCGGGCCTGCCCCGACCACGGCATGGTCACCACCCTGTACGACGAGGATCCGCAGATCCTGCGCTACCTGGAGAAGTGGCAGGCGCCGACCAAGCGCCACGAGCCCGACGATCCGACGAACTTCCGCCAGGTGCCCGAGGCGTACGCCTACGGGTTGCCGCCGGCGCAGACCCAGCACACCTGCATCCTGCTGGCCGACGTCATCGAGCACTGCAACCTGCGTTGCCCGACCTGCTTCACGGCGTCCGGGCCGACGCTGAAGGGCGTGGTGCCGCTGGAGGAGATCCTTGCCAACGTCGACACCCGGTTGAGCCGCGAGAACGGCCGGATCGACGTGCTGATGCTGTCCGGCGGCGAGCCGACGCTCTACCCGCGGCTGGCCGAGCTGCTCGACGAGCTGGTGGCCCGGCCGATCGTCCGGATCATGGTGAACACCAACGGCTTGCTGATCGCCCAGGACGACGAGCTGGTGGCGCTGCTGCGCACACACCGTTCCCGGGTCGAGATCTACCTGCAGTACGACGGGCCGTCGCCCGAGGCGTCCATCCATCACCGGGGCGGCGACCTGACCCGGTTCAAGGAGGCGGCGATCGCCCGGCTGTCCGAGGCCGAGGTGTTCACCACGCTGACCATGACCGCCGCGCTCGGCGTCAACGACGGCGCCATCGGCGCGGTCGTGTTGCGGGCGCTGGAGACGCCGTTCGTCGGCGGGGTGGCACTGCAGCCGGTGTTCGGCTCCGGACGCGGCCACGGCATCGACCCGCAGGACCGGCTGACCCACACCGGCGTCCTGGCCCGGCTGGCGGAGCAGACCGGCGGGGTGGTGGCCTGGCACGACCTGACCGCGCTGCCGTGTTCGCACCCGCACTGTGCGTCGGTCGGCTACCTGCTCAAAGACGACGCCGGCGTGTGGCGTTCGCTGTGTGCGCTGATCGGGCACGACGAGCTGCTGGCCTGGCTGGACCTCGATCCGGACGCCTTCGCGAACCGGATCGCCGACCGGGAGATCCCGCTGCGGCTACGCGATCTGATGAAGGGCTCGCTGCTCGACCTGATGAGCGAGCAGGCGTCGCTGTCCCACCCGCGGACGGCCGAGCTGTGGCAGAACATCTGCACCCAGTGCGATCTCGGTATCGGCACCCTGACCACGCTGGCCGCAGGCAAGCTGCCCGGCCAGCAGGAGCGGCTGCGCCGGCTGCTCGCCGAGCGTGTGGTGCGCGTCACCGTCAAGCCGTTCATGGACATCTCGACGATGATCGAGGAACGACTCACCCAGTGCTGTGTGCATGTCGGTACCAAGAGCGAGGCGGACGCCCACCAGTGCGCCCCGTTCTGCGCCGTCCAGGCCTGGCCCGAGCTGGCCCGGCAACGGCTCAGCACCGCCACCACCCGGCGCGAGCTGCGGCTGCCGCGGGCCAGCGGCGTCCGGTCGTGAGCGGCGAGGCGGACGCTCGGCGGATCGCCGCCGGGCCGTCGCCGTCCCGGATCGTCCGCGGTCGATCGGGGACGCCGGACGCCTCCCCGCCTGAGGCTCCGGCCGAGCCGATCGGGACGGCGACGCCACCGGAAGGCCCCGACGCGGCCCCGGCTGCCCCTGCCTTCGATCCGCTCCGGCTGTGCATCTTCGCCACCATCGCCCTGCTGGGCTGGCTGTTCGGCCCGCTCGCTTTGCTGTTCTTCGCCGGGCTCGGCTTCGCCGGCTACTGGCGGGCACGGCGGGCCGGCATGACCCGGTCGAAGTGCCTGCTGCGAGACACCCGGCTGGTGCTTGCCTACCTGGCCGCACTTGCGGTCGCGGCGCTGGCGGGCATCTGGTACCTGCTCGCCGGCTGGTTTGGCTGAACCCGGCTCAGCCGGCCGGTGCTGCGCGTGGCTGGTCGCCGCGCTCCGGTGCGGGCGGCACTGGGATCAGCGGCAGCAGCCCGAGCAGCAGCAGGCAGGCCGCCCCGTACAGCAGGTACAGGTCCCGGAAGCCCTCGTTGAGGGTGCTCTGGAAGGTGCGCCGCAACTCGGGTCCGAGCCGGTCGATCTGGGCCAGGTAGTCGGTCAGGGCCTGGTCGAAGGCGCCGGGGACCGCCGCGTCCAGCGTCCGTAGCTCGCGGACGGTCTGGTCCACCTCGGCTCGTGCGTCCACGATTCCGTGACGGGCCTTGTCGAGTGCGCGGTAGCCGCTGGCCAGCTTGGCCCGCGAGCGGGCCAAGCTGAGCCGGGCAGCCAGCAGCTTGTCCCGTCCGGCGGTCAGCTTGGCGCGGGCGATGGTGAGCGCGGCGCGCTTGCCGGTCAGGACGTCGCGCTGCCGCACCAGCCGGGCACGTTGCGCGGCCAAGGTGGCGCGGGCGGCATCCAGGGCCTCCCGCTGTCCGGTCAGCGTGGAGCGCTGCTGGCGCAGCGCGGCGAGCTTCGCGGTGGCTGTGCCGCGTTCCGTCATCAACTGGGCGCGCTGCTTCTCCAGTTCGTCGATCGACCGGGTGAGTCGCGCGATCTGTGCCTGCGCCGCCGGATCGTCCGAGCCTTGCAGCGCCGCCAACGCGGCGCGTTGCTGGGCCAGGGCGGCGTCGATGCCGGCGAC
>CALKUS010000121.1 GCA_937996755.1 uncultured Pseudomonadota bacterium | reverse complement strand
AAGCCGTTGTCCAGCATCCAGTAGTCGTTGTACATCTTCGACAGGTACTTGTTGCCGGTGTCGCAGACGAGCGTGACGACGCGCTTCTTCGCCTTCTGCTCGCGGCAGTACTTCAGCGCCGCGGCGAGCAGCGTGCCCGTCGACGAGCCGCCGAGGATGCCTTCACGGCTCAGCAGCTCGCGGCCGGCGAGGAAGCTTTCCTTGTCGGAGATCGCGTAGGCCTTCTTCACGCGCGTGAAGTCGCTGATCGGCGGCAGGAAGTCCTCGCCGATCCCTTCCACCATCCAGGACGCGCTCTTCGTCGAGAGCGTGCCTTCGTTGATGTACTGCGCGAGGATCGAGCCGACCGGATCGGCGATCACGAGCTCGACCTCCGGCGCGATGCGCGCGAAGTAGCGCGACAGGCCGGTCATCGTGCCCGAGGAGCCGACGCCGAACACGATCGCATCGAGCTGGCCGTCCATCTGCTGCCAGATTTCCGGGCCCGTCGTTTCCTCGTGCGCGCGCGGGTTGTCGGGGTTGCCGAACTGGTTGATGAAGTACGCGCCGGGCGTGTCCTGCGCGATCTGCGCCGCGAGGTCCTGGTAGTACTGCGGATGTCCCTTCGCGACGTCCGAGCGCGTGAGCACGACTTCCGCGCCCATCGCCTTCAGGTTGAAGATCTTCTCGCGGCTCATCTTGTCCGGAACGACGAGGATGAGCTTGTAGCCCTTCTGCTGCGCGACGAGCGCGAGGCCGATGCCGGTGTTGCCGGCCGTGCCCTCGACGAGCGTGTCGCCCGGCTTGATCTTCCCCGCGCGCTCGGCGGCGTCGATCATCGACATGCCGATGCGGTCCTTCACCGAACCGCCGGGGTTCGCGCTCTCGAGCTTCAGGAACAGCTCGCAGGGACCCGTATCGAGGTTCCTGACCTTCACGATCGGCGTGTTGCCGATCAGCTCGAGCACGCTGGAATGAACCGCCATGAGGGACATCCGGTCGTTGGAAACGATGCGGGGCCGGCAGCGCTTCGCTCCCGCGAAACGGCGCCGACCCCGGCCGGATTCTATCAGGCGGCCTGCGCGCTTCCCCCGCTTTGCGGCGCGCGCCCAGCCACCCTCAATCAATGTGTGGCGTGGCTGCGTTCCCAGAGGTGGGTGAGCTTGTCCTTCGCCCAGAGCTTTTCCTTCTTCAACCGGACCAGCGTCATGTCGTCGAGGGGGAGCACACCGAGCTCCGCGTCGAGCACCTGCTTGTCCAGCTCACGGTGGCGCATGTAGAGCGAACGGAATTCCGAATCGCTCTGGCACATTTCTTCGACTTCCTTCTGGTGTCCTTCGAACATCAGCCGACCTCCTCTTGCGTCTGAAAAGCACGACGCCCCGCACGGATGTGCGAGGCGTCAGGGGGAAGTGTGTTGCCGGAGCGCGATGAGCATCGAGCCTGCGCGCCGCAGGCCACGCTGGTGCGTAGCGGCGGCGTCCAGGTTGGAAGATGAGCTCATGGGCTGGGGCTTGCTCGATCGCAGGCCGGGAAAATCCGGCCCGCGAAATCCAACCTACGCCGATTCCCGGAGGCGGGCAACCGGAAAATTCCGTTAGCTGACGAGCGGCCTCACCTTTCCGCAAATTCAAGGACTTGCGATGGGAAACGAGGTGAAAACGGGGGCGGCAGGTCGCCCACAGGGTGGGCTCCTGCAATCGCCCACAGGGGTGAGGCGGAGGACTTGAAACGTCGCCGTCGGGCGACGTTTCCCGCCGAACGCCAGCGCGAGTAGCGCGGGCCGGACGGGCTCCTACCTTCGGTTCAGCCGCCCGTTTCGAGCAGGACGACCTCGACGCGACGGTTGCGGGCACGGCCCTGCTCGCTGTCGTTCGTCGCGATCGGCGCGTCTTCGCCACGCCCGATGGCGGTGATGCGCGCGGCATCCACGCCCTTCGCGACGAGCGCGTCGCGTACCGCTTCGGCGCGCTTCTGCGAGAGCACCTGGTTGAGGTTCGCGCCGCCGCGGTCGTCGGTGTGGCCTTCGATGCGGATCGGCCGCGTCCGGTCGGCGTTCACGAACTCGACGACGCGGTCGAGGTTCTGCGCGGCCTCGGGCTCCAGCGAGGACTTGCCGGCGCGGAACACGGCTTCGCCGAGCGTCATCACCTGGCCACGGCGGTCGCGCGACGCCGTGAGGTTCTGCATCTGCACGCGCAGGCTCTCGGCCGCCGCCATCGCGAGCTCGGCTTCGCGTCGCGCGAGCGACGCTTCCTCGGCCTGCGCCGCGGCCACGCGCTGCGACTGCTCCGCGGCGGCGATCGCATTCGCCGCGTCCTGCGCGCTCTGTTCGCTCGCGGCGCGCAGGCGTTCCGCTTCCTCCGCGCGCGCCAACCCCTGCACGCGCAGCTTCTCCGACTCCAGGCGCGACAGCTCCGCGTCGCGGCGGCTGGCCTCGACGAGGATGTCGGCGTGTTCGCGCTCGAGCACCGCCAGCTTGCGCGATTCCGCCGCGGCCTGCGCCGACGCATACGCAACGTCGACGCGGCGCTCGGCCACGTACGCGAGCGTCGCGCGCTGGTCTTCCTTCGCCGTGCTTTCCTGCAGTGCGCGCAGTGCCTCGCGCGCGCGCGCGACTTCCGCTGGCGCGAGCGAGCCGAGCTCGGGATCGGACTCGAGCTGGCCCAGCGTCGCCGCGATGCGCTCGGCATCGAGGTCGCGCCTCGGCGCGGTCATGCAGCCCGCGAGCGCGAGCGACACGACCAGCGCGAGCGTGGCATGCCGCCCGCGGACCATTCGTCCCCGCGCGCGCACGATCATCGCCCGCCGTCGCCGAGCAGCTCGCGGCGCAGGCGCTCGTTTTCCTCGCGCTTCGCCTGCACCTCGGCGCGCACGCCGGCGTTGCGGCTGCGCGCGAGCGCGAGCTCCGCGTCGGCTTCGGACTGCTGCGCCAGCGCGGTGGCCAGGCGGCCGTCCTTCGCGGAAACGGCGGTCTCGGCGCGCGCCAGCTTGTCGAGCGCGAATCGGTATTCCACGGGCGCGTTCTTCTCGGCGCCGGCGGCCTGCGCACGCTCGATCGCGGCACGCGCCTCGGCGAGGTCCGCGACCGGCGCGGGCGTGGTCGCGCAGCCCGCTCCCGCGATCGCGAAAAGCGCGAACCAGCGATAGATTTTTGCCCGCGATGGTGTCATAAACCGAAAACCAGACAGGCGCGGCGAGCGCGGCAACTGCTCGGTATTGTGTGAACCCCGACGGGGGTTTGCAACGGTCCCGGCGCAGCGATTGCGCAGCTCCCGCGGAGGCCACGGGAGGCGACCATGGACATCGGTTATTTCCTCAAGCTGATGACCGAGAAAGGCGCGTCGGACATGTTCCTGACGACGGGCGCGCCGGTGCACATCAAGGTCGAGGGGAAGCTCTATCCGCTCGGCAACACCGGCCTGCCCGGTGGCATGGTCAAGAAGATCGCGTACTCGTTGATGGACGAGGGCCAGGTGCCCGCGTTCGAGCGCGATCTCGAGATGAACATGGCGATCGCGGTCAAGGATGCCGGCCGCTTCCGCATCAACGTGTTCAAGCAGCGCGGCGAAGTCGGCATGGTGATCCGCGCGATCAAGAGCGAGATCCCGAACTTCGAGGCGCTGAAGCTTCCCGCGGTGCTGCGCACGCTCATCATGGAGCCGCGCGGTCTCATATTGGTGGTCGGCGCGACCGGCTCGGGCAAGTCGACCACGCTCGCCGCGATGATCGACTACCGCAACACGAACACGTCGGGCCACATCCTCACGATCGAGGATCCGATCGAGTTCCTGCACAAGCACAAGAAGTCGATCGTGAACCAGCGCGAGGTCGGCCTGGACACGCACGGCTACCACGATGCGCTGAAGAACGCGATGCGCGAGGCGCCGGACGTCATCCTCATCGGCGAAATCCGCGACGTCGAAACGATGGAAGCCGCGATCTCGTTCTCGGAGACCGGCCACCTCTGCCTCGCGACGCTGCACTCGAACAACGCCGACCAGACGCTCGAGCGCATCCTGAACTTCTTCCCCGAGTCGGCGCACAAGAACATCCTGATGAACCTGGCGCTGAACCTGAAGGCGGTCGTGTCGCAGCGCCTGGTGATCGGCAAGGACGGCAAGCGCCTGCCCGCGGTCGAGATCCTGATCAACACGCCGATGATCCGCGACCTCATGCGCCGCGGCCAGGTGCACGAGATCAAGGAAGCGATGGATCGTTCGCTGCAGGAAGGCATGCAGACGTTCGACCAGGCGCTCTACGCGCTGTTCAAGGAAGGCAAGATCGAGCTCGAGGAAGCGCTGACGAAGGCCGATTCCCGCGATGGCCTCGCCCTGAAGATCCGCCTCGCCGAAGGCGGCGAACCCGGGCAGGCGCACGATCCCTTCGACGTTTCCGCGTTCTAGCGACGGAGCAGGCCGAGGCCAGGATGGCCGAGTCCCGGACAGCACATGGATGTGCGTTGATCCGGGACCTCCCGGACCCTCAGCGCTCCGGGATTGCTCGCGGGATGTACAACCCGCCCTGACCCCTCACGCCTGCGGCGCGTCGGGTTGTCTCTCCGGCCGCGCATTGTCGAACGGCGGCAGCGTGAGGCAGTGCTCGTAGATGCGGCGGATCATCGGGTACTTGCCGAGGTCGATCGAGAAACGCAGTGCGTTGTAGGCCTGCGGCACGAGGCAGATGTCGGCGATCGACGGCGTGTCGCCTTCGCAGAACGCACCGGTCGAAGGGTTCGACGAGAGCAACTCCTCGAGCGCCTCGAAGCCGATCGAGATCCAGTGGCGCACCCAGCGGTCGCGCTCGACCTGGGGCGTGTTGAACTCGCGCTCGAGGTACTGCTGCACGCGCAGGTTGTTCAACGGATGGATGTCGCACGCGATCAGCTGCGCGAGGCCGCGGGCACGCGCGCGCTCGCGCGCCGTCACCGGCAGCAGCCGCGCGCCGGGATAGGTCTCGTCCAGGTATTCCACGATCGCCAGCGATTGCCGGATCACGCGCTCGCCGTCGACGAGGACCGGGATGAGCTCCTGCGGGTTGACGCCGTGGAACTCGGACTCGTGCTGCTCGCCGCTGTTGCGCGCGAGGTTCACGGCCGCGGTTTCGTACGGCAAACCCTTGAGGTTCAGCGCGATGCGCACGCGGTAGGCGGCGCTCGAAC
This sequence comes from uncultured Pseudomonadota bacterium, assembly GCA_937996755.1. Classification (GTDB taxonomy): domain Bacteria; phylum Pseudomonadota; class Gammaproteobacteria; order Xanthomonadales; family Ahniellaceae; genus CALKUS01. The sequence continues at coordinate 53,920 of CALKUS010000121.1, read as the reverse complement.
GCCAATAGCTGTAGAGCTTCAGTCCCTCGGCCGCCATCGCCCCCTCCTGCGTGGCCGCAGTGCGCGAGCGTAGCGCCGCGTACCGACCCTCGGTCCGGACGAATCTAACTCAGCCCCGACGGCCCCTCAAGCCGAACGTCGCCCGGAGGAAGCTCCGAACCAGTCCCCGCCGCCGGAAGGGTGCGCCGACCTGTCCAAAGTGCGTACCACCTGCCGGGGTCCGCGCGTATGTTGCGGCGCATGCAGATCGCAGGCATCGAGGAAACCGGCCAGTCCGCCGACGCGCTGTTCGCGGACGTCTACGCGCGGCTCAAGGCGCTCGCGGCGCGCCAGCGCTCGCGCGTGCCCGAAGGCCACCTGGCGACCACCGAGCTCGTGCACGAGCTGTACCTGCGCATGGAAGGCGGCTCGGCGAAGCGCTTCGGCGACCCGGCGCAATTCTTCGCCTACGCCGCGCGCGCGATGCGCCACATCCTCGTCGATGCGGCGCGTGCCGCGATGCAGGTGAAGGCCGGCGGTCGCCACGTGCGCATCCCGCTCAGCGACCCGGCCGTCGCGGCGCTCGGCAGCGACCCGGGCCAGGCGCTCGCGCTCGACGCGGCGCTGCACGCGCTGGCCGACGACGATCCGCGCGCCGCCCGCGTGGTCGAGCTGCACTACTTCGCGGGCCTCGGGCTCGAGCACGTCGCCGACATCGTCGGCGTGAACGCGCGCACCGTCGAGCGCGACTGGCGCTACGCCCGCGCATTCCTCGCCGCGCGGCTGCCGGACTGACCGGGAGCGCCGGTCGATGGCCGTGGCGCGCAACGACGCGCCGGTGACGCCGACCGCCGCGCAACCCGCGTTGCGCGAGCTGTTCGAATCGCTCGTCGAGCTCGATCCGCGCGCGCGCGCCGAACGCCTGGCGTCGCTCGCGCTCGACGCCGCCACGCGCGCCGCGCTGGAGGGCCTGCTGCGCGCGGACGTGCGGCCAGCGGCGCTGCTGGACGTTCCACCGGCAGTGCTCGCCGGGCGCTGGCGCGACAGCGACGATGCGGCGGATTTCGTCGGCACGCAGGTCGGGCCGTTCCGCGTCGTCGAGCCGCTCGGCCAGGGCGGATCGTCCGTGGTCTTCCGCGCCGAACGCGACGTCGGCGGCGCACGCCAGGTGGTCGCATTGAAGCTGCTGCGCACGGGCCTGTTCTCGCCCGACGCGCGGCGGCGCTTCCTGCGCGAGCAGGCGATCCTCGCGCAACTGCGGCACCCGAACATCGCGCGGCTCGTCGACGGCGGCGTGACCGACGCCGGCATCCCCTACATCGCGCTCGAGCTCGTCGAAGGCGCGCCGCTCACCGCGCACGCGGAGGCGCGCGCGCTGCCGCTGCGCGCGCGCCTCGAGCTCATGCTCTCGCTGTGCCGCGCCGTCGAATACGCACATGCCGCGCTCGTCGTGCATCGCGACCTCAAGCCGTCGAACGTCCACGTCGACGACCATGGCGCCATCAAGGTGCTCGACTTCGGCACGGCGCGCCTGCTCGACGACGAGCTCGGCTTCACGCGCACCGAGGCGATCGTGCTCACGCCGGCGTACGCGGCGCCCGAGCAGTTCCGGTCCGGGCCGGTCGGCACGCCGGCCGACGTCTACGCGCTGGGCGTGCTGCTCGGCGAGATCCTGACCGGCCAGCTGCTCGGTGCCGCGACGACGACGCGCGCGTCGGCCGCGGTCGCGGCGCCCGATGCGACGCGCACGCTCCGCGGCCTGCCGCAACCGCGTGCGCTTGCGCGCCAGCTGCGCGGAGACCTCGATGCGATCATTGCCACGGCGCTCGCCGAGGAACCCGATCGCCGCTATCGCTCGGCGGGCGCGCTGGCCGACGACCTCGAGCGCTACCTCGACGGACGCGCCGTGCACGCGCACCCGCCGTCGCGCTCCTATCGAATCGGCAAGTTCGCGCAGCGACATCGGCGCTCGCTCGGCGTCGCCTCGATGCTGCTGCTCGCGCTGCTCGGCGCGCTCGGGGTGGCGATCCGACAAACGGAGGTCGCGCGGCAGGCCGCCGCGAAGGCCACGACACAGGCACGGCGCGCGGATGCCATGCGCGACTTCATGTTCGACGCGTTCGCGCAGGCGCAGCCCGGCACGCCGAAGGCCGAGACCACGGTCGCGGAGGCGGTCGAGCGCGGCGTGGCGACGGCGCTCGCCGACACCACGATGGAGCCGCGCGCGCGCATCGAGCTGCTGCTGCGCCTTGCGGACGTCCTGCGCGCGCGCGGCAAGGGCGACCGCGCCCAGGCCGTGCTGGACGATGCGCGAACGCGCGCCGCGACCGACCTGCCGGCCGGCGACCCGTTGCGCTTCGAGCTCGCGCTCGGGGAGCTCGGGATCCTCAAGCAGCGCGGCCAGGTCGCGGCCGCGCGCGAGGCCACCGACCGCCTGCTGCGCGAGGTGCCGGCGGGTGACACCGGCATCCGCGTGCTGGCGCTCGCCAACTCCGCCTGGATCGCCGGCGCCGAAGGCGACGTGGAGCGCGGCGAGCGCGATGGCACCGCGGCCGTCGAGCTCGCGCGCAGCCTGGGCGACGACGGTCCGCTGCCGGATGCGCTCGGCGCGCTCGGTTCCGCCCGCATCGACGCCGGTCGCGGCGACGCCGCCGTGGCGCCGTTCGACGAGCTGCTCGCGATCGCGCGCGCCCGATACGGCGATTCCCACGTGCGCGTCGCGGAAGCGGAGGCCGCGCTCGCACGCGCACACCGCCTCGCCGGCCATCGCGAGGAAGCGCTCGCGCACGCGCGGCGCGCGGTCGCCATCGGCGATGCCGTGTATCCGCCCGATCACTGGGCGCGCGGCCTGCACCGCAATGCGCTGGTCATGGCGCTCATCGAACAGCGCGCTTTCGACGAGGCGCTGACCGTGCAGCGCGAAGCCATGCGCGTCGACCTGGCGAACCGCGACGATGCCGACCCGAACCTGGTGATGGCCTGGGGCACGCTCGCGATCATCCTCACCAACCTGCAGCAATGGGACGAAGCGCTCGCGGCGGATGCCGAGGCGTTGCGCCTCGCCGTCGCCCAGGAGCCGCGCTCGCGCCTGGTCGCGCGACTGCGCCTCAACAACGGCTACCTGCTCGCGATGACGGGCCGACGCGCCGAAGGCGAAGCGGAGCTCGAGGAGGTCGTCGCGATCGCGACGGCGCTCGGCGACGCGGAATTCATCGGCAACGCGCGGACGCAACAGTCGCGCGTCGCGTTGAACGCCGGCGACCTCGTGCTCGCGCGCGAGCGGATCGCGGGCATCGCCGCGACCCCCGCGGAGATCCGCGCGAAGCCGGCCTGGTCCGGTCGCGTGGGCATCTTCCGCGCCGAGCTCGCGCTCGCGTCGGGCGACCCGGACGGCGCGCGCGCCGCGCTCGCCGACGCCGCGCGCGAGATCGCCGTGGCGAGCGCGCCGATCGACCGCGTGGGCGAGACGACGTACGCGCTGCTCGCCGCCGCCGTCGCGCGCGCGACGAGCGCGCCGGATCGCAACGCACTCGAAGCGGCCGCGCGCGCGCGATTCGCCGCGCTGCCGTTCCCGGCGCCGCACGTGCGCCGGCTCGCCACGGCGGCCGGCGTGCCGTAGTCGCCACGCCCGCGGCCGATGTCGGGTCCGCGCCGCCGTTGCCGTTCCTCGCGTCGAAGCCGGTTGGTTCCGGCGCGAGGTAACGGGCGATGGAATCGGCGTCTCGTTGGAATCCGCGAGCGATCGCGGCGCTATTGCTTGCGCTCACCGCCGCGCCCGCGGCCGATGCGGCCACCTTCCTCGTCGGCGGCGACGATTGCGATTTCGCCACGATCCAGCCGGCGATCGACGCCGCCGCCGCGAATGCCGGCTTCGACACGATCCGCGTTGCCATGAATGCGCCGTACACCGCGCAGGCGCTGCGCATGGATGCGCAGGACGTCGAAATCGTCGGCGGCTTCGCGGCCTGTGCCAGCGCGACGCCGACGCCGGGCGCGAAGACGACCATCAGCGGCGCGGGCGGTGCCGCCGACAGCGTCCTCGTGATCCTCGGCAGCGGCGAGCGACTGCTGCGCAATCTGGCGATCACCGGTGGCGACGAGACCGACGGCGGCACCGGTGGCGGAATCGACTTCCAGGGCTCAGGCGCGCTCACGCTGCAGGGCGTGGTGGTCGGCCAGAACCGCGCCGGCTTCGGCGGCGGCATCAGTTTCGAAGCGCTCGGCGCGGGCGCCGCGCTGTCCTTCGCCAACGACGTCGTGGTGCAGAACAACCTGGCGGCGGGGTCGGGCGGCGGCATCCGGATTTCCGGCGATGCGCGGCTGTTCATGATCGCCCCCGATTCGACCGTCACGGGCAACGAAGCGCTCGGCAACGTCGCCGACAGCGGCTACGGCGGCGGCATCCAGGTCGTGGCGCCGTCGCGCGCGCTGATCGGTTCGCCGGGGTTCGGCAACATCGGCGCCGTCGCGTTCAATCGCGCGAAATTCGGCGGCGGCATCGCCGTCACCGCGCGGGACGACGGCGACAGCGACGGAACGTCGGCCGTGCTCTTCACGACCGACCCGCTGCGTCCCGTGCGCGTGCACGGGAATGTCGCGAGCATCGCCGGTGGCGGCGCGTACCTGTCCGAGAACAACGACATCGAGTCGACCGAAGAAACCGCACTGTGTGCGTACGAATTCCGGATCGACGACAACCGTGCGCCGGAGGGCGCTGCGTTCTTCCTCGACACCGACAACGCGCTCACCGTGCGTGCGGGCGCAGCCGCGCGCCTGAACGTCGCCGACACGTTTCGCTGCGGCGGCGTCGGCGCGCCGCCGGACCCCGCGGCGCGCGCGTGCGCAACGGGCGTGGCGTGCAACTCGATCGACGGCAACGTCGTGCAGCAGGCGAACGGACAGCCGGCGACGGGCGCCGTCGTCAGGCTGAAGGAAAACGCCACGATCGAAGGCCGCCGCATCGCCTTCACCGGCAATTCCGGCAACGACCTCATGCTCGTTTCCGCCAATGCGGAAGGACCCGTTCCGTTCCACGTCGACATCCGCGACTGCCTCGTCGCCGGCAACCAGCTGACGGCGCGGCTCATCGCGGCCGACACGGCGCTCATCGACAGCTGCACGATGGCGGGAAATTCGCTCGCGCTCAGCACGCTGTCGATCACCGCGCGCGCGGAGATCCGCAACTCGATCGTCTGGCAGCCCGGCTTCGCCACGCTGGCGCCCGCGCCTGCCGTGCTCGCAGGCAGCATGCTGCTGTCGAACGACCTCGTCGGACTGCCGGGCGCGACGGATGCGCCGCCGCGCTTCATCGACCCGCCGCGCGGCGACTTCCGCCTGCGCGCCGCATCGCCGGCAGTCGACTTCGCGCCGCCGGTCGCGGGCGACGACCGCGACCTCGACGGGCTGCCGCACGACCAGGACCTGCCGATCGTCGCGAACCTGTTCGGAACGCGCGACCTCGGCGCGTACGAGCGACCGACGCTGCTGCCGCTCGAGCTCAACGGCACGTTCGAGGGCGACCTCAACCAGTGGCTCGAGGCAACCCCCGGCATCACGCGCTTCGATCCGGCCGAGAACGTGTCGGGCGGCGCTGGCAGCGGCGCGCTCGAGCTGGACTACGTCAACTCGCCGGTCGTGCTCGCGCGCGTGGCGGGTCGCATGCAATGCGTCCACCTGCCGGGCCCCGGCACGTATCGCCTGAACGGCTTCGCGCGAACGAGCGGCAGCCTGCCGCCGGTCAACGTGCAATCGGCGCGACTGCAGTGGGAATTCCGGCGCATCGGCACGGAAGCCTGCAGCAGCGGTCCCGCCGACCGCTCGGGCGACCACGTGATCACGTCAGGCAGCAGCTTCGTGCAACCGGCGTCCGGCGCGGTCATCGCGGTGGCGCCCGGCGAGTGGACGCCGACGAGCTCGATCGCGATCGCCACCGTCGTGCAGTCGACCGGCACCACGGCGTCGCCACGCCTGCATGCGTGGTTCGACGGCATCCGCCTGGTCGTCGACACGGCGCCGCCGCCGCTGGAGTTCAGCGACGGCTTCGAGTGATCGCGGGCGTCAGCCCTTCGCGATGCGCTGGTCGATCGCGCCGAAGATGCTGTTGCCGGCGGCGTCGAGCATCTCGATGCGCACGCGGTCGCCGAAGCGCAAGAAGGGCGTGGCGGCCTGGCCCGACGCGATCACCTCGAGCATGCGCTTCTCCGCGAGGCACGAAGCGCCGACCGACTCGTCCTGGTTCGCGATCGTGCCCGAGCCGACGATCGTGCCGGCCGCGAGCGGGCGCGTCTTCGCGACGTGCGCGACGAGCTGCGCGAACGAGAACTGCATGTCGACGCCGGCGTCCGGCTGGCCGAACGGTTTGCCGTTGATCGCGCTCAGCAGCTTGCCGGCGAGCTTCGAGCCGCGCCACGCGTCGCCGAGCTCGTCGGGCGTGACGAACACGGGCGACAGTGCCGAGCGCGGCTTCGACTGCAGGAAGCCGAAGCCCTTCGCGAGCTCGTCGGGAATGAGGTTGCGCAGGCTGACGTCGTTCACGAGGCCGACCAGCTGGATGTGCGCGGCCGCGTCTTCCGGCGTAACGCCCATCGGCACGTCGTCCGTCACGACGACCACTTCGGCCTCGAAATCGATGCCGTACTCCTCGCTGCGCACGACCACGTCGTCGCAGGGGCCGAGGAAGCCGCCGCTGGTTGCCTGGTACATCAACGGATCGACGTAGAAGCTCGCCGGCACTTCCGCCTTGCGCGCGCGGCGCACGCGCTCGACGTGCGGCAGGTACGCGCTGCCGTCGACGAACTCGTAGGCGCGCGGCAGCGGCGCCGCGAGCTGCGCGGGCACGAGGTCGAACATGCCGCCGACGAAATCGACCGTGCCGCCGAGGCGCTCGGTCTCGCCCGCCGCCGCGGACACCGGATGCGGTTCGCGCGTGTACTCGACCGCGGCGTTCAGCTGCTCGGACAGCGTGTTGAGCAGCGGTGCGGTGTCCTGCCAGCGATCGAGCGCGTCCTGCAGCGTGGTCGCGATGCCGGCCGCGCGCACGGCGCGCGTGAGGTCGCGGCTCACGACGACGAGCGTGCCGTCGCGACCACCTTCCTTCAGTGTTGCGAGCTTCATGCGTGTCTTCCCTGATCTTCAGCGACGCGTGGGATCGAACTGCGGCTTCAGGCCCTGCCAGCAGCGATGGTAATCGCGCTGCAGCTGCGGCGACTCCAGCGCCTGGCGCGTCGGGCGCAACACCGCGCGCGTCTCGAACATGAAGGCCATCGTGTCCTTCACGTGGTCGGGTTTCGCGGTGTCGGCCCTGCTCGCCTTCTCGAAGCTCGCCGCGTCGGGCCCGTGTCCGCTCATGCAGTTGTGCAGGCTGGCGCCGCCCGGCACGAAGCCGCCTTCCTTCGCGTCGTACGCGCCGTGCACCAGGCCCATGAACTCGCTCGCCACGTTGCGGTGGAACCACGGCGGGCGGAACGTGTCCTCCGCCACCAGCCAGCGCGGCGGGAAGCAGACGAAGTCGAGGTTCGCGACGCCCGGCGTGTCGGACTGCGACGTGAGCACCGTGAAGATCGACGGATCGGGATGGTCGTAGCTGATCGAGCCGATCGTGTTGAAGCGCGCGAGCGAATACTTGTACGGCGCGTGGTTGCCGTGCCACGCGACGACGTCCAGCGGCGAGTGGCCGATGCGCGCGCGCCACAGCTCGCCCTGGAACTTCGCGACGAGCTCGAAGTCGCCCGTCGCCTCTTCGAACGCGGCGTTCGGGTAGAGAAAGTCGCGCGCGTTCGCGAGGCCGTTCGAGCCGATCGGCCCGAGCTCGGGCAGGTGCAGCGGCTCGCCGAAGTTCTCGCAGACGTAGCCGCGCGAGTCGCCGTCGGGCAACTCGACGCGGAAGCGGATGCCGCGCGGCACCACGGCGATCTCCAGCGGCGCGACATCGAGCACGCCGAGCTCGGTCGCCAGGCGCACGCGGCCGAGCTGCGGCACCACGAGCAGCTCGCCGTCGGCGGAGTAGAAGAAGCGCCCCTGCATCGAGCGGTTCGCCGCGTACGTCGCGATCGCGACGCCGGACTGCGCCGCCGCGCTGCCGTTGCCCGCGATCGTGACGAGGCCATCGAGGAAATCGGTCGGCTGCGCCGGCAGCGGCAGCGGATCCCAGCGCAGCTGGTTCGGCGTCGCGGGCGCTTCGTCGAAGCGATTGTGGAAGCGCGTCGTGCCGGAACTGGAGCCGGCGAGCGCTTCGAACGGCTCGTGCAGCACGGACGGGCGGATGCGGTACAGCCAGCTGCGCCGATTCTGGTGGCGCGGCGCGGTGAACGCCGTACCCGAGATCTGCTCCGCGTACAGCCCATACGGCGCGCGCTGCGGCGAATTGCGGCCGACCGGCAGCGCGCCTGGCAGCGCTTCGCTCGCGTGCTCGTTGCCGAATCCGCTCTGGTACGACGATGTTTCTGTGTTCGTTTCGCGGTTCATCGCAGTCACCCGCAGGTCGAATCGCCCACAGGGGTGGGCTCCTACAACGCCGCTCCGTTGTCGCGTGTCTACAAGACTCCGCGGCGCATCTGGTCGCGCTCGATGGATTCGAACAGCGCCTGGAAGTTGCCTTCGCCGAAGCCCTCGTTGCCCTTGCGCTGGATGATCTCGAAGAAGATCGGGCCGATGTTCGTCTCGGTGAAGATCTGCAGCAGCTTCTTGCGCTTGGTCTCCGGATCGGCGTCGATCAGGATCCGGTTCGCCTTCATGCGCGGCACGTCCTCGCCGTGGTTCGGCACGCGCTGGTCGATGACGTCGAAGTAGGTGTCGGGCGTGTTGAGGAAGGAGACGCCCGCGGCACGCATCTTCTCCACCGTCGAGTAGATGTCGTCGGTGAAGCACGCGATGTGCTGGATGCCCTCGCCGTGGTACTGGTCGAGGTACTCGTTGATCTGGCTCTTCGGGTCAGACGACTCGTTCAGCGGGATGCGCACGATGCCGTCCGGCGCTGTCATCGCCTTCGACACGAGGCCGGTCTTCGCGCCCTTGATGTCGAAATAGCGGATCTCGCGGAAGCCGAACAGGCGCTCGTAGTAGTCCGCCCACTTCGCCATGTTGCCGAAGTAGAGGTTGTGCGTGAGGTGGTCGATGAACGTGAGGCCGTAGCCCGCCGGATCCTGCGCGACGCCCGGCAGCGGCACGAACTCGCGCGCATAGAGCCCGCTCTGCGCGCCTTCGTCGGTGACGAGGTACAGCATGCAGTCGCCGATGCCCTTGATCACGGGCGCCTGCACGGCCTTCGTGTCGGCCTTGTGGGTGACCTCCTCGGCGCCGCGCTTGCAGACTTCCTGCAGAGCTTCCTTGCCGTCGCGCACGCGGATCGCGAAGCCGCACGCGCTCGGGCCGTGCTTCGCGGCGAAATCGGACGCGAACGAATCCGGCTGCTCGTTGACCAGGAAGTTCACCCCGCCCTGGCGATACAGCGTGATCGCCTTCGCCTTGTGCTTCGCGACCGCCGTGAAGCCCATCGAACGGAACAACGCATGCAGGCCCGCGGCGTCCGGCGCGGCGAACTCGACGAACTCGAAGCCGTTGATGCCGAGCGGGTTCGGGTAGGGGGCGGGCGTGGCTTGCGCGGACATGGCGTGCTCCATCGATCGGGCGCCCACCGGGGGCGCACGGGCTTGATTGTAGCGCCGTCCGGATTTAGTTTCAGATGAAATCACCGGGAGCCCGCCATGGCGGCCAGCAGCGGCGTGACGCGGCGCAGCAAGGACGACGACGGCGGGCTCGTCCTCGACGATTTCCTGCCGTACCGGCTGTCCGTGCTGTCGAACCGCATCAGCCAGGCGATCGCGCGCGAGTACGGGCGGCGGTTCGACCTGGGCGTCACCGAATGGCGCGTGATCGCGGTGCTCGGGCGCTCGCGGGGACTGTCGCCGACCGAGATCGCCGCACGCACCGCGATGGACAAGGTGGCCGTGAGCCGCGCGATCGCGTCGCTCGTCGCGGCCGGACGCGTGGCGCGCGCCGCGCACGGCAACGACGGCCGGCGCGCCGTGATCGCGCTCAGCGCGAAGGGCCGCGCGGTCTACCGCCAGGTCGCGCCGCTCGCGCTCGCCTACGAGCGACGCCTGCTCGACGCGCTCACCGCCGCCGAGCGCACGCAGCTCGACCGCATCCTGGAACGGCTCGCCGAGGTGCAGCACGACGTGGCGCCTTGAGGGGGCGTCGCCCCCTCCCCGCCCCCTTCTGCCCGTCCCCCTCTCCCCGGTGGCGAGAGGGGCGATCGAGTGCGCGGGACTGCGCTGCCGACGATTCGCTGCTGCGGTTTCGAAATCGCCGCTCATATGGGCTACATTGCGTGCCGTTTGCTGCGCGAACGCAGCAAGGGTCACGCCATGGTTTCCGTTCCCACCGCCGCGCCCCCGGGTGCGGAAGCGCAGCTGGTCCGCCAGGTCGAGGCCGCGCTCCGCGCCAACGACCTCGCGCGCGCCGAGGCCGCGTGCCAGCGGTTGCTCGACCTCGTGCCCGGCCACCTCGATGCGACCGCGTTCCTCTGCGGGCGCGCGCTGGCCGCCGGCGCAGCGCTGCGCGCGCGACGGCTCGCGGAGCGCGCCGCCGCGGTGCACCCCGATTCGGGCCTGCCGCAGTTCCACCTGGGCTGCGCGTGGGAAGCGATCGGCGATCGCGCGCAGGCGCTCGCGGCTTTCGCACGCGCCGTCGAGCTGGACCCGAACCAGTCGCTCGGCTGGTTGCGCCGGGCGGCCATCGAGTGGGCGCAGGGCCGCGACGAGGACGCGCTGCGCAGCGGCCATCGCGGCCTCGAAGCAGCCTCGCGCGACGGCGTCGCCGACCACCACGAGCGACTGCCGGTCGCCGACGGCGAGTGCTATCGCGACGCATGGCGCCGCGTGCAGGCGGCGCGCGCGCATGCGCTCGACGAAGCCCTGCAGCCGCTGCGCCGGGCGCACGGCGCCGCGGCGATGGCGCGCATCCAGCGCGCGATCGACATGCACACGGGCCGCATCGCGCAGGAGTGGCCGCACCCGCAGCAGCGGCCGGCGTTCCTGCTGCTGCCCGGGCTCGAACCGCGACCGTGGTTCGAACGCGAGGAGTTCCCGTACCTCGACTCGATCGAGCGCGAGACCGACGCGATCCGCGCCGAGATGCTGGCGGTGCTCACCGAGCGCACCGACCTGAAGCCGTACGTCGACATGCCGCACGACGCCCCGGCCGCGCGCGTCTGGGGCGACCTGATCGACAACCCGCGCTGGAGCGCGTACCACTTCCACCGCCACGGCGAGCGCATCGACGCGCACCACGCGCGCTGCCCGCGCACGTCGGCCGCGCTCGCGGCGCTGCCGCTCATGCATATCCCGGGGCACGCGCCGGAAGCGATGTTCTCGGTGCTGAGCCCGCGCACGCGCATCCCGCCGCACACCGGCTCGATCAACGGCCGCCTGATCTGCCACCTGCCGCTCGTGGTGCCGCCGAACTGCGGCGCGCTCGCGTGCGCCGACCAGCCGCGCCCCTGGGTCGAGGGCCGCTGTTTCGTATTCGACGATTCGATCAAGCACGAAGCCTGGAACGATTCCGACCAGACGCGCGTCGTCCTGATCTTCGACCTCTGGAACCCGCAGCTCACGCCGGCCGAGCGCGAAGGCCTCGCACTCGTCGTCGAGCACATCACGATCCTCAACCGTCGCTGGAACGGCAGCGACGGCCCCCGCGAACGTTCGCTCTGAGCTCCCGGTGATGCGCCGAAGGTTCGTCGCGAAGTCAGAGTCACGCCTCTGACTTCGCGAGCGATGCGCGCTCTTCCGGCGCGATTTCGCGAAGCGAAATCGCGTGTGCTCAGCAAGCCGCTGGATCCCGGCTCACCGCACATCCATGTGCTGGCCGGGATGACGACATCCTGTCGTCACTTCACCCCGTGCATGAGCTTCTGCACGAGCGGCGCGATGAGGAACAGCAGCACGCCGGCGCCGACGAGCGCATAGAACCCGAACGTGTAGCCACTGAGCGCGGACGACACGCTCATGCCCTCCTCGCCCGAGACGGAGCTCGCGAAGATGCCGGACAGGTTGTTGCCGATGCCGGTCGACAGGAACCAGCCGCCCATGCCGAAGCCGACGAGGCGCAGCGGTGCGAGCTTCGTCACCATCGACAGGCCGATGGGCGAGAGGCACAGCTCGCCGATCGACTGGATCACGTAGACCATGAACAGCGTCCAGAACGGGATCAGGCCGGCCGGGCTCACCAGCTTCGACAGCGCGAACATCAGCAGCGCGAACGCGAGGCCGTTGAAGATCAGGCCCAGGCCGAACTTGCGCGGGATCGACGGGTTCTTGTCGCGCATCGCCACCCAGATCCACGCGACGAGCGGCGCCAGCGTGATGATCGCGAGCGAGTTCACGCTCTGGAACCAGGCGACGGGGAACGTCCAGTCGCCGAAGGAGCGATCGACGATCTTGTCGGCGAGGAACGTGAACGAGCTGCCGGCCTGCTCGAAGAACATCCAGAACATGATGTTGAACGCGAAGATGATCAGCATCGCGATCACGCGGTCGCGCTGCATCGACCCGACCTTGAAGCCTTCGACGAGCAGCAGCGCGCACAGCACCGCGAACATCGGGAACAGCACGTAGTACTGCAGCGTCTTGGCGCTGATCGCGAGCAGGAAGTACACGACCGGGATCGCGGCGAGGCAGCCGAGCACGACCCAGACCATGCGCATGCGGCTTTCGGCGCCCGCGGGCGGCTCGCCGACGCCGAGCAGTTGCTTGCGGCCGAACATGAACCACACGAGGCTGAACAGCATGCCGATGCCGGACGCGATGAACACGACCTGGTACTGCGGCGTTTCGGGCGTACCGAAGATCTTGCGCGCGAGGAAGTCGGTGAGGATCGGCGAGATGAACGCGCCCGCGTTGATGCCCATGTAGAAGATCGTGAAGCCCGAATCGCGGCGGCCGTCGGCCGGCGCGTAGAGCTTGCCGACCATCGTGGAGATGTTCGGCTTGAACAGGCCGTTGCCGACGATGATCGTCGCGAGGCCGAACTTGAAGATGTCCGCACTCGGCACCGAGATCATGAACAGGCCGGCGGCCATGATCACGGCACCGATGAGGATCGAGCGCTGGTAGCCGATCACGCGGTCGGCGATGTAGCCGCCGAAGATCGCGACGGCGTACACGATGGCGAGGTACGCGCCGTAGATCAGGTTGGACGGCGCTTCGCCGGACGGGTTGCCGGCGTGGAACTGCGCGACCATGTACAGCACGAGCGCCCAGCGGATTCCGTAGAACGCGAAGCGCTCCCAGAACTCCGTCATGAACAGCATCCACAGCGGGCTCGGGTGGCCCATCGTCTGCGGATACGTCGGCGGGGTGTAATCGTTCGAAGCGGCGGCGCCGGCCATCAAGAAGTCCTCGCGGTGATGACGCAAGGCCCCTGCGGCGCTTGCGGTGCGACGGTGAAAGCGGGCGGCAGGTTTAACCGGTTGCGCGGGAGCCGGTCAAACCCCGCGCGTGCTGCAACGCAACAGCGGCGCCGGGCTCAGCCCTTCTCGCCGAGCACGGTACGGACCTCGAACAGCTCCGGGAAGAACGTCAGGTCCAGCGCCTGGCGCAGGAACGCGACACCCGACGAGCCGCCCGTGCCGCGCTTGAAGCCGATGATGCGCTCGACCGTCTTCATGTGGCGGAAGCGCCAGAGCTGGAAGCTCTCCTCGACGTCCACGAGCTGTTCGCACATGTGGTAGTCCGACCAGTGCTGGTCCGGGTTCTCGTAGATGCGCTTGAACACCGGGATCAGCTCGGGGTCGCGCACGTGCGGCTGCGCGAAATCGCGCTCGACGTGGCGCGCAGGAATGGCATGGCCTCGGCGCGCGAGGTAGCGCAGGAATTCGTCGTAGAGGCTCGGCGATTCGAGCACTTTCCGCAACGCAGCCTGCTGCACGGGCGCGTGCGCGAACACGGCGACCATGCCGGCGTTCTTGTTGCCGAGCAGGAACTCGATCGTGCGGTATTGCAGCGACTGGAAGCCCGACGCGGGCCCGAGCACGTGGCGGAATTCCATGTACTCGCTCGGCGTGAGCGTCTCGAGCACGGCCCACTGCTCGAACAGCTGCCGCTGGATCTGCTTCACGCGCGCGAGGATCTTCAGGCACGGGTCGAGGTCGTCGGCCGCGAGGTGCGCGATGGCCGAGGTGAGCTCGTGGATGATCAGCTTCATCCAGAGCTCGGACACCTGGTGCTGCACGATGAACAGCAACTCGTCGTGGTGCGCCGGATCGGACAGCGGGTTCTGCGCGGCGAGCAGCGTGTCCAGCCCGAGGTAGCCGTGGTAGGTCAGGCGGTCGCGCAGGTCGCGGTGGATGCCCGATTCGATCGGTCGTTCGTTGTTGTCGGACATCGGAAAAAAAGTCCTTGAAGGTCGTCCGGCCATGGTATCGCGGGGGCCGGTAGCGCCGTCGCGGTGCATGGGTATACTCGGCCCCTGCCCGGCGGTTCCAGCCGGGAAATCGCGTCTTTTTCCGGGGGTTCCATGTCGTCGTTCCGTCGCCTGGCCGCGAGTGCGGCCGTTGTCCTTTCGTCGCTGCTCGTCGCCGGTCCCGCGCTCGCGCTCAGCTCCACCATCGTGATGAGCCAGGTGTACGGCGGCGCCGGATGCGGTACCGCCGGCTGCTCGACCTACCGGAACGACTACATCGAGCTGTTCAACCGCGGCAGCACGCCGGTGAGCCTCAACGGCTGGTCGGTGCAGTACGCGTCGGCGGCCGGCACCACGTGGCAGGTGACGAACCTCACCAACGTCACGCTGCAACCGGGCCAGTACTACCTCGTGGCCGAAGGCGCTGGCGCGAACGGCGTCAACGTGATCCCCACGCCGGACGCGACGGGCACGATCGCGATGAGCGCGACGGCGGGCAAGGTCGCGCTCCTGAACGTGACCACCGCACTGTCGGGCGCATGCCCGACGGGCGCGCAGATCATCGACTTCGTGGGTTTCGGCACGACGGCGAGCTGCAACGAAGGCGGCACGAACGCCCCGGCGCCGAGCACGACCACGGCGGACGTCCGCGGCAGCGCCGGCTGCACGGAAACCGACGTGAACGGCTCGGACTTCACGGCGATCGCACCGACCCCGCGCAACACCGCGACCGCGCTGTCGCCGTGCGGCGGTCCGCCGATCTCCAACCTCAGCATCAACGACGTCACGCAGCTCGAAACCAACGCCGGCACGACGACGTTCGCGTTCACCGTGTCGGTGGTTCCGCCGCTGGCCACCGGCAACATCACGTTCGACATCGCGACGGCCGACGGCACGGCGACGACGGCGAACAACGACTACGTCGCGAACTCGCTCACGGCGCAGGTGATCCCGGCCAACACCGGCAGCTACACGTTCAACGTGCTCGTGAACGGCGACACGGCGGTCGAGTCGGACGAGACGTTCTTCGTCGACCTCACGAACATCTCGGCGACCGGCCCGTCCGTGCCGAACGTGACCGACGCGCAGGGTCTCGGCACGATCACGAACGACGACGCGGCACCTGTTCCGAACCTGTCGATCAACGACGTCACGCTGGCCGAAGGCAACGCCGGCACGACGACGTTCGCGTTCACGGTGTCGCTGTCGCAGCCGGCCGGCCTCGGCGGCGTCACGTTCGACATCGCGACGACCGACGGCACCGCGACGCTCGCGAACAACGACTACATCCTGCAGTCGCTGACCGGCCAGACCATTCCCGCCGGCATCAGCACCTACACGTTCAACGTGCTCGTCAACGGTGACGTCACCGCCGAGCCGAACGAGACGTTCTTCGTGAACGTCACGAACGTGACCGGCGCCAGCGTCACCGACGGCCAGGGACTCGGCACGATCAACAACGACGACGTGGCGCTCACCGCGATCCACGACATCCAGGGCCCGGGCAATTCGTCGCCGATCGTGGGTTGGTCCGTCACCACGCGCGGCATCGTGACGGGCCGCAAGTCGAACGGCTTCTTCATTCAGGAGCCCGATGCGACCGTCGACGCCGATCCCGCCACGTCGGAAGGCATCCTCGTGTTCACGAGCTCCGCGCCGCCGGCCGCCGCCGCGGTGGGTGCGCTCGTGCAGGTGACCGGCACGGTCGCCGAATTCGTGCCGGCCGCCGATCCGCTGCAGCCGCCGCTCACCGAGCTCACGGGACCGACGGTGACGCAGCTCTCGACCGGCAATCCGCTGCCCGCCGCGATCCCGCTGACGGCGTCGTTCCCGAGCCCGGCCGGCCCGGTCGACCAGCTCGAGCGAGTCGAAGGCATGCGCGTCTCCGTCGCCTCCGCGACGGCCACGAGCGGCACCGGTGGCACGGTGAACGAGCCGAACGCGACGTCGTCGAACAACGGCATCTTCAGCGCGGTCGTCACCGGCGTCGCTCGTCCGTTCCGCGAGCCCGGCATCCAGGCGAACGATCCCGTGCCGGTCGGCGGCGTCGGCACGATCCCGCCGATCCCGCGCTGGGACTTCAACCCCGAGCTGTTCCAGGTCGACTTCGACGCGATCGGCGGCACGCTGTTCGCGCTGAACACGGGCGCCACCGTGACGAACCTGGTCGGTCCGCTGGACTTCGGCTTCCGTCGCTACACGATCCTGCCGGAGCCGGCCACGCTTCCGGTCGTCGCGGGCGGCATCGCGCCGACCGCGGTGACCGCGCCGACCGCGCAGGAATTCACGGTGGCGTCGTACAACCTCGAGCGCTTCTTCGACACCGTCGACGATCCGGCGATCACCGAGCCGGTGCTCACCTCGGCAGCGTTCAACCGTCGCCTGCAGAAGGCATCGCTCGGCATCCGCGACTTCATGCGCACGCCCGACGTGGTCGGCGTGGTCGAGGTCGAGAACCTCACGACGCTGCAGGCGCTCGCGACGCAGATCAACAACGACGCCGTCGCCGCGTCGCAGCCGAATCCGCTCTACACGGCGCGCCTCGTGGAAGGCAACGACATCGGCGGCATCGACGTCGGCTTCCTGATCAAGCAGTCCATCGTCACCGGCACCACGCCGCGCGTGACGATCAACGCGGTCGTGCAGGAGAAGGCCGGCGAGCTGTTCGTGAACGCGGATGCGTCGACCGAGCTGCTGAACGATCGGCCGTCGCTGCGCCTCGATGCGGTGATCAACAACGCGGCGGGCGCGACGTTCCCGGTGACCGTGATCGTCAACCACCTGCGCTCGCTCAACAACATCGACGACAACTCCGCCGGCTCGTTCGGCTGGACCACCGCGGGCCAGCGCGTGCGCGCGAAGCGGCAGAAGCAGGCCGAGTCGCTCGCCGACATCGTGCAGCTGCGCCAGTCCGCGAACCCGAGCGAGCGCATCATCCTGGTCGGCGACTTCAACGCGTTCGAGTTCAACGACGGCCTCGTCGACTCGATGGACGTGATCAAGGGCACGCCGGTCGCGGACAACGCGACGGCGGTGCCCGGTGACGGCGTCGATCTCGTGAACCCCGACCTCACGTTGCTGCTCGACCCGGTCGCCACGCAGCGTTACTCGTTCCTGTTCGGCGGCAACGCCCAGGAGATCGACCACGCCGTCGTGAACAGCGCGCTGATCGCCGCGACGACCGCGCGCCGCGTCGAGCATCCGCGCATCAACGCCGACTTCGCGGGCAACCTGCGCGGCGGCACGACCGTCGAGCGCAACGCCGACCACGACCCGCTCGTGGGCTACTACACGGTGGCCGGCTTCGCGACGGCCGACCTGTCGATCACGAAGTCCGACACGCCCGATCCGGTGACCGCGGGCAGCAACCTGACGTACACCGTGACGCTGACGAACAACGGTCCCGACGCGGCGACGACGGCGGGCTGGAGCGACGTGCTGCCGACCGGCACCACGTTCGTGTCGCTGCCGGCCGTCGCGGGCTGGAGCTGCACCACGCCGGCAGTCGGCGCGGCCGGCACGGTCAACTGCACGAACCCGTCGTTCGCGGTCGGCACGGCCACGTTCACGCTCACGGTGGCGGTCGCGCCGACGGTGGCGTCGGGCACGGTGCTCTCGAACACCGCGAACGTGACGTCCACGACCGGCGACCCGAACGGCGCGAACAACAGTGCGACCGCGACGACGACGGTCTCGACCTCGGCGGACCTGTCGCTCACGATCGTGGATTCGCCCGACCCGGTCGTCGCCGGCTCGAACCTGACGTACACGATCACGGCGACCAACAGCGGCCCGAGCAACGCAGCTTCCGTGGTGTTGCCGGACACGCTCCCGGGTACGCTGACGTTCGTCTCCCTTGCAAGCCCGGTCGGTTGGACCTGCACGACGCCGGCCGTGGGTGCGAACGGCGCGATCAACTGCACCAACCCGTCGTTCGCGCCTGGCACCGCGGTCTTCACGCTCGTGGCCAACGTCGCGGGCACCTTCGCGAACGGTGCGACCGTGACGAACGGAACCGCGATTTCGTCCACGACACCCGACCCACAGCTCGCCAACAACACGGCGAGCGCGACGACGACCGTGGATACGACTGCGGACCTCGCGATCACGATCTCGGATGCACCTGACCCGGTCGTCGCGGGAAACAACATTACGTACACGATCGTGGCAACCAACAACGGCCCGGCTGGCCAGCAAGGCCCCATCGCCGTCAACGACATCCTGCCGGGGGGAACGACGTTCGTTTCGTTCTCCGCCCCTGCCGGTTGGACCGTCACCACACCGCCGGTCGGCGGCAGCGGCTCGGTATCGGCGTTGACCGCGGGGAGTTTCGCTTCGGGACAATCGGCCACGTTCACCCTCGTCGTGAACGTCCCCACCTCGACGCTGGGCGGAACGGTGATCGGCGACACAGCGACAGTCAACGCGACGCCGAACGACCTGACGCCACTGAACAACAGCGCGACGACCACGACGACCGTGACGGGGCTGCCGGCCGCGGTATCGGGCACGAAGACCGCGAGCGGCTCATTCAACACGGGCGGGACGGTCACGTACGCGATCGTGCTGCGCAACGCAGGCGCCGCGCCGCAAAACGACAACCCGGGCAACGAGTTCATCGACGTGCTGCCGGCAGGCCTCACGCTCGTGTCGGCGACCGCGACGAGCGGCACGGCCGTGGCCACGGTCGGCACGAACACGGTGACGTGGAACGGCCAGATCGCGGCGGGTAGCACCGTCACGATCACGATCACGGCGCGCGTGAACGCGGGCCCGGGCACGGCGATCAACAACCAGGGCACGATCAACTTCGACGCCGACGGCAACGGCACGAACGAGTCGACCACGGTCACCGACAACCCGGGCACGGGCGCGGTGAACGACCCGACGGGCTTCATCGTCGCGGCGGCGATCGCGGTGCCGGTGAACGCGCCGCTCGCCCTGCTCGCGCTGGTGCTGTCGATCGGGCTGCTCGGCTTCGCGCAGCGTCGCCACGCAATTCGGTAAACGATCGTTTGATGACCTGCGAACGGGCGCCTTCGGGCGCCCGTTTCGTTTCCGACGCCGCAACGCGGCTTGCCTCTGCCGCTGCCCGTCCCCGAAACTAGCGGTTCTCCCAGGGAGGGACGCCGCATGCCCACCGCGGCAACGTTCGATATCGAATTCGTCCAGTACCTCGACCCCACGGGCAAGCTCGTGCGCGAGGACCTGCCGGAGTTCGCGCGCGATGGCGCGCAGCTCGTCGAGCTCTACAAGCAGATGGCGTTCGTGCGCGTGTTCGACGGCAAGGCCGTGAACCTGCAGCGCACGGGCAAGCTCGGTACCTACGCGTCGTGCCTCGGTCACGAGGCGGCGCACATCGGCATCGGCTCGGCGATGACCGAGGACGACGTGTTCGCGCCGATGTACCGCGAGTACGGTGCGCAGTTCATCCGCGGCGTGAAGCCGCGCGAAGTGCTGATGTACTGGGGCGGCGACGAGCGCGGCAACGACTTCTCGGGGCCCGCGCACGACTTCGCATGGTGCGTGCCGATCGCGACGCAGTGCCTGCACGCGGCCGGTTCGGCGCTCGCGTTCAAGATCCGCAAGGAGCCGCGCGTGGCCGTCACCGTGGTCGGCGACGGCGGCTCGTCGAAGGCCGACTTCTACAGCGCGATCAACGTGGCCGGTGCGATGCAGCTGCCGCTCGTCGCGGTGATCGTGAACAACCAGTGGGCGATCTCGGTGCCGCGCAGCGCGCAGACCGGCGCGAAGACGCTCGCACAGAAGGGCCTCGCCGGCGGGCTGGAGTGCGTGCAGGTGGACGGCAACGACATCATCGCGATGCGTGCCGTCATGGACCACGCGATCAAGCGCGCACGGCACGGCCACGGCGGCACGGTCGTCGAGGCGGTCACGTACCGCCTGTCCGACCACACGACGGCCGACGACGCACGCCGCTACCGCGGCGAGCAGGAAGTGAAGGACGCCTGGACGCGCGAGCCGATGATCCGGCTGCGCGCGTACCTCGAGTCGCGCAAGCTCTGGGACGACGCGAAGGAAGAAGCGTGGAAGGCGGAATGCGCGCCGCGCGTCGACGAGGAGATCAACGCGTACCTCGCAACGAAGCCGCAGCCGGTCGAGGCGATGTTCGACACGCTGTACGCCGAATTGCCGGCCGACATCGCCGGGCAGCGCGAGGAAGCGCTGCGCCTCGACAAGCGCTCGACGGGGCACTGACGACATGCCACAGATCACCCTCATCGAAGCGGTCACGCAGGCGCTCGCGCACGAGATGAAGGCGGACCCGTCCGTCGTCGTCCTCGGCGAGGACGTGGGCGTCAACGGCGGCGTGTTCCGCGCGACTGCCGGCCTGCAGGAAAAATTCGGCGCCACGCGCGTGATCGACACGCCGCTGTGCGAGACCACGATCGCGGGCATCACCGTCGGCCTGGCCGCGCAGGGCATGAAGCCCGTCGCCGAAGCGCAGTTCGACGGCTTCGTGTACCCGATGGTCGACCACATCGTGTGCCACGCGGCGCGACTGCGTTACCGCACGCGCGGCCGCATGAGCTGCCCGATGGTGCTCCGCGTTCCATGGGGCGGCGGCATCCGCGCTCCCGAGCACCACTCGGAAGCGAACGAAGCGATCTTCACGAACGTGCCGGGCCTGCGCGTGGTGCTGCCGTCTTCGCCGTCGCGCGCCTACGGCCTGCTGCTCGCCGCGATCCGCGACCCGGATCCCGTCATCTACTTCGAGCCGAAGCGCATCTACCGCCAGTACAAGGAGGAAGTGCCCGACGACGGCGAGGCGCTGCCGCTCGACGTGTGCTTCGTGCTGCGCGACGGCACCGACGTCACGCTCGTGACGTGGGGCTCGCAGGTGAAGGAAACGCTCGAGGCCGCCGACGCGCTCGCCGCGGAGGGCATCAGCGCCGAAGTGATCGACGTCGCCACGCTGAAGCCGCTCGACTTCGACACGATCCACGAGTCGGTGCGCAAGACCGGCCGTTGCGTGATCGTGCACGAGGCACCGCGCACCGCGGGCTTCGGCGCCGAAATCGCCGCGCGCCTCGCATCCGACGCGCTCTACGACCTCGTCGCGCCCGTCGAGCGCGTCACCGGCTACGACACGCACATCCCGCTGTTCCGGCTGGAGATGAAGTACTTGCCGTCGGTGGATCGCATCGTTGCGGCGGCGAAGAAGACGCTGTCGGTTTCCTGAGCCCGTGGTTGATCACAACTGGAAATCGGAAATGGGGAATGGGAAATCGGTAGAGCGCGCATCCGCGTCCTGCGACTTCCCTGCTCCTCCGATTTCCGATTTCCGATTCCCCATTTCCGCTGTTCGGTGACCCATGGCCACGCAAAAAACCTTCCACCTCCCCGACCTCGGCGAAGGCCTGCCCGACGCGGAAATCGTCGAGTGGCTCGTGAAGGAGGGCGACAAGGTCAAGCTCGACCAGCCGCTCATCTCGATGGAAACGGCGAAGGCCGTGGTCGAGGTGCCGTCGCCGTACACGGGCACGCTCATCAAGGCGCACGGCAAGGCCGGCGACGTGATCGAGACCGGCGCGGCGCTCGCGACGTTCGAGCTCGAGGCCGGCGCCGTCCAGCGTGCCGAAGCCGAGCCGACCGGCCACCAGCACGGCCCGCCCGCGAAGGGCGTGGGCAAGCCGGTGCCCGACGAGAAGTCGCGCGACGACGGCGGCGGCACGACGGTGGTCGCGTCCGATGAAGGCGGCGAGATCGTCGAGCAGCCGAAGGCAGCGAAGGCCGACGCGGGCACCGTGGTGGGCGCGATGCAGTCGTCCGACCGCGTGGTGAGCGAAGCGGCGACGAGCATCGGCGGCGTCAAGGCGGTGCCAGCCGTGCGCGCGATGGCGAAGAAGATGGGCGTGGACCTCGCGCGCGTCGCTGCCACGGGCGCGGGCGGCGTGGTCACGATGCAGGACGTGAAGCAGGCCGCGGCCGCCGGCACCGCGCGCATCGGTGCCGCGCCGGCTGCTGCTGCGGCTGCACCCGTCGCGCGCGCACCGGTCGCGGCGCCCGCCACGACCGATCCGCGCTCGCTCGCGGGCAAGCCCGTGCGCACGACGCCGCCGACCGTGCAGGCGACCGGCCAGCCGGAGCAGATCAAGGGCGTGCGGCGCAACATGGCGCGCGTGATGGCGGACGCGCACGCGAAGGTGGTTCCGACCACGTTGTGCGACGACGCCGACATCCAGGCATGGACGCCGGGCAACGACATCACCGTGCGACTCATCCGCTCGCTCGTGCGCGCGTGCAAGGCCGTGCCCGAGCTGAACGCGTGGTTCGACGGCGAGGCGCTCACGCGCACGCTGCACAACCGCGTCGACGTGGGCATCGCCGTGGACACGCCCGACGGCCTGTTCGTGCCGGCGCTGCGCAACGCCGACGTGCTCGACGCGGCGGGCATCCGCGCCGCGATCAACCGCATCCGCGACCAGGTGCGCGACCGCAGCATCCCGGCGGACGAGCTCAAGGGCTACACGATCTCGCTGTCGAACTTCGGCGTGTTCGCAGGCCGTTACGCAACGCCCGTCGTCGTGCCGCCGTGCGTCGCGATCGTCGCCGCGGGCAAGCTGCGCCACGACGTGGTGCCCGTGATGGGCGGCATCGAGACGCACCGCATGATGCCGATCTCGCTGACCTTCGACCATCGGGCCGCGACCGGCGGCGAAGCCGCGCGCTTCCTCAAGGCGATGCTGGACGACCTGGCGAAAGCCAGCTGATCCTGTGGGAGCGACTTCAGTCGCGATCTTCCCGAATCGGGAAAAGATCGCGACTGAAGTCGCTCCCACTACCCCGCACCCAGTGCCGCCGCATCGCGCCGGAGCTGCGCGTAATCCAGGTTGCCTTCGACGTACACGGCGCGCGCCGTGTCGAGCGCGCGCGCGGCGCGCTGCTTCGCTGCGTCGACCTTGCCTTCCGCCGCCTCGACCTGCGCGAGTCGCACTTCGCTGAGCACGGATTCCGGATGCCGCTCGCCGAACCGTTCGTCGCGGATCGCGAGTGCTTCCGCGGCGCTCGCGCGCGCGGCCGCGACGTCGCCCATCGCGAGGGCGGCGCCGGCGACGCAGTCGAGCGCGTCGGCCAGCCACGGATGCTTCGAACCCACGGCGTCGCGCAGCACGCGCGCGCCCTTGGCGCAGTGCGTGCGCGCGCCCTCGGCGTCTTCGCGCGCGAGCGCCGTTCGGCCCAGCCACGCCTCCGTGGTACCCACGTAGTAGTGCCGGTCGCCCTGCGCGCGGCGATACGCCGCATTCGCCTGCCTGAACAGCGCCTCCGCACCGGCGGTATCGCCCAGCTTCAGGCGCAGCTTGCCGAGGCGCGTCACGGCGGCGGCAGCCGCGCCGGAGTCGGCACCGAACAGCCGCACCTTGCCCGCGGCTGCCGCCTCGATCTCGCGCGTCGCGGACTCGATGTGGCCGAGGTCGAGCTCGGTTTCGCCCAGGTTGCCCAGCGCGGTGAGCGTGTTCGAGTGGTCGTCGCCCCAGACCTCGCGCGCGATGTCGAGCGCGTGCTCGAGCGCGTCCCGCGATTCCTCGTTGCGGCCGAGCGCGCTCAGCGAAACGGACTCGTTCATGAGGATCCGCGCCATGAGCTCGTCGCGTTCGCCGAGCGCGCGCGCGGTGAGCGCGCGGGCCGCCGCGAAGTCCGCGAGCGCAGGCTCGTGCTCGCCCGAACCGATCCAGGTGAGCGCGCGCAGCATCAGCGCCGATGCGCGCTGGCGCTCCACCTCGACCTCGCCGGTCGACGGTGCGTCGATCACGCGCGCGATCTCCAGCCGCGCGGCGTGCTCGTCGCCGAGCCGATGCAGCGCAGATGCCATGGCCGAGCGCGCCTGCATCAGGATCAACGGGTCGCCCGCGAGCGTGGCCGCCTCGAGCGCGCGGCGCGCGACGTCCTGGCCGGTGCGCGGCTCGCCCATGCCGGTGTAGATGCCCGCGAACAGCGCGTAGACGCGCGACCGCAGGGCATGATCGTCGGCGAGGCCTTTCGCGTCGAGGCGCGCAACGCCGCGCGCGAGCAGCGTTTCCAGCGTCGCCTCGCGGCCGCCGCTGCGGCTGGGATCGAGGTCGCGCAACACGTCCAGCAGCATCTCGGCACCGGCGTTCGCGCGCTGCGCCTCGCGGCGCGCGACGCTCGCCTGGAACAGGGCGATGCCGGCGAGCGCGAGCAGGCCGAACGCGGCGAGCGCCGCGGCGCTCACGCCCACGCGATGGCGCCGCGCGAAGCGCAACGCGGGATACCACGCGCCCGCCCGCCGCGCCGATACCGGCCTGCCTTCGGCGAACGCCTCGAGGTCGGCGATCAGCGCATCCATCGAGCGATAGCGGTCGTCCGGCGATTTCGCGAGCGCCTTGCGCACGATCGCGTCGAGGTCCCCCGCCATGCGCCGCTTCAGGCGCTTGAGGTTCAACGGCCCGGTCCACGCCGCGCGGTCCTGGCCGCTGCGCGATTCCCCCGTGCGCAGGCTGCGCGACAGCGCGCGCGGCAGCGTGAGCGGCTCCTGCTCGGTGACGGCGCGCGCCCACTCGACGGCGTCCTCGGGGTCCGCCTCGTACGGCAGGCGTCCCGTAAACAGCCGGAACATGAGCACACCGAACTGGTAGACGTCGGTCGCGACGGAGATGGCGCCGCGCTTGAACTGCTCCGGCGCGGCGTACGCCGGCGTCATCGGCCCGATCGCCGTGCGCGTGAGCGTGGCGCCGGCTTCGCCGCCGAAAAGTTTTGCGATGCCGAAGTCGAGCAGCTTCACGCGGCGGTCGGGCGTGACGAGGATGTTGCTCGGCTTGATGTCGCGGTGGATCACGAGCTGCTCGTGCGCGTGCGCGAGCGCGGAAGCGACCTTCAGCAGCAGCTGCACGCGGCCCTCGACCGTGTCGACGTAGCGCGTGCAGTAGTCGGTGATCGGCGCACCGTCGACGAACTCCATCGTGAAGTACTGCAGGCCGTCGCTCGTCTCGCCGCCGTCGAGCAGCTGCGCGATGTTCGGGTGCACGAGCTGCGCGAGCACCTGGCGCTCGCGGTTGAAGCGCTCGGCCGCCTGCAGGTCGCCGCGATGGCCACGGATGACCTTGAGCGCGACGTTCTGCAGGAACTGGCCGTCGACGCGTTGCGCGAGGTACACCGCACCCATGCCGCCGCTGCCGAGCAGGCGCACGAGCCGGAACGGGCCGATGCGCTCGCCGACGCGCGCCGCGTCCGCGGCGGCATCGTCGACCGCCTGCGCGGCGAGCAGCGGCGCGGCGAGCTGGCCCGCACCCTTGTCGAGCGCGCTGTCGGTGCGCTCCTGCTGCGCGAGCAGCGCACGCAACTCCGCACGCAACTCGGCGTCTTCGCCCTGCAGCCTGTCCAGGTAGGCGGGACGATCCCGTTCGGCCAGCTCGAGCAGGTCGTCGAGCAGCGGTCGCAGCCGTCGCCAGCGCTGCGCGTCGATGGTCACGCTGGCGTTACCCGGCGGGCGCGGTGGCGCCGCGCATGGCCTCGAGCAGGAACGCGCGCGCCATGTCCCAGTGGCGACGCACGGTGCGCTCGTTCTGGCCGCGCACGCGCGCGATCTCGACGAAGTCGAGGCCGGCGAAGTAGTGCCATTCCACGAGCTGCGCGAGCTCGGCGTCCGCCTTGGCGAGCGCGCCGAGCGCGGTGTCGATCGCGATCAGCTCGTCGAGCGGCATCGACTCGCGCTCGATGCGCTCGGTCAGCTCGGTGCGCTGCTGGCTGCCCCAGCGCTTGTCGGCGCCGCGCCGGCGCGCGAGGTCCAGCAGGATCTGGCGCATCGCCTGCGCGAGCACGTTGTAGAGGTGCTCGCTGGAATGCAGCTGGCGATCGCCGCCCTGCACGAGCCTGATCCAGGCTTCGTGCACGAGCGTGCTCGGGTTGATGGTGACCATGCCGCCCGCGCGGCGGATGTGCGAACGCGCGATGCGCTTCAGCTCGTCGTACGCGATCGCGAAGACGGCGTCGTGCGCCGCCCGATCGCCACGCCCCAGCGCTTCGAGCAGCGGATCCAGCTGCGGCCTGTCACCCATCGCTCTCCTCCCCCGCACCGCCGCGTGCGCGAAAGCGCACCCGGGGCGACGGGCGAATTCTGCCACGACGGCGCAATCGCGCCTGCGCCGGATGCGCGGGCGGTGCGCCGCCATTCACGTTCGGCGCGCGTTTCACACGGCCTGCACACCGTTCATCGGCCGAACCGGCGCGAACGCAGGATCCAGGCGCACAGCAGCAGGAGCGGGAACGTGTGGTAGACGGCGAGCGTCGCGAGAACCTGCGGCCAGATCGGGCCGGTCTGCGGCGTGCGTGCGCCGTCGTACGCGAGCCACAGCGCGAACACGGTCGCGGCGAGGCAGACGAGCAGCGCGACGACGTCGTAGCGCCGGCGCGCGGGCGTGCGTGGCGTCGAACGCGGGAACTGCCAGTACAGCCACACGAGGACCGCGAACGGCGGCGTGAACAGGATCAGGGCGAGCCAGCGCATCGTGCGTTCGTCATTCCGCCTGCTGCCACGCCGCGATGGCCGCCTTGATGCGCGCCACGGGCGCGGCCGGGTCGACGCCCGGCGGCACGTGCAGCCACGCGAACGGCTCGTCCGGCGACGCCTCGAGCGACAGCGACAGCGCGTGCGCCTCCTCCGACTCGCTCGTGGTGCGCACCACGAGGTGATCGGGCGACATCGACTGCAGCCGCTTGATCGCGGCACCGGCGTCCTTGCCCGACGCGAAGCCGACGCTCTCGAACAAGCGCGTGCCGTCCACGTCCTCGAAGCGGAACTTGAACTGCGCGCCGTCCTTGTACGGACCGTGCACTCGCGGGCCGGACGACGCGGCGTTCGCGCCATTCGCCACGCCGCGCGGCGCCAGCGTCACCAGGGTGCGCAGGCCGACCGCTTCGCGCAGCTTCGCGAGCAGCGCCTGCGCCTTCTGCCGCGCCTTCGCCGCGCCGGCCTTCAGCGCCGATTCGATGCGCTCGGGCGCGGCGACCAGTCCCTCGTACTTCGCGCGCGCCTCGGCGAGCTCCGCGTCGATGCGCTCGAACACGCGCTGCTTCGCGTCGCCCCACGCGATTCCGGCGGCGTACTCGCGACGCAGTACTGCGGTTTCGTCGGGCGACGCAAACGCCTGGAAGATCGTGAAGAGATGCGACTGCGCGGGGTCCTTCGGTTCGCCGGGCGCCTGCGAGTTCGTCACGATGCCGAGGATCGCCTTGCGCAATTGCTCGCGCGGCAACCACAGCGGGATCGTGTTGTCGTAGCTCTTCGACATCTTGCGGCCGTCGAGGCCGGGCAGGATCGCCGTGCGTTCCTCGATCGCCGCCTCGGGCAGCGTGAAGTGCTCGCCGTACAGGTGGTTGAAGCGCTGCGCGATGTCGCGCGCGATCTCTATGTGCTGCACCTGGTCGCGACCCACCGGCACCGAGTGTGCGTTGAACAGCAGGATGTCCGCGGCCATCAGCACGGGATACATGTAGAGGCCCGCGCTCACGCCCGCGTCCGGGTCCTCGCCGGCCTGCGCATTCGCGTCGACCGCGGCCTTGTACGCGTGCGCGCGGTTCAGCAAGCCTTTCGCCGTCACGCAGGTGAGCAGCCAGGTGAGCTCCGTCACCTCGGGCACGTCGGACTGGCGATAGAAGCACACGCGCTCCGGATCGAGCCCGCACGCGAGCCAGCTCGCGGCGATCTCGAGCGTGGACTGCGCGACGCGCGCCGGGTCCTGGCACTTGATGAGCGCGTGGTAGTCGGCGAGGAAGTAATAGCTTTCCACGTTCGCGTCGCGGCTCGCCGCGACGGCCGGCCGGATCGCCCCGACGTAGTTGCCGAGGTGCGGCGTGCCGCTCGTGGTGATGCCTGTCAGGACCCGCTTCGTCATGGCGCGCTGCGGTGAGCTCGTGGGTGGCGAATTCTATCTGTGCACGAGGGGCTAGGGGCTAGGGACTAGGGGCCAGGGCGCAACCTCTGACTCTCCCGCAAATTCAACGCACTACGGCAGGCCACTGCGAGCTTCCGGTGTACTCGCCCTAGCCCCTAGCCCCTAGTCCCTAGCCCCTTAACCCCGCTTCCGGGTGCCGCGCGTTACACCCCCCGAGCATCCCGCTCACGGAGACGCCGAAATGAAACGCCTGATCGCCGCCCTGCTGCTCGCCGCCTCGGCCGCCACCGCGCACGCAGGCACGGGCTCGCTCGTGGACGTCACCGTGCGCGACCTCGACACGGGTCGCGAGCTGCCGCTGTACGCGCAGTCGGGTCGCTGGTACGTGCCGGGCGAAGCCG
Source organism: uncultured Pseudomonadota bacterium (assembly GCA_937996755.1). GTDB lineage: Bacteria > Pseudomonadota > Gammaproteobacteria > Xanthomonadales > Ahniellaceae > CALKUS01. Next base: position 25,266 of record CALKUS010000121.1, on the reverse strand, counting down.
GCCATCGCTATTCCGTCGCGCTCGAGAACCGCACGGGCGAGCGCGTGCTCGCGGTGCTGTCGGTCGACGGCGTCAATGCGATCAGCGGCCAGACGGCAGCGGCGCAGCAGACCGGCTACGTGCTCTCGCCGTGGCAGCGGACCGAAGTGCGCGGCTGGCGCAAGAACATGGGCGAGGTCGCCGAGTTCTATTTCACCGACCTGCCCGATTCCTACGCCGCGCGCACCGGCCGGCCCGACAACGTCGGCGTGATCGGCGTCGCGGTGTTCCGCGAGCTGCCCCCGCCGCCGCCGGTGTACGACGAGCCGGACGTGTCGTACGGCGAGCGCGAGGACGGCCGTGCCGCGCCCGGCGCGTACTCGCGCGATCGTGCTGCTGCCGAAGCGCCTGCGCCGGCGCAGAGCCGCGCCGGCGCGTCGCTCGGTGGCGTGGCGAAGTCCGCGCCGTACGAGCCGCGCCGCCAGGAGCTCGGCACGGGCCACGGCGAGCGTCGCTACGACCCCGCGCGCTACACGGCCTTCCAGCGCCGCAGCAGCACGCCGGACGAAGTGGTCGCGGTGCGCTACGACGACCGCAACGCGCTCACGGATCGGGGCATCATTCCTCGCCACTGGCACCCGCGACCGGAACCGCGCGAAGCCGAGCCGTTTCCGCTGGGTTTCGCCCCCGATCCGTATTGATGACGCGTCGCGCGCAGCGCGACGATCACTCCTCCTCCCCTGCGTTGCAGGGGAGGACAAGAGGTGGGGTGCACGACCTGCGCGGACTGCTCCGAGCCGCGTCTCACGCGAAGCTTCGCGAAGCAAACCGCCGAGCCCCGACCGCGAACGTGACCGTGCCCACCGCGACGAGCACGCCGAGCGCCGGCAGCATCTCGCGCAACGAGAACCCGCGCCACACCGCTCCTTCCAGCGCGACGAGCGCCCACTTCACCGGGCTCAGGTCGCTCGCGGCGACCATCCACGACGGCATCGCGAACAGCGGGATCATGCCGCCGCCGAGCATCATGAGCGGCATCATCATCGCCCAGCCCGCGCCCGACACCGACTGCACCGTCGTGCCGAGGCTGGCGATCAGCATCATGAGCCCGGTGAACGCGAACGCCGCGCAGGCGAGCGCGAGCACGAACAACGCGGGGCTTCCGACCTCGACGTGGAACACGGTGCGCGCGAGCAGCACGAGCAGCGTGCACGCGCCCAGGATCGCCGCGAAGCACGCGAGCGACTTGCCGAGCATGATCGCGGGGCCGCTCATCGGGCTCGCGCGAAGGCGCACGAGCGTGCCCTGCATGCGCTCCAGCACGAGCGAGCTCGCAAACGTCATGATGCAACCGACGATCGCCCAGAGCATGCCCTGCGGGAACGTGATCGCGAACGCGTTGCGCGGGCCCCGGCGCACGACCTCCACGTCGCGCATCGTCACCACCAGCGGCTGCCAACCGCCGCCGCCACCCGCGGAGGCGCCCGTCGCCTCGCCCTGTTGCGTGAGGAACGCGTCGAGCGAATCGAAGAAGCCGTCGAACGATGCGCGGTCGCCCTCGGGGAGCGAAGCGACGTCCCGGCGCGCCTGCGCGAGCCAGGCGCCGCGGCCCTTGCCGCCCATGGCCGAGGCCAGGCGCTCGCCGGCGAGCTTCTGCAGCATGCCCTGGATCATCGCCTGCTCGGCCTTGCGCGCCGGGTCGACGACGAGCTCGACTTCGGCCGGCGCGCCATAGAACAGGCGTCGCGCGCTGTCGCCGTAGCCCTTCGGCACGAGCACGGCGGCGGCGCGCTTGCCGGTGCGCACGAGCTCGGTGGCGGCGCCCTGCTCCTGCACGTCGACCTCGAGCTCAGGCATCGCCTTCAGCTGCGCGACGAACGCGCGCGAGCCGTCGCTCGCGTCGAGGTCGGCGACGCTGATGCGCGGCTTGCCGGTTTCGCCGTCGCCGGAGAACGCGAAGCCGAACAGCACGGCCGTGAGCACGGGCCAGCCCATCGCGAAGAAGAGCGCGGCGCGGTTGCGGAACAGCAGCAGCAGGTCCTTGCGCGCGAGCACGAGCGAACGATTCATCTGGAGATCCTTTCAGTCGCGCAGCGAACGGCCGGTCAGGTTCAGGAACACCTGCTCGAGCGTCGCGCGCTCGAGGTGGAACGAATCCAGCGGCGCCTCGCGCGCGAGCGCGTTGAGCGTGGCGAGCGGGTCGTCGGTCGCCACTTCCTCCTCGCTGCCGTTGCGTCGCACGAACAGGCGCGGCTTGCCGCCGTGCGCGTGCACGAGGCCGGGCGCCGTGTCGATCGCGAGCAGCTTGCCGTGGTCGACGATGCCCACGCGGTCGCACAGCCGCTCGGCTTCCTCCATGTAGTGCGTCGTGTAGAGCACGGTCGTGCCGCGCGCGCGCAGCGCCAGCACGTTGTCGAAGATCGCGTTGCGCGACTGCGGGTCGACGCCGACCGTGGGCTCGTCCAGCAGCACGAGCTCGGGCGAGTGCACGATCGCGCACGCGATGTTCAGGCGGCGCTGCATGCCACCCGAGTACGTGACCGCGCGGTCGTGCTGGCGGTCGGTCAGGCGCACGAAGTCGAGCGCCCCGTCGATCGCATCGTCCAGCCTGCGTCCCGACAGGCCGTACAGGCGGGCGTAGAACGCCAGGTTCTCGCGCGCCGTCAGCTCCTCGTAGAGCGCGAGCGACTGCGGCGCGATGCCGATGCGGTTGCGCAGCGCCGCCGTCGTGGGGTCGCCGCCGAGCACGCGCACCGTACCGGCGTCGGGCCGCAACAGACCCACGAGCACGTGCATCGCGGTCGACTTGCCGGCGCCGTTCGGCCCGAGCAGGCCGAAGATCTCGCCACGCGCGACCGACAGCGAGAGGCCGTCGAGCGCCTTCGTGGCACCGTAGGACTTGCGGACATCGGTGAGCTCGATCATGGCGCCGAGGTTGCGCCAAGCTGTCCGGTGGTCCTAGTGACGAACCTCACCTCGCGGGGATGAGGTGACTTCCGTCACCTCGGAGTAGAAGTATGGGTCTGAGTATGAGCTCGCTCGCCGCAGCGTCGCGAGTTGCGCACTCATACTCTGACTCATACTCGTACTATTCGCGCATCAGCGTCGACTTGCCGAACAGCGACTCCACGAGGTCGACGCAGAGCTCGGCCGTCGTGTTGCGCACGTCGAACGCGGGGTTGAGCTCGACGATGTCGAGCGAGCGCATGAGGCCGGTGTCGGCGATCATCTCCATCACGAGCTGCGCTTCGCGGTAGTTCGGGCCGCCGGGCACGGTGGTGCCGACGGCAGGGGCGATCGACGGGTCGAGGAAGTCGACGTCGAAGCTCACGTGCAGGTGCGTGTCGGCGTCGAGCCCGGACAACGCTTCCTCCATCGCGCGCTTCATGCCGATCTCGTCGATGTAGCGCATGTCGTAGATGTCGAGCTTGTGCTCGTGCACGAGCCGCTTCTCGCCTTCGTCGACCGAGCGGATGCCGATCTGCCGGATCTGGTCGGCGCGGATCGCGGGCGCGTCGCCGCCGAGGTTGGTGAGCGCCTGCGGGCCGATGCCGCACAGGCACGCGACCGGCATGCCGTGCACGTTGCCGGACGGCGTGATGCGGCTGGTGTTGAAGTCGGCGTGCGCGTCGAGCCACAGCACCATGAGCTTCCTGCCCTGCGCGCGGCACCACGCGGAGACGGCCGTGATCGAGCCGATGCCGAGGCAATGGTCGCCGCCGAGCATGATCGGCATGCGGCCGGCCTCGAGCTCGGCGTAGACGGCGTTCAACGTGGTGCGGTTCCACGCGACGACTTCGGAGAGATGGCGATAGCCGTCGCTCGGGCCCTGCCACGGGTTCACGGGACCGGCGAGGTTGCCGCGGTCGACGACGTCGAGGCCGCGCGCGGCGAGCGCGGGCGCCAGCCCGGCGACGCGCAGCGCTTCCGGCCCCATCGAGGCGCCGCGATGCCCGGCGCCCACGTCCGTGGGCACGCCGATCATCGAAACGGGGGGATAGTTGCGCACGTCAGCGACGCCTCGCGCTGGCGACCAGCTGGCGCATCACCTCGACGAGGTCGTCGGGGTCGACGGTCTTGCGCAGCACGGCCGCGAACCCGGCGTCCATCGCCGCCTGCCGCGGTACGGGCCCGGTGTCGCCCGTGAGGCAGACCTTCGGGATCGCGGCGACTTCCGGCAGGTCGCGCAGCATGCGCACGAGCTGCGGACCCGTGTAGGGCTCGAGCCAGTAGTCGAACAGCATGAGGTCGGGCTGGTCGACGGCCACTTCCGCCTCGAGCGCCTCGCGCGTCGCGGCGTGCCGCAGGCGCACGCCGTGCGGCGCCAGCGCTTCGCGCCACAGTGCCACCTGGTCCGCGTCGTCCTCGACCATCAGCACGTTCATCATCGGCTCGCCTTCGGCGAACGGATCGCGGTGGCGGGGCAGCGGCGACGCGCCCGACTGCGGCGCGCGCGCGGCGCGGCCGAGCACGCGCAGCAGCATCTCGACGGCACCTGCCACGTCGCGGCAGAACTCGTCGAGCGGCTTGCGCAGCGTCGGCGTCTCGTCCTCCCACGCCGCGAGCGTGCCATCCACCGCGCGCGCCTGGCGGCCGAGGTCCTCGAAGCCGTACAGGCCGGCGGAACCCGCGAGCTTGTGCACGAGCGACTGCAGCTTCAGCTTCGCGCCGTGCTCGCCGGGGATCGCCAGCCACTGCTCCCAGGCCAGCGCGAGCTCGGACTGCTTCTCGGGCAGGGAGGCGCGGTAGCGTTGGGTGAGGGCTTCGGTGGCGGATTGATTCATTCCCGAGCGATCCGTTGTCGATGGTGCTGGTAGTCAGATTCGAACTGACGACCCTGCCTGCATCACGCGCTCGAAGCTGCTGAACGCGCACGTCTGCGACAGCGTTCTGGACTGCTCCGGTGCTGGTAGTCAGAGTCGAACTGACGACCTACCGCTTACAAGGCGGTTGCTCTACCAACTGAGCTATACCAGCAGTCTTCCCGGAAGCGCCTCGAACGCCGTGAATTCTAGCCCGCCGGGTGCAATTCACTCAAAAACACTGGACCGGCTTTTCCTGCAGGTCGAGCAGATCCGGCAGCCGATCGCGCCAGTCGAACGTGGAATCCGGCGCCACGGCGTAGTCGACCCAGTAGACGGGCAGCGTGTCCGTGCGCTCGGCGATCGACGGCGAGAACCCCAGCGCGGCGAGGTCGGCGCGGCGGCGGTCGGCGTTCGCGCGCTCCTTGAACAGGCCGAGCGAAATCGTGTTCTGCTGCGCGCCCGCCGTGACGACGTAATAGTCGCGCACGCCCTTGCCGTTCAGCTCGCGCGCGACCGACAGCGCCTGCTCGCGCGTCGGCGGCGCGGGCAGGTAGACGAGGAATCCCCGCGACTGCGACGTGCGCGACTCGCGGTACTGGATGCGCTTGACGGCCGGTGTGAGCGAATTCAGCGCGCGCCGGAGGTCCGACTGCGACGGGAACGGGCCAAGGCTGATGCAGCGGTCGCGCTGCGCTTCCGCGGGCTCCTCGGGCGCCTCGCTGAGCTCGGCCGTCGCGGCCTCGGCCGGCACGGCCTCGCGCTCCGACAGGAGCACGAGCTGCGCCACGCCCTCCTCCGCTCGCGGCAAGCGCTCCGGCCGGCTCGGTGCCACGGCGAGCCAGGCGGCGACGCCGACGTTCGCTGCGAGCAGGAGCAGGAAGGCGATGCGCGAGAACATGGGCCCGGGCGTGGCGCGCGGCATCGCGCGCCGCGATTCTACCGGACTGCGTCGGCGGCCACGGCGGCCAGGCCTTCGAGCACCAGGTGTTCACGCACCACGTGCGCGCGCTCGAGCAGTGCCGCGAGCGCGGGCGCGGCCCCGCCGTGCAGGACGATGCCGGTGGCGCGCGACGACTCGCGCGCGAACGTGTCCGCGGACCGCTCGACGCAGGCCGCGAGCGCCAGCCAGGCGCCGGACGCGAGCGCGTCTTCGGTCGAGCGCGCGAACGCCGTCACGCGCCCTTCGTGGCGCGGACGCACGGGCGTCTGCGCGAGCACGGCTGCCTGCATCGCGCGCGGCGAAGGCAGGATGAGCCCGCCGCAGTGCGTTCCGTCGCCGGCGAGCGCATCGATCGTCGCCGCCGTGCCCACGCCCACGACGAGCGCAGGCGCGAGCGACATGGCTTGCGCGCCCGCCATCGCGAGCAGGCGGTCGACGCCCAGCCGCTGCGGTTCGAGGTAACCGTTGCGCACGCCCGCGAGGCGCTCTGTGCTGCGCACGCGCTCGACGGGCGCGACGCGCGCCAGCAGCGCGAGCAGCGCCGCTTCGACCTCCGGTTGCGCGACCGAGGCGAGCCAGGCGATGCGCACGGGCGCGTGCGCCCGCCATGCGTCCTCGAGGCGCTCGATCCAGCCGGCTTCGCCGTGCGCGACGGCACCGGGCGCGACCAGGCCATGGGCGCCCGCGAACGCCCACTTGACGCGCGTGTTGCCGGCGTCGACGAGCAGCACGCTCATCTCGCGCGCACCGACACTTCGGCGCTGCCGAACGGCTCCACCGTGCCGTCGGGCAACGCGACGAGCAGGCGCCCCTGCGCATCGATGCCGCATGCGGTGCCGACGATGCGGCGCTCGCCCGCGAGCACCTGCACGTCGCGCGCGGCGAGTGCGTCGAACGCCGGCCACGCGGCGAGGAACTCGCCCGCGCCGTGCGCGGCGAAGCGCGCGAGCGCCGGCAGCAGCGCGTCGAGCAGCGCCACCGCACAGGCCTCGCGCGATGGCATCGCGTCGCCGAGCAGCGTCGCGAGGTCGACGTACGGCTGGTCGATCGCCGGCGCATCGGCCGGCATGCGCAGGTTGATGCCGATACCGACGATCGCGTGGCACGGCCCCTGCCATTCGCCACCGACTTCCACGAGCACGCCGCCGAGCTTGCGGCCGCGCGCCACGAGGTCGTTCGGCCACTTCAGCGCGACGTCGGCACCGAGCGCACGCAATGCACGCGCGAGCGCCACGCCGACGGCGAGGCTCAGCCCGGACATCGCGGAGAGGCCTTCGTCGAAGCGCCACAGTACGGAGAAATACAGGTTCGCGCCGAGCGGCGAATGCCACGCGCGACCGCGGCGCCCGCGGCCCTGGCCCTGCGTCTCGGCGAAGCACACGATGCCGCCCGGCGCGCCTTCCGCGGCGCGGCGGGCCAGCTCGCTGCTGGTCGAGTCGAGCTCGAAGTGCACTTCCAGCGCGTGCAGGCGATCGCGCGCCGCAGGCGACAGCGCGGCGCGCATGCGTTCCGCGTCGAGCCATTGCACGGGGACTTCGCAACGATAACCCCGGCCCGCCTGCGCCGCGACGGCCAGGCCGAGCGCGCGCAGCTTCTCGATGTGCTTCCAGACGGCGGCGCGGCTCACCCCGAGCTCGCGCGCGGCGCGCTCGCCGGACACGCCGCCCGGCGATTCGAGCAGCGCGAGGAGTCGCGGCAGGACGCTCACCGCGTGGTGCCGAGCCAGCGCGCGATGATGCGTGCGCGCTCGAAGCGGAGCTCGGTGCCGGCGCGCACGCGCTGCAGGTTGCCGCGATGCGTGAACGCGATCAGCGCCGCGTATGCCGCCGCGAAACCGAACAGCGCGGCGAACGTGGGCGGCGTCGCGAACAGCAGCACCGACGGCAGCAGCGCGGCGGCGGCGCACACCGTGGCGAGCCCCACGTAGCCGGTCACGCCGAGCACGCCGAGCCAGGTGAACAGCGGCAGCACGAGCAGCGCGGGCAGCACCACGAGCAGCGCGCCCAGCAGCGTGGCCGCGCCCTTGCCGCCGCGAAACCCGTGCCAGACCGGCCATACGTGGCCGATCGCGGCCGCGAACCCGCACGCGAGCGCTTGCGCGAGCGGCGTGGTCGGCATGCCGCCGGGCAGGAGGTAACCGAACGACGCCGCGAGCGCGCCCTTGCCGACGTCGAACGCGACCACGCCGAGCGCGAAGCGCCAGCCCTGCGTGCGGAACGCGTTCGTGCCGCCCGCGTTGCCGCTGCCCTGCGTGCGGATGTCGACGCCGCGCGCGCGCCCGAGCAGCAGGCTGCCCGACGCGGAGCCGAGCAGGTACGCGGCGAGCAGCTTGAGCGACAGCAACGTCATGATGCGGGCAGTGGAACGACCTCTTGCACGCCGACCACCAGCGAACCCGGGCCCGCATGGGCACCGATGCCGCTGCCGGCTTCGATCAGCCAGTCTCGCTCGATCGACGGCACCAGCCTGCGCAGTGCGTCACGGAGCCGCTCGCCTTCCTCGGCGCAATCGCAGTGGCCGATCAGCAGCCGCCAGCGCTTGTCGGGCGGCAGGCGCCGCGCGAGCGCGGCCGCGAATCGTTCCGCGAGGCGGTCGCGCCCGAACAGCACGCCGCCCAGCCCGAGCTTGCCGTTCGCGCCGCTGCGGATCAGCGGCACGAAACCGAGCAGCTTCGACAACGGCAGCGCGAGCTTCGGCGCGCGGCCGCCGCGCACCCCGTAGGAAAGGTCGCGCACGACGGCGAACAACTGCGTGCGCGGCACCATCGCGCGAACGCGCGCGGCGATCGCTTCCGCGTCGAGGCCCGCCGCGGCGGCCTCGGCGGCGTCGATCGCGAGCAGCCCCTGGGCGGCGGCGCCCGTGCGCGAGTCGATCACGTGCACGCGCGCGGGATCGCTGCGCGCGGCGGCCGTCTCGCCCGACTGCAGCGTGCCGGACAGCGCGCGGGACAGCCCCACGTACGCGACGTGGTCGTGGTGCGAGAGCAGGAACTCGAACAGCCGGCGGAAATCGCCCGGCGGCGGTTGCGACGTACGCGGATGGACCGGGCTGTCGCGCAGCTCGCGGTAGAACTCGCGCGGCGAGAGCGACACCTTGTCGAGGTAGTCGCGCGCACCGAAGCTGATGCGCACGGGCACGAGGTGGATGGACAAGCGCTCGAGCTCCTCGCCCGGCACGTCGGCGCCCGAGTCGGTGACGATGGCGACGCGCGTGCGCGACTGCGCAGCGCTGTCGGCCTGCCGCCGCATGTCGTCGGCCTTCTCGCTGCTCAGTCGGCCGAAGCGCGAGCACGCCTCGAACAGCACGCCGGGATCGTCGAGGTGCGCGTGCACGCGCACCTTGTCGCGCGTGCCGGCCAGCACGAGGCTGGTGATCGGCAGCGCGAGCAGCGCGGCCTTCAGCGCGCCGCGATCGACGGGGTCGGCGTTGACGACGCATTCGACGCAATAGCCGTGCGTGTCGGTGTCGCCGTGCAGCACGCGCGACTCGACGCCCCGCTCGCCCGCTTCCGCCGGTTGCTCGCGCGCGAGCGCGCTGCGGCCGCAGCGGATGAAGTCGTCGATGCCCTCGAGCAGGTCCACGAAGCCTTGTCCGCCCGCGTCGACCACGCCGGCCGAGCGCAACACGGACAGCTGCTGCGGCGTGGCGTCGAGCGCGGCCTTCGCGCGCGCGAGCGCGGCGGCGAATCCGCTGCGGAAGTCGCGCGCGCCGCCTTCGATCGCACGCATCCAGCCGTTCGCGAACGCCGCGATCACCGACAGGATCGTCCCTTCGCGCGGCTCGGCGAGCGCTTCGCGCGCGAGCCGCGCACCGTCGTTCGCGGCCTGCGCGAGCGATTCGGGCGACAGCCGCGGCTCGTTCGTGAGCCGTTCGCTCAGGCCCTGGAAGAACTGCGCGAGGATCGCGCCGGAGTTGCCGCGCGCGCCGTCGATCGCTTCCGACGCGGCGTCGCGCAGCACGTCGCCCGCGTGCGCGACGCGCGGTCGGCCGATCGCGCCGAGCATCGCACCGAGCGTGAACGCGAGGTTCGTGCCGGTGTCGCCGTCCGGCACCGGGAACACATTGATGCGGTTGAGCTCGTCGCGCTGCGCGATGACGCGCTGGATGCCGGCGCGCAGCGCGCGGCGCAGGCCGTAGCCGGAAAGCCGTTGGCGCGACGCGCCACGCCGCGGCGCTGCGCCGGGGTCCCGCATCGCTTGCATGGGGGAAGGCTCTTTCCTGGACGGCCCGCCCGGAGTGTAGCGGCTGGGGCGATTCACCGACGCTGACGAAGGGTCGTTGCCGATCATGCGAATTCCACCCGGGACGGCCGCTCCGGGGCGCCCCGGTCCGGACCGGCGTATGATGGGCGGCCCGGGGGGAACGGAGCCCGCCATGACCCGCCTTGCGCTGAAAGTGCTCGCCGCTTCCGCCCTGCTCGCCGCCGGCGCGGCGCATGCGGCCATGCGCGCCGAAGGCATGGGCAGTGGCGAAGCGGCGTCCCCGTCGCCCGCGCCCGTCGCGGCCGACGTCGCGCTCGACCCGCCGACGGCAAAGCCCGCCACGCGGGACGCCGCGCACAAGCCGAAGGCGACGCCGGAAGCGGCGCGCGCCGCCGACGAGGGCGGCGGTTCGGGCTCGAGCACGCCCGACTGGCGCGCGCTGATCCCGGGCTCGCTCCGTACGCCGTAACGGGTCGGCGTTTGCGCGGCACGCCGCGCAGCGGCGATGCTGCGCGCATGTGGAAGAAGCTCCTGCGGCGCGCGCTCGCGCCGAAATCCGTGCCGCGCCTCGACGACGACGCCTGGGCCGCGGCGTACTCGCGCCTGCCCTTCGACGTGCCCGATGGCGACGTCGAACGCCTCCGCCTGCAGGTCGAACGGTTCCTCGACGCGCGCTCGTTCAGTGGCGCGCACGGGCTCGAGGTGACGCCGGAAATGCGCCTCGCCGTCGCATGCCAGGCCTGCCTGCCGATCGTGAACCTGCCGTTCGAGGCGCTCGGCCACTGGCACGAGGTCATCCTTTATCCGGGTGCATTCCGCGTGCGCCGGCACCAGCAGGCGCACGACAGCGAAGTCGTGACGGAGTGGGACGACGAGCTGTCGGGCGAGGCGTGGGACCGCGGCCCGATCATCCTGTCGTGGGCCGACGTCGAGCAGGACCTCTCCGATCCGCAGGAAGGCTTCAACGTGGTCGTGCACGAGATCGCGCACAAGCTCGATCTCGCCGACGGCGGCAGCGACGGCACGCCGCCGCTGCGCGACGCGGCGGCGCGAAGGCGCTGGCGCGAGGTGATGCAGCCCGCGTTCGAGCGGCTCGGCGCGCAGGTCGACGCCGGCGAGGAAACCGTGCTGGACGCCTACGCGGCCGAGGCCGAGGACGAGTTCTTCGCGGTGATGTGCGAGTACTGGTTCACGGCGCCCGATGTGCTTCGCGCCGAGGAGCCTGCGGTGCACGCCTTGCTGGCGGACTACTTCGCCAACAAGCTGTAGCGGGAGTCGGAGTGGGAGTGCGCGTACACCCGAGGTCACCGCGATCCCGGTGTATACGCACTCCCACTCCCACTCCCACTCAAGTTCGTTCGAGCGTCCTGCGCGCCGCGCGCACCACGCCTTCGACCGTGAAGCCGAAATGCTCGAACAACTGGTCGGCCGGCGCGGAGGCGCCGAACGAGTCGATGCCGACGACTTCGCCGACCAGGCCGACGTAACGGCGCCAGTAGTCGGAGACGCCCGCCTCGATCGCGACGCGCGCGCGGCTCCACGACGGCAGCACGCCTTCGCGGTATTCCGGCGGCTGCGCATCGAAGGCCTGCGTGCACGGCATCGACACCACGCGCACGCCGATGCCTTCCGCGTCGAGGATGCGCGCCGTCCTGATCGCGAGCTCCACTTCCGAGCCGGTCGCGATCAGGATCAGCTCGATCTTCGCGTTCAGCGGGTCGAGCAGCACGTAGCCGCCGCGCGCGACGTTCGCGAGCTGTTGCGGCATGCGCAGCTGCGGCGCGAGGTTCTGGCGCGAGAACACGAGGCAGCTCGGGCCGTGCTTCCGCTCGATCGCGGCGCGCCAGGCGACGGCGCTCTCGACGGCGTCGCACGGCCGCCAGACGTGGTTGTTCGGGATGAAGCGCAGGCTGGCGAGGTGCTCGACCGGCTGGTGCGTCGGGCCGTCCTCGCCGAGGCCGATGGAGTCGTGCGTGTAGACGTGGATCGCGTGCGCCGGGATGAGCGCGCTCATGCGCACGGCGTTGCGCGCGTAATCGGAGAACACGAGGAACGTCGCGTCGTACGGGATGAAGCCGCCGTGCAGCGCGAGGCCGTTGGAGATGGCCGTCATGCCGAATTCGCGCACGCCGTAGTAGACGTAGTTGCCCTGGCCGTCGCCGAGCTTCACGTCGCGCGAGCCCTTCCACAGCGTGAGGTTCGAGTGCGCGAGGTCGGCGGAGCCGCCGAGCAGCTCGGGCAGCAGCGGGCCGAACGCATCGAGCGCCATCTGCGACGCCTTGCGCGACGCGACGTTCGGGCCGTCCTGCTGCAGCTTCGCGATGTACGCGTCGGCCGACTTCGCCCAATCCGCGGGCAGCTCGCCGCGCCAGCGACGCTCGAGCTCGGCGGCGAGCGCGGGATGCGCGGCCTTGTACGCCGCGAGCCTCGCGTTCCATTCGCCATGCGCCTTCGTGCCGCGCTCGCGCGCGTCCCAGCCGGCGCGGATCTCGTCGGGAATGACGAACGGCGCGTGCGACCAGCCGAGCTTCTCGCGGGCCGCGACGATCTCGTCCTTGCCGAGCGGCGCGCCGTGGCAACCTTCCGAGCCGCTCTTGTTCGGCGCGCCCCAGCCGATCACGGTCTTGCAGCAGATCAGCGTGGGTCGCGTCGTCTCGGCGCGCGCCGCGGCGATCGCCGCGTGCAATGCATCGGCGTCGTGGCCGTCGACGTTCGGGATCACGTGCCAGCCGTACGCCTCGAAGCGCTTCGGCGTGTCGTCGGTGAACCAGCCCGCGACCTTGCCGTCGATCGAGATGTCGTTGTCGTCGTAGAGCGCGATGAGCTTGCCGAGCTTCAGCGTGCCGGCGAGCGAGCAGACTTCGTGCGAGATGCCTTCCATGAGGCAGCCGTCGCCGAGGAACACGTACGTGTGGTGGTCCACCACGTCGTGGCCGGGGCGGTTGAAGCGCTGCGCGAGCAGCTTTTCCGCGAGCGCCATGCCGACGGCATTCGCGAGGCCCTGGCCGAGCGGACCGGTGGTCGTCTCGACGGCCGCGAATTCCGAGCGCTCCGGGTGGCCGGGCGTTTTCGAATGCAGCTGGCGGAAGCGCTTCAGCTCGTCGAGCGGCAGGTCGTAACCCGTGAGGTGCAGCAGCGCGTACAGCAGCATCGAACCGTGCCCGTTCGACAGCACGAAGCGGTCGCGGTCGGGCCATGCGGGATCGCGCGGGTCGTGCTTGAGGTAATCGCTCCAGAGCACCTGCGCGATGTCCGCCATGCCCATCGGCATGCCCGGGTGGCCGGAGTTGGCCTGCTGCACGGCGTCCATCGCGAGCACGCGGATGGCATTGGCGAGTTCGCGACGGCTCGGCATGGCGACCTGATCGGGTTTGGGCGGCGGGCGCCGCCGGGGGCCGCGAATTGTCGGGGATGCGGCCCCGGTTCGGCAAACGAATCCCGCTCAGTCGCGGCACGCGGCCGCGAAGGCCTCGACATCGATCGGCTTCGTCAGGAACCGGTCGGCGCCGGACTTGCGCGCCGCTTCCCGTGCATCCTCGGTCGGCGTCGCCGACAGCATCACGATCCGCCCGTGGTAGCCCTCGGCGCGCAACCGGAACACGGTGGCGCTGCCCGGCAGGCCGGGCATCTGCAGGTCGATCACGAGCAGACTGGGCGAGTGCGCGTAGACCCCTTCGTAGGCGTCGTTCGCATTGCCGGCGAGATGCACCTCGTAGCCGAGCTCCACCAGCAGCCCGCGCAGGATCTCGCGCAGGTCGGGGTCGTCGTCGGCGACGAGCGCGCGACCGTTGCCGCGCGGCGGCGCCGCCTCGATCGCGGCCGCGCGCGCGGCCTCGCGCTGCGCGGCGCTTTCCGCGGCCGACACGAGGCGGGCGAGCGACGGCAACACGACGCGGAACTGCGTGCCGCGCCCCGTCTCCGATTCGACGGCGATCGTGCCGCCGAGCTGGTCGACGAGCCGCCTGGTGATGGCGAGGCCGAGGCCCGCGCCGCCGCGCACGCGCGCATCGGCGCGCTCGAACGCCTTGAACAGCTTCGGCCGGAACTCCGCCGGGATGCCGATTCCCGTGTCCTCGACCGTGGCCACGAGCTCGTGCCGCGTCACCGCGAGTTGCACGCGCACGCGGCCGCGTTGTGTGTAGCGGATGCCGTTCGACACGAGGTTGATGAGCACCTGGCGCAGCTTCACCGGGTCGGTGACGAACCGTGCGCCCTCCTCCACGGCGACTCCGACCTCGAGGCCCAGGCCGGCGGACTCCGCGATCGGCTCGAAGATGCCGCGCAGGTCGTCGACCAGCTCGTTCGGCGCGAGCGCCTGCGGCGTGACGATGCTGCCGCCCTGCGGCGCGCGTGCGTACTCGAGCAGGTTTTCCGCGAGCGCGTACAGGTGCGTCGTCGCGCGACGCAGCGAGCGCAACGGCGCGGCGCGCGTCTGCTCGTCGAAGCGCCCCTTCTCGAGCAGGTGGATGTAGCCGAAGATCGCCGTCAGCGGCGTGCGGAACTCGTGCGACAGCGTCGCGATCAACGCGTCCTTCAGCGCAGCGGCCTCCTCGAGGCTGTCGCGCTGCGCCTCCAGCGTCGCATGCGCGCGCTTCAGGCTGCGCAGCGCCTTCGACTTCTCCTGGCTCGCGAGCTGCGCCTGGTTGCCGAGCTGCTGCACTTTCTGGCGCTGTGCGGCCTCGCCTTCGGCATCGAGCAGCACCACATGGAAGCCGCCCTTGTCGGGCAGCAGGTGCAGGTGCGCGCGTCGTCCGTGGCCGAGGTCCATGTACGGCAGCACCTGCAGCTCGTCCACCGGCATGCCGATGAACACGTCGCGCAGCTGCGCCGCGAGCTGCGCGGGTTGCGCGCCGAACCGCGTGGCGTCGCCCGCGGCGCCGGTCAGCGTCCAGTCGGGCGCGAAGCTGAGCAGCAGCGGGTCGGCCGCCTGGATCAGCGTTTCCCGCAGGTAGCCCGCGACCAGCGGCGGCATCGATCCGATCATGGCGGCAGCGCCTCCGCGAGCGCGGCGAACGCGGCCTCGACGCCGTCGCCGGTGAGCGCGCTCGTCTCGAATACGGGATTCGTCTTGCGGCACTCGTTGACCATGAGCGGCGTGACCTCCCAGCGATCGGCGAGGTCCAGCTTGTTCACCATCATCACGGCCGGCACGTCGCCGAGCAGCGACTTCGACTGCATCTGCAGGTACAACGCCGAACGGAACGTCGCCTCGCGCGTGCCGTCGCACACCAGCAGCAAGCCGCTCGCGCCGCGCAGGTAGCTCTTGTCGAGCGTGTCCAGCGCGCTGCGCCCCGCGATGTCCCACACGACGAGCTTCACGTTCCCGGCCGGCAACGCGACCTCGCGCGTGTCCACCTTCACGCCGACCGTGGTGAGGTACTTGTCCGAGAACGTGTTGCGCACGAAGCGCCCGACGAGGCTGGTCTTGCCGACGGCGAAGTCGCCGAGCAGGCACACCTTTCGCGTCGCGTTGCTCACGGCACCTCCTTCAGGGCGACGTCGACGCGCACGCTGCGCGCGTCGAGCCGCACGTGCGGATCGTCGGTGGGAACGCCGGTCGCCGCGGCGACGTCGAGCGTCGGCAGCGCCGCCTGCAGGCGCAGCGCGAGCCACGTCGCGCGATCGTCGCGCAGCGCGGCGTTGATCGTTTCGCCACCGGCAGCGTCGTTGCTGCCGTAGCTGCGCACCTGCAACGCAAGCCCCTGCGCACGCGCCTGCTGCTCCGCGCCGCGCAGGGCGGCGACGAGCGCCGCGACTTCGGCTTCGCCGTCGACCGTTTCGGTGTCGCGCACGAACCGGACTTCCATCGCACGGATCGGTGCGAGCGATCGTTCCAGCAGCTCGCGCGGCGATATGGCCGCGGCGAGCGCGGCGAAGTCGACGGCCGCGATTCCGGGCACGAGCAGCGCGCGCTCGCGCGCCGATGCACTCCAGCCGGGGGGCGCCGTGCCCGTTGCACGCAGCGTGCCGCCGTCGAGCTGCAGCACCACGCCTGCCGGCGGCGCGAGCGCGAGCGTCGCGCGACGCAGCACGATGGGCGGGTCGAGCGAGACGTAGCCGCGTGTGTCCCACGCGACCGGCAACGGCGGGTCCGCCGCGATCGTGCGCGGCGGCGCGTCGGCCAGCGGGTCCACGAGCGCGCGCACGCGCACGCCGCGCCAGCGCTCGCCCGCGACGTCCTGCACGACCAGCCCGGGCCAGCTCGCGAGCGTCGCGCGGAACGTGGCGACTTCACGCTGCCACTGGTAGCCGCGCCACCACCACGCCGCGAGCAGCGCGAGCGCCACCAGCACGATGACGCGCAGCGGCCACGGCGACGCACGCGGCGCCGTCGACTCGGTCGCGGCGCGCGCCTCGGCGTCGATCCTGGCGAGGTTCGTTTCCGAGGCGATGTACGCGCCGTGGTCTGCCGCGCCGGCGCGCAGCGCCTGCATCGGGTCGTCGAGCCGTTCGTGGATGCGCTCGAGGCGCTCGCGCAGCGCGATGCGCAGCGCCTCGGTCGGCACGCCGCGCAGGAAGCACGCGAGGTTCGCGCGCGGCCCGGACTCCACCCACAGCAGGTGCTCGCCGACGCTGGCCGCATCGAGCGTCGCGGCCTCGGTGCCGACCGAGTCGCGCACGAACTGCTGGATCGCGGTGAGCATGCCGGCAACCGCGTCGCTGTCGAGGTCGGACAGCTCGGGCGCGGACTCGCGGTGGATGACGAGCCCCGATCCCGCCTCGATCAGGAACAGGTGGTCGATGCGATAGCGCAGCGTGTGCTTCAGCACCACCTGCGGATACGGCACGCCGGTGCGCCAGCTCTCGACGCGCCAGCGCAGTCCGCGACCACTGAGGCTCGCCTCGAGCGCGCGGTTGAGGTCGCCGACGAGCGAGCGCATCGCCTCGGCGATCGCCTTGCGGATGCCCGGCCCGATCACCGGGAACAGCAGGTCGACGATGAGCTGGCGCTTGCGCTCGACCGCGCTGCCGAGCGCCTCGGCGACGGGCTCGCTCAATGCATGCGCAAGCCGTTCCGGATCGCGTTCGCGCGTGCGCTCGATCAGCTCGGGCAGGCGGTCCGCGAGCGCATCGTCGCGCGCGGCCAGGCGTTCGAGGTCGATTTCGTGCTGCGCGAGGCGCGCGCGCTCGTCGCCCAGCAGCAGCGCCTTCAGGCGCGAAAGCGCTGAATCCTGCTGGCCGGGCTCGGAGATCACTTGTCCTTGCGCGGCAGCTCGAATTCGCCCTTGAGGCGCAGCGCCAGCTCGGTGAACAACGCGGCGAGGTTGTCGCGGGACACCTTCTCGCCGCGCAGCTCGTCGCGCGACGCCGTGAGCATGGCCTCGGCGCGCTGCGTCGCTTCGCGCAACCCGCGCTCGAGCTCGGCCAGGCCGTCGCGCTCGCGCTCGCCCGCCGCCTCGAGCTCCTGCTGCAGGCGATCGACGGAAGCGCCGATCTCCGTGCGCGCCGTGCGCAGCGCCTGCAGGTTGCGCGCTTCGAGGTCCGCGACCGCGGTCGCGCGATCGCCGGACTCCTGGCGCAACGTGCGCGTGAGCTTGTCGACGTGGTCGTCGAAGCGCTTTTCCAGCGCGGCGAAGCGCTTCTCGACCTCGGCGCGCA
Source organism: uncultured Pseudomonadota bacterium (assembly GCA_937996755.1). Classification (GTDB taxonomy): domain Bacteria; phylum Pseudomonadota; class Gammaproteobacteria; order Xanthomonadales; family Ahniellaceae; genus CALKUS01. The sequence continues at coordinate 7,741 of CALKUS010000121.1, read as the reverse complement.
CGCGAGCCGCTTCCTGCTCGAGCCGCTGCGCGAGCTCCTGGAAGCGGCGCTCGTATTCGCGCATCTGCCCGCCGAAGAGGATGTCGCGGATCTGGTCGACGTTCTGGTCGGCACCGTTGCCGCCGCCGTGGGCTTCCGCCATGTTCGTTCTCCTGGCCGGTGCCCTGCCGGGCGCGGCTGGCGCGGCGCGGGCGGGAGCTGCGCCACGGGTCGGCTGGCGACGCGTGGATTTGCTGCGCGAGTTGCCCTTCGTTGGCATGCACTGTCCTCGCTGGCGGCGACCGTGATCGCGCTCCGCGATCATACTCGCGCGGCTCGCGGGCGTGGGCGCACCCGCTCGCGCGAGCCGCGATCGATATACTCGTCGGACAGGGCCCGGGACGGGGGCCCGGAGGCATCGGGTTGGAATCGTACGCCCGGGCGCTGCCGCGCAAGCGCATGGAAATCGCTGCCGCCTGGCGCCGCTGGCGCGACGCTCCCGCGGACGCGCTCGCGCTGCAGGCGATGCGCCTGCCCGTGCATCGCCTCGCGGGCTCGGCGCTCACGCATGGTTTCGCGGAGATCGGCAGCCAGGCCTCGCGCATCGACCAGGCCATGCTCGCCTGGATCGGCGAGCCCGAGGACGTTCGCGATCCGCCGGAGGCCCTGCTGGCGCAGCTCGCCGCCCGCGTGGACGCGCTGCTCGAGGAGATGGCCGACGCGCGCGCGATCGTGCCCGGGCTCGAGCGGCGCCATCCGGCGCTGCACGCGGCGCTCTCCGGGTCGCAGCTGCCCGCGGTACTGCTGGTCGAGGACGACCCCGAGCAGGCGCTCGAATGGCGCGAACGGCTCAGCGACGCCGGGTTCGAGGTTCGCGCGATCGAGTCGGTCGAGGCGCTCGAGCCGGAGCTCGCGCTCGATCCGCCGGACGTGCTGCTCGTCGACTACTGGCTGGCCGACCGCACGGCAGCCGACCTGGAACGCGAGCTGGTGCGCCGCGATTGCTATGCGCGCATCCCGCGCGTCTGCCTGACCGGCGACATCGGCGACGCGCCGCGCCACTACGGACGCGCGGCGGGTTTCGCCGCGGTCGTCCACAAGTCCACCGACATCGCCGAGCTGGCCGCGATCCTGCGGCACGCGATCGCCGAGGCGCGCCGACGCTGAGGCGGCGCGCTCGCATACAATCGGGCGAACACCTCGCGGGGGAACGCCGTGGTCGCAGGCAACAAGCTCACCGTCTGGATCTTCGTCGGCCTCGTACTCGGCCTGGTCGCGGGCTACGCGCTGTTCGCGTCCGGCACCGACACCACGCACTGGGTCGAATGGTTCACGCTGCTGACCACGGTGTTCCTGCGGTTGATCAAGATGATCATCGCGCCACTGGTGTTCGCCACGCTCGTCGTCGGCATCGCGAAGATGGGCGACGTCGGCACGGTAGGCCGCGTCGGCCTCAAGGCGTTCTTCTGGTTCGTCGGCGCATCGCTCGCGTCGCTCACGCTCGGCCTGCTGCTCGTCAACCTGTTCCAGCCCGGCGTGAACTCGGGCATCACGCTGCCGGGCGCCGGAGAAACGAGCGGCATCACGACGCAGTCGCTCTCGCTGATGGAGTTCATCACGCACCTGATCCCGACCAGCATCACGGAGGCGATGACGAAGAACGAGATCCTGCAGATCGTCGTCTTCTCGGTGCTGTTCGGCGTGGCCTGCGGCGCGGTCGGCGAGAAGTCGAAGGTGCTCGTGGACGCGCTCGAGGGCACGTCGTACGTCATGCTGAAATTCACCGGCATCGTGATGTGGTTCGCGCCGTTCGCGGTGTTCGGCGCGGTGGCCTCGGCCCTCGCGCGCAGCGGTCCGCAGGTGCTCAAGACCTACGGCGTGTTCATGGCCGAGTTCTACGTCGGCATCATCGTGCTGTGGTTCGTGTTGTTCCTCGCCGCGCGGTTCGTCATCGGGCGCCGCGCAGCGGGCCTGTTCTGGGCCGTGCGCGAGCCGGCGCTGCTCGCTTTCTCGACCGCTTCGAGCGAGGCGGCCTACCCGAAGACGCTGTCGGCGCTGGAGAAGTTCGGCTGCAGCCCGAAGGTGGCTTCGTTCGTGCTGCCGCTCGGCTATTCGTTCAACCTCGACGGCTCGATGATGTACTGCACGTTCGCGGTGATGTTCATCGCGCAGGTCTACGGCATCGAGCTCAGCGCGGCGCAGCAGATGACCATGCTGCTGATCCTCATGGTCACGTCGAAGGGCATGGCCGGCGTGCCGCGCGCGTCGCTCGTCGTGATCGCGGCGACGCTATCGCAGTTCAACATCCCGGAAGCCGGCCTGCTGCTGCTGCTCGGCGTCGACCACTTCCTCGACATGGCGCGCTCGGCCACGAACGTCATCGGCAACAGCGTGGCGACGGCCGTCGTGTCGAAGTGGGAAGGCCAGCTGGTCGAGGAGTCGGAGGTGCCCGCCGCGATCGGGCAGGCGGCGGACGGCAAGGTGCCGACCTGAGCGGTCAGGCCGACCAGCGCGCGAGCGCGTCGTCGGCCGATTCCGCCTTGCCGATGAGGTAGCCCTGCGCGTAGCGGCAGCCCATGCCGCGCAGCAGCTCGAGCTGTTCCCGCGTTTCCACGCCTTCGGCGATGAGGTCGGCGCCGAGCGCGCCGACCATCGCGACGATCGCCTGCACGATCGCCCGGCTGCGCGGATCGTCGACCATCTGTCGCGTAAAGCCCTGGTCGAGCTTCACCGTGTCGAAATGCAGCCGGTGCAGGTGCCCGAGGTTCGAGTAACCGGTGCCGAAGTCGTCCAATGCCACCTGCAGCCCGAGCTCGTGGCAGCGCTCGATCAGCGCGGCGACGCGCTGCACGTCGAGCGCGAGCCCTTCGGTGATCTCGATCTTGAACGCCTGCGCGGGCACGCGGTCGCGCCGCGCGACGGCGACGAGGTGCTCGAGCAGGCCTTCGGCCGCGAGCTGCCGTGCCGACACGTTCACCGCCACCCACGGAAGCGGCGCGAGCCCGGCCTTCACGAAGCGCGAGAGCATCTCGCTCACGCAGTCGAAGACGTAGTTGCCCACCGGCACGATGAGCGATGTTTCCTCGGCCAGCGCGATGAATTCGGCCGGGGAAACCGGTCCGCGCTCGGGATGGTCCCAGCGGATCAGCGCCTCGTAGCCGAGCACGCGGCCTGCGGCGATCTCGAGGATCGGCTGGAACCGCACCTCGAGCGACCGGGACGCGATCGCCTCGCGCAGCTGGTTCTCGAGGCGGATCTTGCCGATCGCGTTGTCGTCGACGTCGGCTTCGCGCTGCGAGGAGTCCTCGGCGCGCATCGCGTCGCCGTCGCCGCGCAACGTCGCCAGCGCCGCGCGGTAGCGCTGCAACTGGCCGCGCAGCAGCGCGCGCACGATCGGGTCGGCGTTCTCGAGCCGTTCGTTGAGCTGCTCGCGCCCGAGCACGGTCAGCGTGCAATCGGTGAGCGCGCGCGCCGTCGCGGTGCGCGGCGACTGGTCGATCACGGCCATTTCGCCGAGCAGGTCGCCCGGGCCGAGCCGGCCGAGCACGACCGACTCCTCGCCCTGCAGCGTGAGGATCTCGATGCGGCCGCTCTCGATCAGGTAGGCGCTCGTGGGTGCGTCGCCCTCCCGGAAGACGAGCTCCCCGGAGCGCATGTCGATCCGCGTACTGGCCATCCGAATCGAAGTCCCACCGCGACGCCACGGATCGTAGCGGCTGGCTGCGCCCGACGAAACCGACCTTCGCCGTGCGCGCGCCCGCGCGCCTCCCGGAAATGCGAAGGGCCGCTTGCGCGGCCCTTCGCTGGTTGCCCGAGCAGCCGGTCCTACTGGACCTGGTAGGTCACCGAGACCGTGCCCGCCGTACCCGCCGCATACGAGCAGGTGGCGCTGAAGCCGGAACCGAGGTTCTGGTACTGCACGCCGACCTGCGTGCAGCCGTCCGCCCCGGTATTCGCGCCCGAGAACGCTTGGAACGTCGGCGTCACGCCGGGTGCGGTTCCGGGCGTCAGCACCGGTGTGCCGCAGGTGACCAGCGTGACCGGCACGTTCTGCACGCCGCCGGTTTCGGTGACCACGCAGATCGACACCGCCTCGACCGTCGAGCTGGCCGTGTTCGGGATCAGGAACGCCGGCTGCGGCGTCGCCGTGACCGTCACCGCACCCGCGGCTTCGACCGTCACCGTGCCCGTGGCTTCCGGATCGCCGAGCACCGAGAACGTCAGCGTGCCGCCGGCGCCCGCGGAGTTCACGCGCGCCTGCACCACGACGCAACCGTTCGCGCCCGTGCGCTGCGCCACGATGCCACCGGACGAGCCGATGATCTCGCCGCCGCTCGGCGTGCTGAACGAATACAGCAGCGTCTGGTTCGGCTGCGGGATGCCTTCCGAGTCGCGCACGCAGACCTGCAGCGTCTCGACGCGGTTCGGGAAGATCGCGGCGGGCGCGACCGTGATCGTGGTCGGGCCGGCACCCTGCAGCTGGATCGCCTCGACGTCGCCGATCTGCTCCGGCGTATTGACCACGAGGTCGCCCGAGCCCTGCGCCCACAGGAGCACCGGCTTGCCGAGCGCCGTGCGCGTGTAGGTGAGCAGCGCGTAGGTGCGGCCGAAGCTGTCGGTGGTGGATTCCGGCGAGCCCGTGCTGACGAACGTGGTGAGGAACTGGCCCGGGTTGTCCGGATCCTCCGTCACGACGCGACGCGCGCCCACGATGTTCGCGTCGGCCGGGTGGCCGATCGCGTACTGGATCACCGGGCCGTTGTTGATCGACGTGTTCTGCGAGTTCCGGTTGAGGTTGAAGCGCTCGGTCACCGTCAGGGCCGTCGGGCTCTGGATCGACGCGATGCGGCGCGCACCCTCGAGGTCGCGGTTGTCAGGGGTGCCCGCAGCCGGCTCGTTGCCGAACAGCAGCAGCGTGTCGCCCGGCTGTGCCAGGTCGAAGCGGCCGCCGACCGCCGTGAAGGTAGTGCCGCCTTCGAACGGATCGCCGTTCGTGCCGGAGATCGTGAAGATGCCGCCGTTCTGCGGCTCGTCCACGAGGCCCCAGCGGATCGCCGTGCCCGGTGCGACCGGCTGGCTGTTGCGATCGGTCGCGAGCGCGCTGACGACGGTGGTGTAGATGCCGGTCGAGTCGTTGAACGTCGTGTTGACGTTCGTCGCGCCCTGCAGCGGGCCGCCGGAGATCTCGAGCTCGAACAGGCGGCCGTCGGACACCACGATCTGGCGCGTCGACGTCACGGGATCCGTGATGCCGTTGTCGATGTTGTTGTCGGCGCGGTCGGACGTGGCGCGGAGCGTGACGATGCCCGAACGCGTGCCCGACTGGTACGTGAAGTTCGCGAGGCCGTTGCCCGAGCGCGCGACGACGCTGGCGCCCTGCTGCGGCGCACCGCTCGCGGAGATCGAGGTCAGGCGCTCGCCACCCTGCGCGCCGCCGACGATCTCGAGGCGCACGTTGTTCACGCCCGTCGCCGGATCCGGCACGAACGCGCCACCGCCGTCGAGCACGCCGACTTCGATCGGCAGCGACGTGGTGCCGCCGACGCCCTGCACGTAGACCGGCGTGCTTTCCGTGGCGATCACCACGGAGGCCGGCAGCTGCGGCGAGCCGTTGCCGATGTTGATCGTGAGGACGCTGGAGACGTTCTCGAGCGTCTGCGGGTCGGTGCAGACCACGGTGATCGTGAGCGGACCGGGGCGGTTGAACGACGAGACGAAGATCGTGCCGCGGCCACCCGTGACGTCCACGCCGCCGTTGCCGAGCAGCACGAAGAACTCGTTGATGTCTTCCGTCTCGGGGTCGTCGAGCGTGCTGAACGCGCCGTTCGTGACAGGCGTCGCCGCGACGTTGCAATTGACCGTGCCGGCGACCAGGGAGCCGTCGAGCGTACGCTGCGTGATCGTCACTTCGGAGAGGTACGGCGAGCCGAGGAACGGCTGCACCAGGCCGCCGTTGATCGGCAGGCTCGTGGCCGTGGCCGCCAGCGTGACGCGCGGATCGCTCGGGGCGCCGGCGTTGACCGCGACGTTGGCCGTGCCGGTGACCGTGCGCGCGGGCTGCGCGGGATCGACCACCGATGCGGTCAGCGTGACGGTTCCGACCGCACGCGTGTGCAGGCGGAAGTTCGCACCGCCGCCGGACAGCGTGTTGGTCACGGACTCGGCGATGTTCGCCGGGCCGCCGTTCGAGTTGGTCTGCACGGCCGACACCAGGCCGACACCGGGCGGGCTCACGCGCAGCGTGACCGTCGTGCCGTCAGGGAGCGGCTGGTTGTTCGAGGTCGCACGCACGACGACCGATACCAGCGAATTGGGCGTGCTGGACGAATTCGCCTGCACGGTCACGGTCAGCGGCGCCGTCGTGAAGCCGCTGCCGTTGCTGCCGCCGCCACCGCCGCCGCAACTCGCGAGGAGCAGGGCCGCGAAGGCCAACACCAGCGACTTGATCGAGCTTCTCATGTCCACTCTCCGATTCTGCGAATACTGCGTGCGCATTTCACTGACGCGTCTGCTCGAGGATCTTCGGCGTGACGAAGATCAGCAGCTCTGCCTTGTCCGTCGAGCGCGACTTCGTCTTGAAGAGGTTGCCGATCGCGGGGATGTCGCCCAGGAACGGCACCTTCGTGAGGTCCTTGCGGCTCTTGAACTCGTACACGCCGCCGAGGACCACGGTCTGGCCGTTCTCCACGAGCACCGCCGTGTTGATCTCGCGCTTGTTGATCTGCGGCACGCTGCCGATCGACGTGTCGACGAATCCGGAGATCTCGTCCTTCTTCACGTTCATCGTCAGGAACACGCGCTGGTCCTGCGTGATCGTCGGCGTGACCTTGAGCTCGAGCAGCACTTCCTTGAACTGCACGTTCGGGATCGGGATCGTCGACGTGCCGGCCTGCGGCGCGATCGTCACGTAGCCCACCTCGTCGCCCTGGCGGATGACCGCCTCGCGCTGGTTAGCCGTGATCACGCGCGGGCTGGCGATCACTTCTCCCTTGCCTTCGGTGTGCAGCGCCGAGAGCTCGAGGTCGAGCAGGTAGTCCTGGCCGAGCACCGCGAGCGCGAAGCTGCCGGCGGCGTTCGTGAGCGGCAGGTTCACGTTCAGGCGATTCTGCAGCGACGGCGCGAGCACGCCGTTGCCGGGCGCGTCCGGGAAGCCGACGGGCAGGCCCGACGGACGGCCCGCGAGGCGGTTGCCGAGCGCGAGGTTGGTCATCTGGTCCGTCGCGCCGAGCTGGCCGCCGGTCGTGATGATGTTGCCGTGGTGGTCCTCGTAGCCGCCGCTGACGCCGAAGCGCGCGCCGAGCTCGCGGCCGAACGTCTCGTCGGCGATCACGATGCGCGACTCGATCAGCACCTGGTCGACCGGGCGGTCGAGCAGCGAGATCAGGTCGCGGATCTCGGCGATCTTCTGCGCGGTGTCGTTGATCAGCAGCGTGTTCGTGCGTTCGTCGTACGTGACGCTGCCGCGCGGCGACAGGAAGCCCGAGCGACGCGTCGCGTTGGTGCCGGACCAGCCACCCTGGCTCCCGGCCTGCGAGCGCTTCGAGTCGGAGGTCAGCAGCTCGGCGATGTCCTTCGCGTTGCCGTAGTTGATCGGAATGTATTCCGACACCAGCGGTGCGCGGTCCTCGAGCGCGATGCGCGCGTCCTCGAGCGCCTGCTCGCGCGCCGCGATCTCCGCCGTGGGCGCGATCCACATCACGTTGCCGCGGCGACGCTTATCGAGGCCCTTGGCCTGCAGGATGATGTCGAGCGCCTGGTCCCA
>CALKUS010000120.1 GCA_937996755.1 uncultured Pseudomonadota bacterium | reverse complement strand
CGGAAGAGATAACCGCTGAAAGCATCTAAGCGGGAAACTCGCCTCAAGATGAGACCTCCCGGGGCATCCAGCCCCCTGAAGGAACGATGTAGACTACGTCGTTGATAGGTCGGGTGTGTAAGCAGGGCAACCTGTTCAGCTAACCGATACTAATGATCCGTGCGGCTTGACCATATAACTTCGAGTGGCTTCGCCTAGAAGTACCGAAGGCAATCTCTCAAGACACGAAGTCGTGCCCCGACGAAACATCGGTGCTCGGCCCAGTCGCCCATTACGTCCCAAGTCCCCATGCGAGCCGGCGCTCAAGTAGCGCTGCTCCAAACGTCTCCCTGGCGGCAATAGCGGTGTGGAACCACTCGATCCCATCCCGAACTCGGATGTGAAACGCACCAGCGCCGATGGTAGTGTGGCTTAAGCCATGCAAGAGTAGGTCACTGCCAGGGGCCTAAAACAAAACACCCCCGCCCGAAAGGGCGGGGGTTTTTTGTTTTAGGCCGTTGGAAGTGGCCTGTTCGCGCACGGCTGACATGCAAGAGTAGGGCGAGGCCGCGCGCCGATGAGTCGCCTTATTGGCGACTCATGCGCGGCCGAGCGCCCGGCCATGGATGGCCGGGCCGGCGATCGCTACAGGGACGTAACGGAGCGATTATCTCCCTCCAGGGGCCGACATAATCGCCGCGCACTGTTTCTGCTCCGATGGCGAGCACCCCGGAGCCCTTGTCGCGGCCAGGGCCGCTGCCACGTGTCTTCCGCGAGCCTTTCGGTATCGCGCGGCCGGGGCCGCTCCCGCCTGCTTCGATCGCGCCCGAGGTCGGCGTGGCGTAGGGGACCCCCGTCACGTGAGGCAACGCGTCCATGGGCCGCGCCTACTTCCTTCGAGCGAGCTCGAGGTCGAGGTCGACGCGGCCACAAGGCGCCCAATCCAGGGCCTCCGAATCTGGCGAGATTCGGGCTTCGATCGAAGCGGTGAACCACGACGATCGGCACACTAGCCAAACCAATCTCGGCCATGTCACGATGGGTTAACGCAATTTTCACGGCGCGCGGAGTCGCGCCGGGGATTCGGACGGCCGGCGCAGGGACCGGCTGGGGACACCACGCAAAACCCATTTTCGGAGACGTACATGAAGAGCCGAAGCAACCTGTTCGGCGGCCTGCGCTGGTCGCCTCTCGCCGTCGCCATTGCGATGAGCATGGCCAGCGGCACCGTCCTCGCACAGGATGACCCGCAGACGCTGGAGCGCGTCGAAGTCACCGGTTCGCGCATCAAGCGCACCGAAATCGAAGGCCAGGCCCCTGTATTCACCCTGGAGCGCCAGGATCTCGAGCGTACCGGTCTCGGTACGGTCGGCGACATCCTGCAGCAGCTGACCACCGGTGGTAAGGCGCTCAACGCCAAGTTCAACTCGTCCGGCAACTTCGGCTTCCCGCCGGAGGGTGGCGGTATCGGCGCCGGCTCGTCCCAGGTGGACCTGCGCCACCTCGGTTCGCAGCGCGTGCTCGTCCTCGTCGACGGCAAGCGCTGGGTTTCGGAATCGTCGGGTTCCGGTGTGGGCGGTTCGGTCGACCTGAACACGATCCCGCTGGCGATCGTTGAGCGCATCGAAGTGCTCGAGGACGGCGCCTCGGCGATCTACGGCTCCGACGCGATCGCAGGCGTGATCAACATCATCACGCGCTCGAAGTTCGACGGCGCCGACATCTTCACGACCTACGGTTCGTACGACGTGGGTGATGGCGACACCGGCCGCGCCGAAATCACGCTGGGCGGCGGCAACGACCGCTTCAACGCGACGTTCTCCGCGAGCTACTTCAACCAGAATCGCATCAGCTCCGCCGAGTTCGACAACGCCGCCGTTCCGGTGCCGGGCACCGGCGTCACGCGCGGTTCCTCGGGCACGCCGCAGGGCCGCTTCATCTTCTGCGACCCGCGCGTCACGCCCGCTTGCGGTCCGGACGACTTCATCAGCATCACGCTCAACAACGGCACGGGCACCCCGGTCTACAACCCGGCGAACCCGACCGGTGGCACGAGCACGTACCATCCGTTCTCGACCGCCGACCGCTTCAACTTCGCGCCGTTCAACCTGCTGCTCACGCCGAGCGAGCGCAAGGGCCTGTTCACGTCGGTGAGCTATGCGCTCAACGACGACATCACCTGGTACGCGAAGGCGCTGTACAACCAGCGTGAATCGACCAACCAGGCGGCGCCCGAGCCGATCTTCATCGGTGGCGACGCCGGCACGGGCGGTCTCGCGGACACGATCTCGATCTCGCGCCTGAACCCGTACAACCCGTTCGGCATCGACCTGATCGCGGGCCAGAACTTCTCGCTGATCGGTCGTCGCCCGATCGAAGCGGGTCCGCGTATCTTCGAGCAGAGCGTCGACACGTACTACTTCGGCACGGGCCTCGAGGGCGGCTTCGCCTGGGGCGATCGCCTGTGGTCGTGGGACGTGAACTACATCAACACCGAGAGCCGCGCGGAGCAGAACTTCTTCAACGGCTTCAACCTGCGTCGCATCCAGCTCGCGCTGGGCGACCCGGCGATCTGCGCCGCGAACGCGGGTTGCGTTCCGCTCAACCTGTTCGGCGGCCAGGGCGCGAACGGCCAGGGCACGATCACGCAGGAAATGCTGGACTGGGTGCGCATCAACACGAAGGACTCCTCGAAGCAGGAGCTCGAAGTGTTCTCCGCGAACCTGACCGGCGACCTGTTCGAGATGCCGGCCGGCCCGTTCGGTTTCGCGACCGGTTACGAGCATCGTGAATACGCCGGTTCGTTCACGCCGGACCAGGTGCGCATCGTCGGCGAGTCGCAGGACTCCGCGGCGATCGCGACGGAAGGCGACTACGACGTCGACGAAGTGTACGCAGAAGCGAACATCCCGCTGCTCGCGGACGTCTCCGGCGCCAAGTCGCTCGACGCAAGCCTCGCGGTTCGCTACTCCGACTACTCGACGTTCGGCGGCGAGACCACCGGCAAGTTCGGCATGAAGTGGCGCATCACGGACGACTTCATGGTCCGTGGCACGTACGCGGAAGGTTTCCGCGCGCCGTTCATCGGCGAGCTGTTCGGCCTCGCGCAGTTCGGTGCGGTGCTCACCGACCCGTGCTCGAACAACGTGACTCCGAACTGCGTCGCGCTCGGCGTGCCGCCGGGTTACGAGCAGACGAATCCGCAGATCACGACGAGCACGGGTGGTAACCCGAACCTGCAGCCGGAAAGCTCGAAGAGCTTCACGATCGGCTTCGTGTACAGCCCGGAGTGGGCAACGGACCTCGCCTGGTCGGATCGCCTCGACTTCGAAGTCACGTACTACGACCACAAGATCGAGGACGCCGTGCAGGCGCCGGACGCGCAGGACATCCTGAACGCGTGCGTCGAAACGGGTGATCCGAACTCGATCTTCTGCCAGGGCATCACGCGCACGCCGAACGGCCAGATCAACCGCTTCAACAACGTGCTGCAGAACATCGGCGAGATCAACACCGACGGCGTCGACTTCAAGGTCGACTGGTCGCTCGGCGACACCGATTGGGGCCGCTTCGGCATCACGTGGGACACGACGTACGTCGGCGACTACGAGGCGATCAACACGCTGAACGGCCAGCCGTTCTCGCGCGCGGTCGGCGTCGAGCTCAACGACAGCGCGATCCCCGAGTGGCAGTCGAACGCCACGCTGCTCTGGCAGTTCGGCGACTGGACCGCGTCCTTCACGTCGCGCTACATCGACGGCGTCGAAGAGGTGTGCTCCGACGGTCTCGACAACACGCCGAACAGCTTCACGGCGCTGGGCCTCTGCTCGGATCCGAACCCGGCGGACGAGTCGCTGTCGATCAATCGCCTCGGCGGCACCACGTTCCACGACCTGCGCGTGGAATGGAACCAGCCGTTCGCGGTGGAAGGCCTGCGTCTGGCGGCCGGCGTGAACAACCTGTTCGACAAGACGCCGCCGACCTGCCTGAGCTGCTCGCTGAACGGTTACGACGCCGGCACGTACGACCTGCCGGGCCAGTTCTGGTACGTCGAAGCCGGCTACAAGTTCTAAGTAACCTCACTCGGATTTCTGCTGCGCAGAAATCCGAGTGGCTGAAAGCAGGTTTGGCCCGTGCGGGAAGAGGCGTGACTCTTCCCGCACGACGAACCCTCGATCCACGCTTTCAGTTGCAGAGCGAAGCACGCAAGGAAGAAGGGCGGCCAATCGGCCGCCCTTTTTCGTTTCAGCGTGACGGAAATTCGTCATCCCGGCGCACGCCGGGATCCAGTGCCGCTACTACTTCTCGTCATTCCCGCGAAGGCGGGAATCCATTGCCGTACAACACCGCCGGCAAGGGGGTCGCGAGATCAACTTGCTGTCCTCAACCCGGCGTTTCCTCGCCCCGCCGATCTCGTCATCCCGGCGCACGCCGGGATCCAGCGTCTCGCAGCCCGCGAACACTCGTGAGCCTGCAGCCGGAGCGCGACGCGCGCAGGGATGCGCCGCGCGTGGCCGACGACGTAGTCGTCGGTCAGCGCAAGGCGAGTCCGGACGATCAAAGACTGTAGCCGAACTGCTGGCGGAACTGCTCGGCGAACTCGTCGTAGGTGAAGCGCTGGTTCTGCGTGCCCGGGTGCTCGATCTTGAGCGCGCCCATCAGCGACGCGATGCGGCCGACGGTCGCGAGGTCCATGTTGCGCATCAGTCCGAAGATCAGGCCGGCGCGATACGCGTCGCCGCAGCCGGTGGGGTCGGTGATGCGGCGCTCGGCCGCCGGCGGGATCTCGATCATGCCGCCCTTCGGCGTGTGGATGAGCGAGCCCTTCGGTCCGCGCGTCACGATGTACGCGGTCACGCGCGACGCGATCTCCTGCTCGCTCCAGCCGGTGCGCTGCTGCAGCAGGTTCGACTCGTAATCGTTCACCGTCACGTAGTCGGCCTGCTCGATGAACGCGCGGAACTCCGCGCCGTCGAACAGCGGCAATGCCTGGCCCGGATCGAAGATGAAGGGGATGTCGCGCTCGGCGAACTCGCGCGCGTGCTTGATCATCGCCTCGCGCGTGTCGGGCGCCACGATGCCGAACTTCGCTTCCTTGACGGCGGCGACGTCGATGTCGACCGAGCGCACCATCGCACCCGGATGGAACGCGGTGATCTGGTTGTCGTCGAGGTCGGTCGTGATGTACGCCTGCGCCGTGTAGAGGTCCTCGATCTCCTTCACCCAGTCGAGGCGGATGCCGCAGCGCTGGAAGTGCGCGCGGTAAGGGCCGAAGTCCTCGCCGACCGCGGCCATGGGGATCGGGTCCTCGCCGAGCAGGCGCAGGTTGTACGCGATGTTGCCGGCGCAGCCACCGAATTCCTTGCGCATGCGCGGCACCAGGAACGCGACGTTCAGGATGTGCACCTTGTCCGGCAGGATGTGGTTCTTGAACTGGTCCTGGAAGACCATGATGGTGTCGTAGGCGAGGGAACCGCAGATCAGTGCAGACATGGGCTTTCCAGATCGAGGTCGGCGCGCTTTCGCGATGCCGGTGGCAACGCGTGCGTCGACCGAGGGTGAGGCAGGGATGCCGAACAGCGAAGCGCTTCAGGGACGAATCCTAGCGTCACGCTCGTCTCTGGTCAGCTGTTGTCCAGCGTTCTCCGCAGCAGTTCGTTCACGCGCGCAGGATCGGCCTTGCCGCGCGTCGCCTTCATCACCTGGCCGACGAGCCAGGTGTAGACCTTGTCGTCGCCGCCGCGGTACTGCGCCACCTGCGTCGGATTCGCGTCGACGATGCCGGCGATCGCCGCGAGCAGCGCGCCGTCGTCGCTCACGCGCTTCAGGCCTTTCGCGGCGATGATCGCGTCGGGCGTGCCTTCGCCGGCCCACATCGCCGCGAACACGTCCTTCGCGCTCTTCGCGGTGATCGTGCCGTCCTTCACGCGCGCGAGCAGCTCGCCCATCGCGGGCGCGGCGACCCGCGCCTGCGCGACCGACGTGCCGTGCTCGTTCAGCGCGGCCGCGAGCTCGCCGATCACCCAGCTCGCCGACAGTCGCGCATCGTTCGTCGCACGCTGCACGACGTCGAAATAGTCGGCCGTGTCGCGCTCGGCCGTGAGCGCGTCGGCCTCGGCCTCGCCCAGCGCGAGCTCCGCCACGTAACGAGCGCGTCGAGCCGCCGGCAGCTCGGGCAGCGCGGCGCGCTCGCGTTCGAGGTCGGCCGGCGTCACCGCGAGCGGCGGCAGGTCGGGATCGGGGAAGTAGCGGTAGTCGTGCGCCGATTCCTTGCTGCGCATCGAACGCGTCTGGTTGCGCGTCTCGTCGTAGAGGCGAGTCTCCTGCACCACGCTGCCGCCGGATTCGAGCAGGCGCACCTGCCGCTCGATCTCGTAGTCGATCGCCTTCTCGACGAAGCGGAACGAGTTGACGTTCTTGATTTCCGCGCGCGTGCCGAGCTTCGCGTCGCCACGCCGTCGCACCGACACGTTCGCGTCGCAGCGGAACGAGCCTTCCTGCATGTTGCCGTCGCTGACGCCGAGCCAGCGCACGAGCCGATGCAGGGTCTTCAGGTACGCGGTCGCGTCGCTCGCGCCGTGCAGCGCGGGCTCGGTGACGATCTCGAGCAACGGGGTGCCCGCCCGGTTCAGGTCGATGCCCGTCGCGCCGTGGAACGCGTCGTGCACGCTCTTGCCCGCGTCCTCCTCGAGGTGTGCGCGCTGGATCGGCACGACGAACTCGCTGCCGTCGTCGCGGCGCACGGCGAGCCTGCCCGCGCTGACGATCGGATCCTCGTACTGGCTGATCTGGTAGCCCTTCGGGAGGTCCGGGTAGAAGTAGTTCTTGCGCGCGTAGACCGAATGCGGCGCGATCCGCGCGTCGATCGCGAGCCCGAGCCGGATCGCGAAGCGCACCGCCTCGCGGTTCGGCACCGGAAGCGTGCCCGGCAGCGCGACGTCGACGGGCGACGCCTGCGTGTTCGGCTCCGCGCCGTACGCCGTGCTCGAACCCGAAAAGAGCTTGCTGCGCGTGGCGAGCTGCACGTGCACCTCGAGCCCGATCACCGCCTCCCAGTCGGCGAACATCAGGCGGGCCCCGGCGGCGTGGCGAGGTGGAAATCGCTCGCCTGCTGCAGCGCATGGCCCGCGGCGAACAACGCGCTCTCCGCGAACGGAGCGCCGACCAGCTGCAGGCCCACGGGCAGCCCGTCGACGAAGCCGGCCGGCAGCGAGATCGCCGGCAGTCCGGCGAGGTTCACTGCCACGGTATTGACGTCCGCGGCATACATCGCGAGTGGATCGGAAACCTTCTCGCCGAGCGCGAACGCCGGCGTCGGCGTCGTGGGGCCGGCGAGCAGGTCGACCTGCGCGTGCGCGCGGCGGAAATCGTCCGCGATCAGCCGGCGCACCTGCTGCGCACGACGGTAGTAGGCGTCGTAATAGCCGGAAGAGAGCACGTACGTGCCGCTCAGGATGCGCAGGCGCGTCTCGGGGCCGAAGCCTTCCGCGCGCGTGCGGCTGTAGAGGTCGTCGAGGTCGGCCGGGGCCGCGGCGCGATGGCCGTAGCGCACGCCGTCGTAGCGCGCGAGGTTGCTCGATGCTTCCGCCGGCGCGATCACGTAGTACGCCGGGATCGCGAGCGCGAGCGAGGGCAGGCTGACGTCGACGAGCGTGGCGCCGGCCCGCTCCAGCAGGGCCAGCGCTTCGCGCGTCCGCTCGGCCACGCGCGCATCGACGCCCGCACCGAACAGCTCGCGCACGACCCCGATCTTCCTCCCGGCCACGCCGTCGCCGAGCCGTGCCCGGTAGTCGTCCACCGGCGCGTCGGCGCAGGTTGCATCGTTCGGGTCGGCGCCGGCCATCGCGCCGAGCACGATCGCGCAGTCCTCGGCCGTGCGTGCGAGCACGCCCGCCTGGTCCAGGCTCGACGCGTACGCGATCATCCCGAACCGGGAGACGCGGCCGTAGGTCGGCTTGATGCCCGTGATGCCGCAGAACGCGGCGGGCTGTCGCACCGATCCGCCGGTGTCGCTGCCGGTCGCGAACGGCACGGCGCCCGCCGCGACGAGCGCGGCCGAACCGCCCGACGAGCCGCCGGGCACCCGGCCGTGGTCCCACGGATTGCGGACCGCGCCGTAATGGCTGTTCTCGTTCGACGAGCCCATGGCGAATTCGTCCATGTTCGCCTTGCCGATGCACACGGCGCCGGCGCCGTTCAGGCGCGCCGCGACCGTCGCGTCGTAGGGCGGGACGAAGCCGTCGAGCATGCGCGAGCCGGCCGTCGTCCGCAGGCCGCGCGTGCAGAACAAGTCCTTGTGGGCAAAGGGAATTCCGGCCAGCGGCGAGGCATCGCGCCGGCCGATCACGGCCTGGGCCGTGGCCGCGGCCGCGAGGATCGCGTCGTCGGACGCTTCGCTGATGAGCGCGTTCAATGCGGGCTGGGCTTCGCGCGCGGCAGCGAGCGCGGCCTGTGCCAGCTCGGCGGCGGAGACGCGGCGCGCGACGAGGGCGTCGCGCCATTCGCTGAGGCTGCGGCGCTCCATGCTCAGTCGATCACGCGCGGGACGAGGTAGTAGCCGCCCTGCGACTCGCCCGCGAGCGCGAGCAGCTCGTCGCTGCGGTCGCCTTCGGTCACGACATCCTCGCGCAGGCGCACGCTCAGCTCGAGCGGATGCGCGAGCGGTTCGACGCCTTCGACGGATGCGCGCGCGAGTGAGTCGAGCAGCGCGACGACGCGCGGCAGTTCGTTCGCGAGGCGCTCGCGGTCCGATGCGTCCAGCGCGAGGCGCGACAGTCGCGCGAGGTGATCGATGAGGGCGGGATCTGCGTGCATGTGCGAGTCAGGAAAAAACCAGAAAATCCCCTGCGGTTTTGCGCAATCTTAACGTTGCGTCCGAACCGCGAACTCTATCACTGCATGCGGTTTTCTTGCTTGCCGGTGGTAGGGTCGATTGCTAAAGTAGCGCGCTTTTTTTCGAAACATCCTCCCGGCTGCGAACCCCCCATGTTCTTCAAGAGCCTCCGCGGCGTCTTCTCCAACGACCTGTCCATCGACCTCGGCACGGCCAACACGCTGATCTATGCGCGTGGCCAGGGCATCGTCCTGAACGAGCCTTCCGTGGTGGCGATCCGGCAGGACCGTGGCCCCGGCGGCCCGCGCTCGGTCGCCGCCGTCGGCTGGGAAGCGAAGCGCATGCTGGGCCGCACGCCCGGCAACATCGTCACCATCCGCCCGATGAAGGACGGCGTGATCGCCGACTTCACGATGACGGAGGAGATGCTGCAGGCGTTCATCCGCAAGGTGCACCGCTCGCGCTTCCTGCGCCCCAGCCCGCGCGTGCTGATCTGCGTGCCGTGCGGCTCGACCCAGGTGGAGCGCCGCGCGATCAAGGAGTCGGCCGAAGGCGCCGGCGCGCGCGACGTGTTCCTGATCGAGGAGCCCATGGCGGCCGCCATCGGCGCCGGCATCCCGGTGCACGAGGCGCGCGGCTCGATGGTGCTCGACATCGGCGGCGGCACGTCCGAGGTGGCGGTCATCTCGCTCAACGGCATCGTCTACGCGCAGTCGGTCCGCATCGGCGGCGACCGCTTCGACGAGGCGATCATCAACTACGTGCGCCGCAACCACGGCACGCTGATCGGCGAATCCACCGCCGAGCGCATCAAGATGGAAATCGGCTGCGCCTACCCGCAGTCCGAGGTCAAGGAAATCGAAGTGTCCGGCCGCAACCTCGCCGAGGGCGTGCCGCGCATGTTCCAGATCAACTCGAACGAGATCCTCGAGGCGCTGCACGAGCCGCTCGCCGGCATCGTGAGCGCGGTGAAGGCCGCGCTCGAGCAGACCCCGCCGGAGCTCTGCTCCGACGTGGCCGAGCGCGGCATCGTCCTCACCGGCGGCGGCGCGCTGCTCAAGGACCTCGACCGCCTGCTGGCCGAGGAAACCGGGCTGCACGTGCAGGTTGCCGACGACCCGCTCACCTGCGTCGCCCGCGGTGGTGGCCGCGCGCTCGAGATGATCGACCTGCACGGTAGCGAGTTCTTCTCGCCCGAGTGACGGAGCGGCCAGCGTGGGTGTTCATGTGCAGGGGCCCAGGGCCCAGGGCACAGGGCCCATGAAGGCCGGCTTCGCGCTGAACGCCCGGTGCGCGCGAAGCGACGCGTGCCCTCGCTCGTCCGGGCCCCGGGCCCCTGGCCCCGGGCCCTCCGGCTGAAATGGCCACGAGCTCACAGGAAAGCGCACCGCTGTTCGCCGAAGGCGGCGCGGGCACGCTGCGCCTCGTCGCGTACCTGGCGCTCGCGATCGTGCTGATGGTGGTGGACCATCGCGGCCAGTACCTCGCCGCGGTGCGTCGCGCGGCCGGCAACATCACCGGTCCCGTCTACTGGCTGGTCTCGGCGCCGGTGCGCATCGTGCGCGGCGCGCATGCGGTCGTGAGCGACCGCGGCCAGCTCGCGGACGAGAACGCGGTGCTCCGGCAGCAGCTGCTGCTCGCGCAGGCGCGCCTCGCGCGGCTCGGCACGGTGCAGGAACAGAACGCGCGTTTGCGCGAGCTGCTCGATGCCAAGGGCCGCCTCGCGCTCAAGGCGCAACTCGCCGAGCTGATCGACGTGGACCTCGATCCCTTCCGCCATCGCATCGTGCTCGACGTCGGCAGCGCCGACGGCGTCGCGCAGGGCCAGGCGGTGATCGACGCGCACGGCGTGGTCGGCCAGCTGCTGGAAGTGCAGCCGGACCGCTCGATCGCGATCCTGATCACCGACGCCGGCCATGCGATCCCGGTGCGCGTGGTGCGCACCGGGCTGCGCGCGATCGCCTACGGTACGGGCGAGCTGGCCACGCTGCGCCTGCCGCACATCCCGTTTTCCGCCGACATCCGCCAGGGCGACGAGCTCGTCACCTCGGGCCTCGGCGGCCATTTCCCGGCCGGCCTGCCGGTGGGCGTGATCCGCACGCTCACGCCCGACGACTCCGCGACGTTCGTGCTCGCGCTCGCGACGCCCGCGGCCGGGATGTCGCGTTCGGGCGAGCTGCTCGTGCTGCACGACGAGCGCGAGACGATCGAGCTGCCGGGGCAGGGCTCGTACGAAATCGTCGGCCCGCCCGAGGCGTTGCCCGTGGTCCCGGCCGGAGGCATGCCGTGAGCACGCGCAACCGCGTCGGCGGTATCGTCTATGCCGCGAGCCTCGTGCTGTCGCTGCTGCTCGGGCTCGTCGCGCTGCCCGCGTCGCTGTTGCCGCTGAAGCCGTTCTGGCCGGCGCTCGTGGTCGTGTACTGGGCGCTCGAAGCGCCGGAGAAGATGTCGATCGGGCGCGCGTTCCTGCTCGGGCTCGCGGGCGACCTGCTCACCGGCTCGCTGCTCGGCGAGCAGGCGCTGCGCCTCGCGATCGTCGCATTCATCGTGCTGCGCCTGCGCGCGCGCATGCGCTTCTTCCCGATGCTGCAGCAGTGCCTCGCGATCTTCGCGCTGCTCGTCAACGACCGCGTCGTCATGCTGATGATCCGGGCGTTCTCGGGCGGCGGCATGGCCGAGTGGCAGTACTGGATCGCACCGGCCGTCGGCACGCTCGCGTGGCCGTGGCTGTTCCTCGCGCTGGACGTCGCGCGCCAGCGCGGCGCGCGCGCACGCGAAGCCTAGGACGACGATGCGCGCCCGCCGCCGCCTGAGCGTGCTGCGCCGCGGACCCCGCCGCGTGAAGGAGGCAGGGAGCCAGCTCGCGCTGTTCCGTGCGCGCGCGTTCACCGGCTTCGCGATCATCTTCGTGTGCCTGATGGTGCTCGTCGGGCGCTTCTTCGTGCTGCAGGTGATGCGGCACGACGAATTCCACGGCCGCTCCGAGGCGAACCGCATCAAGCCGCGCGCGGTCGCGCCGTCGCGCGGGCTGATCTACGACCGCAACGGCGAGCTGCTCGCGGAAAACATCCCGCAGTACCGCCTCGAGCTCGTGCCCGAGCAGATCCGCGACATCGACGACACGCTCGCGCGCCTGCGCCAGGTGATCGAGATTGCGCCGGAGGAGCTCGAGCGCTTCGGTGAGACGCGCTCGCTGAAGCGCGGCTTCAACAGCGTGCCCGTGAAGTTCCAGCTCAGCGAGGAAGAAGTGGCGCGCTTCGCGGTGCACCGCCACGAGTTCCCGGGCGTGGACGTGGTGCCGTACCTCACGCGCTACTACCCGCAGAAGGAGTTGCTCACGCACGTGGTCGGCTACGTCGGCCGCGTCGACCAGGGCGACCAGGAGCGCGAAGACTTCCAGGCCGGCTGGATGACGCACATCGGCAAGACCGGCATCGAGCGCCAGTACGAGCGCGAGCTGCAGGGCGAGGCCGGCTACGAACAGGTCGAGATGAACGCACAGGGCCGCGCGCTGCGCGTGCTCGAGCGCGTGCCGCCGAAGCAAGGCCGCAACGTCTACCTCACGATCGACGCACAGCTGCAGCGCGCGACGGTCGCCGCGTTCGAGGGCCGCGCCGGTTCCGCGATCGCGATCGACCCGCGCAACGGCGACGTGCTCGCGATGGTCAGCCTGCCGAGCTACGACGCGAACCTGTTCGTGAACGGCATCTCGCGCAAGGACTACGCGGCGCTGCTCGCCGCGCCGAACCGCCCGCTGTTCAACCGCGCGTTGCAGGGTGGTTACGAGCCCGGCTCGACGATGAAACCCTTCATCGGCCTCGCCGGCCTCGAGCTCGGCGTGCGCACGCCGTCCACCACGGTGTTCTCGACCGGCGAATTCCGCCTTCCGGGCAATTCGTTCGCGTGGCACGACTGGAAGAAGGGCGGCCACGGCCGCGTCGACCTCAACGAGGCGCTCGCGCAATCGGTCAACACGTACTTCTACGGCCTCGCCGTCGAAATCGGCGTCGATCGCCTCGGCGAGTACCTCAAGCAGTTCGGCTTCGGTGCGCCCACTGGCATCGACCTCGTGGGCGAAGGCAAGGGCGTGCTGCCGTCGCGCGAGTGGAAGCGCATCACGCAGGAAAAGCCCTGGTATCCGGGCGAAACCGTGATCGCAGGCATCGGCCAGGGCTACTGGGTGGTCACGCCGATCCAGCTCGCCAGCGCGCTCGCCACGCTCGCCGACGGCGCCGTGCGCATCCGCCCGCACCTGCTGCTTGCAACGCAGGACGGGCTGAACGGCGCGCGCGTGCCGTTCGGGCCGCCGGCGACCACCGCGAGCTTCGTGCACGATCCCGCGAACCTCGAAGCGGTGCGCACCGGGATGATCTCCGTGATGCACGGACCCACCGGCACGGCGCGCGCCGTCGGTGCCGATTCGCCGTATCGCATCGCGGGCAAGAGCGGAACGGCGCAGCGCTTCCGCCGCAAGGACGGCGCCGAATACGACGAGAATCGCGTGAGCGAGCACCTGCGCCACCAGGCATTGTTCGTGGCGTACGCGCCCGCGGAGGCGCCGACCATCGCGGTCGCCGTCGTCGTCGAGCACGGCAATAGCGGCTCGAAGGCCGCGGCACCCGTCGCGCGCCGCATCCTCGACGCGTGGCTGTTGCGGAGCCCGCCGCAATGACCGCCGGCACGATGACGCAGCTGCGCGCAGGTGCGCGGCGCTGGAAGCAGCGCCTGTGGCGGCGCATCGACCTCGACCTGCCGCTGCTCGGCGCGCTGCTGGTGCTCTGCGTCGTGGGCCTGGGCGTGCTGTACAGCGCGAGCGCCGGCAGCACCGACCAGGTGACGAACCAGGCGTTGCGGCTGGTGCTCGGCCTTGCGGTGATGATCACGCTCTCGCGCGTGCCGCCCGCGATCCTGCGCAGCTGGACGCCCGGCTTCTACCTCGGGACGCTCGCGCTGCTCGTCGCGGTGACGTTGTTCGGCGAGGGCCGTGGCGCGCACCGCTGGCTCGACCTCGGCGTATTGCGCTTCCAGCCGTCCGAGCTCGCCAAGCTCTCGCTGCCGATGATGGTCGCGTGGTTCCTGCACGACCGGCCGCTGCCGCCCAGCTGGGGCTCGCTCGCGATGGCCGCGCTGCTCGTCGCGATCCCGGCCGGCCTGATCGCGGAGCAGCCCGACCTCGGCACGGCGCTGCTCGTGGGCGTGAGCGGCGCGTTCGTGATCTTCCTCGGCGGCATCGGCTGGCCGCGCATCCTGATGCTGGTCGGTTCCGCGGCCGCGGCCGCGCCGATCGCGTGGGAGTTCATGCACGAATACCAGCGCAACCGCATCCGCATGTTCCTCGACCCCGAGGCCGACCCGCTCGGCAACGGCTGGAACATCATCCAGGCGAAGATCGCGGTCGGCTCGGGCGGCCTGCTCGGCAAGGGCTTCGAGGCGAGTACGCAGGCGCAGCTCGATTTCCTGCCCGAGCACACGACCGACTTCATCTTCGCGGTGTTCGCCGAGGAGTGGGGGCTGATCGGCGTCGCGCTCGTGGTGGCGCTCTACCTGTTCATCATCGGCCGCGGGCTGTGGATCGCCGCGTCTGCGCGCGACACGTTTTCGCGGCTGCTGGCCGGCTCGATCGCGATGACCTTCTTTGTGTACGTCATGGTGAACGGCGGCATGATCACGGGCCTGCTGCCCGTGGTCGGCGTGCCGATGCCGCTCATCTCCTACGGCGGCACGTCCGCCGTCTCGTTGCTCGCAGCCTGGGGCATCGTGCTTTCCATCCACGCGCACCGGCGCCTCGTCGTGGGCTGAAGGCGCCCCCGTCGAACCTGCCCGCGCACAGCGATAGAATCCTCGATCGATGAAACTGCTGTCCCGACTCTTCCTCTCCGCAGCCGTGCTTTCCAGCGGCGGCTGTGCCACCGACTCCCTCGCGAAAGCCCGCCCCGAAGTACATCCGGGCGAGCGCGCGTTCGTGAAGGAGCTCGTCGCCGATGCGAAGGCGGCCGACGTACGCCTCGACCAACGTTCGGTCGAGCAGGCGCTCGCGCAGGCGCGCTACCAGCAGACCATCATCGACGCGATCTCGCGTCCGGCCGAGAAGACGAAGCCGTGGCGCGACTACCGCCCGATCTTCCTCGGCGACAAGCGCATCGCCGACGGCATCGCGTTCTACCGCGAGAACGCCGAGCTGCTCGAGAAGATCGCGAAGGACTACGGCGTACCGCCCGAGCTGATCGTCGCGATCATCGGCGTGGAGACGAACTACGGCCGCATCACCGGCAAGTACAAGGTGCTCGATGCGCTCGTCACGCTCGCGTTCTACTACCCGCCGCGCGCCGAGTTCTTCCGCAAGGAGCTGAAGCAGCTGTTCCTGCTGCCCCGCGACCTGCTGCCGTACAAGGTCGAGGAGATTTCGGGCTCGTATGCGGGCGCCATGGGCTGGGGCCAGTTCATGCCGACGTCGGTCGCGCAGTGGGCGAAGAGCGGCGACGACGACGCGCACATCGACCTGTGGACGTCGAAGGCCGACATCTTCGCGTCGATCGCGAACTATTTCGTCGCGCACGGCTGGGAAACGGGCGAGCCCGTCGCGAGCCCGGCGAACCGCGCCGTCGACGCGCGTACGCTCGAGCCCGCCGGCTACGAGCCGGTGTACTCCGTCGGCCAGCTCGCCGACTGGGGCTATCGCACGCCCGCCGAAGGCGACCCGAACAAGGCCGCCACGCTGCTGAAGCTCGACGGCGCGCAGGGCGACGAGTACTGGATCACCCACCAGAACTTCTGGGTGATCACGCGCTACAACCGCAGCCCGATGTACAGCCTCGCCGTGTACCAGCTCGCGGAGTCGATCGCGGCCGGCGCGTCGCCGGCCGTCGCGGCGCCTTCCGCCGCGCGCTGATGCGCGCGGAATCCCTCCGCCGCTTCGCTCCGCTGCTCGTCGTGCTCCTGTCCGCCTGCGGCCACGCGCCGACCAGGCACGCGCCGCCACCGCGCGAATCGTCGTCGCTGCCGCGCGAAAGCGGTTCGCGCGTGCCCGCGCCGCCGACCGTGCGCGACGGCCCGGCGCCGTGGGCGGAGCGCGACGGCGGCCCGCCGATCCCGCCCGACGTCTCAGCGGTGAAGGAGCCGGTCCCGCGTGCCGAGCCGCGCTCCGCGTTCGGCAACAAGTCGCCGTACACCGTGCTCGGCCGCACCTACGAGGTGCTGCCGTCGAGCCGCGGCTACGTCGAACGCGGGCTCGCGTCGTGGTACGGCACGAAATTCCATGGCCGCCTCACGTCGTCGCGAGAACCGTACGACATGTACGCGATGACCGCCGCGCACAAGACGCTGCCGCTGCCGACGTTCGCGCGCGTCACGAACCTCGAGAACGGCCGTTCCGTGGTGGTGCGCGTGAACGACCGCGGCCCGTTCCACGACGGTCGCATCATTGACCTCAGCTATTCCGCCGCGATCAAGCTCGGCATCCAGGCGCGCGGCACCGGGCGCGTGGAAGTGCGCGCGATCGACCCGGGCGACCCGGAATCGTCGCGCGAGACGCTCGCCGCGATCGTCCCGCCGCCGCGTGCTTCGGCAGCCGCGGTGCCGCGCACGCCGCAGGGAACCGCGACTGCCCGCTCCGGGTCAGTGCTTTTCCAGATCGGCGCCTTCGCCGACAAGGACAATGCGAAGCGGCTGGTCGATCGCCTCGCGGCCGCGGATGTCGACGACGTCTCGATCGACCGCGAACGCGTTGCCGGCAAGCGCGTCTATCGCGTGCGCGTCGGCCCGGTTCGTGCACGCGATGCAGCCGACGTGCAGTCGCAGCTCTCGCGGCTCGGGTTGCGGCCCGTCGTCGTCAGCCAGTGAATTCTTCCGATATTTCCAGGACTTTCCCCGTTGCCATGACCGTTTCCCCGATCCGCTTCCTCGCCATTGCGCTGCTGTCCGCGGCACTGCCGCTCGCGGCGCAGACGCCTGCGCCCGCAGTCCCGAAACCCGGTGCCGCGCCCGCGCCGACCGCGCTGAACGTGCCGATCCCGCCCGCGCCGACGCTGTCCGCGAAGAGCTACGTGCTCATGGACTACCTGACGGGCCAGGTGCTGGCCGAGAAGGAAGGCGAGCAGCCGCTGCCGCCCGCGAGCCTCACCAAGATCATGACGAGCTACGTGGTCTCGGCCGAGCTCGCCGCGGGCAAGGTGAAGCTCGAGGACCCGGTGTTCATCAGCGAGCACGCGTGGCGCGGCGGCGGCGCGAAGACCGACGGTTCGACGAGCTTCCTGCCGGTGAACCAGAGCGTGCCGCTGAAGGATCTCCTGTACGGGATGATCATCCAGTCGGGCAACGACGCGTCGATCGCGCTGGCCGAGCATGTCGCCGGCAGCGAGGAGACGTTCGCGCAGCTCATGAACGACTACGCGAAGAAGCTGGGCCTCACGCACACGCACTTCGTGAACGCGCACGGCCTGCCGGCCGAAGGCCACGAAACGACGGCGCTGGACGTCGCGCGGCTGTCGCGCGCGCTCATCCACGACTTCCCCGAGGACTACAAGATCTACTCGGTGAAGGAGTTCGCGTTCAACGGCATCACGCAGCACAACCGCAACACGCTGCTGTGGCGCGACGCGTCCGTCGACGGCATCAAGACCGGCCACCACTCGACCGCGGGCTTCTGCCTCTCCGCCTCGGCGAAGCGCGGCGACACGCGCCTGATCGCCGTCGTGATGGGCACGAGCGGCGAGAAGGTGCGCGCCGACGAGGCGCAGGCGCTGCTCAACTACGGCTTCCGCTTCTTCGAATCGCACAAGCTGTACACCGCCGGCCAGCAGATCTCCGAAGCCGACCTCTGGAAGGGCGAAGCGGTGAAGGCGAAGCTCGGCGTCGCGAGCGACAGCCTCATCACCATCCCGCGCGGCGCCTACGAGCGCCTCAAGGCCACGATGAACGTGCAGAAGCCGCTCGTCGCGCCGCTCACCAGGGGCCAGAAGGTGGGCACCGTCACCGTCGAGCTCGACGGCAAGCAGGTGCTGGAAACGCCGCTCGTGGCGCTCGAGGAATACCCCGAAGGCGGCTTCTTCAAGCGCCTCGGCGATTCGATCATGCTGTGGTTCGAGTAGCGCGCTGAGCAGCCGCCTTATTGGCGGCTGCTGCGCTACTCGAGGTGCGCACAGGGATGTGCGAACGGAAGACCCCAGGGACGGAGTCGCTGCACCGAACGAAGCCGGCGGCAGCTGGCTCACTCGAGGTGCGCACAAGGATGTGCGCACGGAAGACCCCAGGGACGGTGTCGCGGCACCCACCGAAGCCCGATGTACGGAACCGATCGGAGCGGCAGGGATGCCGAACGGAGGACCCCAGGGACGGAGTCGCGGCACCCACCGAAGCCTGATGTACGAATTCGATCGAAGCGGCAGGGATGCCGAACGGAGGACCGCAGGGACGAAGGCACGGCACCGAACGAAGCGCCAAGCGAACCCCGCCTTCACGCGCCGGGTGTTTAATACCGGGGCACCAACCCCCATTTCCGCGCGATGACCACCGACCTGAACCAACTGGCCCAGACCGCCGCCGATGCCGGCCACGGTTTCGTCTTCCCGGGCCGATTCGAAGTGACCGCCTTCGGCGAGAACCAGCCGGACCTCGAGGCGATCGTGCTCTCCGAGCTCACCGCGGCCGGCGTGGTGCCGGACCTCGGCAGTGTCCGCCATCGCCATTCGAGCGGGGATCGTTACCTCGCCGTCGCGGTCACTTTCGACTGCGACACGCGCGAGCGGCACGAGGAGGCCTACCGCCGCCTGCGTGCGCACCCGGCCGTCCGCATGACGCTGTGACCCGGCCGCTGAACGTCCGCCACCTCGGCCGACGGGCCTACGAGCCCGTCTGGCGCGCCATGCAGGCGTTCACGGACGCGCGCGACGCCGACACGCGCGACGAGCTCTGGCTCGTCGAGCATGAACCGGTTTTCACGCAGGGCCAGGCCGGCAAGGCCGAGCACGTGCTCGCGCCGGGCGACATCCCGGTCGTGCCGGTCGACCGCGGCGGCCAGGTCACGTACCACGGCCCGGGCCAGCTCGTGGCCTATCCGCTGCTCGACCTCCGCCGTCTCGGTGTCGGCGTGCGCGAGCTGGTGAATCGCATCGAGCAGTGCGTGATCGACACGCTCGCCACCTGGGACATCGTCGCGCAGCGCCGCGAGGGTGCGCCCGGCATCTACGTCGGCGACGCGAAGGTCATGGCGCTCGGCCTGCGCGTCCGGCGCGGTTGTTCGTTCCACGGCCTGGCGTTCAACGTGGCGATGGATCTCTCGCCGTTCTCCCGCATCAACCCCTGTGGTTACCAGGGGTTGCGCGTGACCCAGGTGCTAGACTTGGGTGGTCCCGGGAACCTGGTCGAAGTGGCGCAAACGCTGGTGCCGCTCTTGGCCCGGCAGTTCGGGCTGGAGCCGGCCACCGCGGCCGGCGAGCTGCCGCGCATCGCGGCGCCGGCCACGATGGAACCATGAGCAGCGAGCCCACCGGCAAGTCGATTCCCCTCAGCGTCGTTTCCGACGACACGGGCCTCGTGCCCGGCGCCCGGCAGACGGCGCGCGACAAGATCGCGCGCAACCCCGTCACGTTCGACGCCACCGCGCCCGCGCTGCGCAAGCCTTCGTGGATCCGCGTGCGCATCCCGGGCGGCAACGCGGTCGCGCAGCTGAAGCAGAAACTCCGCGAAAACGCGCTCGTCACGGTGTGCGAGGAAGCCTCGTGCCCGAACATCCACGAATGCTTCACGAAGGGCACGGCCACGTTCATGGTGCTCGGCGACGTCTGCACGCGCCGTTGCGCGTTCTGCGACGTGGCCCACGGCCGCCCGAAGCCGCCGGACGCCGACGAGCCGATCAAGCTCGCCCGCACGATCCGCGACATGAAGCTGCGCTACGTCGTCATCACGTCCGTGGACCGCGACGACCTCCGCGACGGCGGCGCGGCGCATTTCGCGGCCTGCGTGAAGCACGTCCGGGAACTCAACCCGGGGATCAAGGTCGAGATCCTCGTGCCCGATTTCCGCGGCAAGGGACGTATGGAGAAGGCGCTGGACGCGATGCTCGAATCGCCGCCCGACGTGTTCAATCACAACCTGGAAACGGTGCGCGAGCTATACCGCGAAGTGCGTCCCGGTGCGGATTACGACTGGTCGCTGTCGCTGCTGAAGCGCTTCAAGGCCGCGCATCCCGGCGTGCCGACCAAGTCCGGGATCATGCTGGGCCTGGGCGAGACGCTGCCGCAGGTCGAGCAGGCGCTGCGCGACCTGCGCGCGCACGACGTGGACATGGTGACGGTCGGCCAGTACCTGCAGCCGTCGCCGCACCATCATCCGGTGCTGCGTTACTGGACGCCGGACGAGTTCGCGGAGATCGCGCGCATGGGCGAGGCGATGGGTTTCGGCCACGTCGCATCCGGCCCGATGGTGCGCTCGTCGTACCACGCGGACGAAATGGCCCACGCGGCCGGTTACGTGCCCGACGCCGAGGTGGCGGTGAGTTGAGGTTGCGGTGCTTGTGGGAAAGCTCGCGGCTCACGCCGCTCCCACAGGGTTGACGGTACGAATGGCACTCCGGTGCGCCGGGCGCCGGGTCTAGTTTGTGGGTGCGGCTTCAGCCGCGAGCTTTTCGCTGTGTCAGGAGCTTCGTCATGAAATTGAGTGCCTTGCTGCTGGGGCTGGTTGCCGTCTCGCCGATGGCGATCACGTCCGCGCCGAACACCGGCGTCGCCACGCCCCCGCAGATCAAGCCGGTCGACGCGCAGGCGCAGGCCGCGATGTGGGCGACGCGCTTCCTGACCCGCTTCCACTACAAGCGCGTGCCGCTCGACGACGCGATGTCGGCCGAGATCCTCAAGCGTTACGAGGAAGCGCTCGACGCCGAGAAGCTGTTCTTCCTGAAATCCGACATCGACGGCTTTGCGCGCTACCAGACCGGCCTCGACGACGCGATCTACGACCAGGTGCTCGATCCGCCGTTCGAAATGTTCCGCGTCTACGAGCAGCGCGTGGCCGAGCGCACCGAGTACTCGCGCAGCCTGCTCGCGAAGGGCTTCGACTTCACGGTCGACGAGTCCTATGCGTACGACCGCAAGGACGCGCCGTGGCCGGCGACGAAGGCCGAGCTCGACGAACTGTGGCGCCTGCGCGTGAAGAACGACTGGCTGCGCCTGAAGCTCGCCGGCAAGACCGAAGCCGACATCCGCAAGACGCTCGACAAGCGCTACCGCAGCTTCAACGAGCGCGTCGTCGAGCTCGACGGCGAGGACGTGTTCCAGACGTTCATGAACGCGTACGCGAGCGCGATCGAGCCGCACACCGGCTACCTCGGCCCGCGCGCGAGCGAGAACTTCACCATCCAGATGCGCCTCTCGCTCGAGGGCATCGGCGCCGTGCTGCAGAAGGACGACGAGTTCACGACCGTGCGCACGATCGTGAAGGGCGGCCCGGCCGACAAGAGCGGCAAGATCAAGGTGGGCGACCGCATCACGGCCGTCGGCTCCGACAAGGCGTCGATGCAGGACGTCGTCGGCTGGCGCCTGGACGACGTCGTCGACCTGATCCGCGGCAAGAAGGGCACCACGGTGTATCTCGACGTCGTGCCCGGCGACATGCCGGACGCGAAGCCCGCGCACCTCGCGATCGTCCGCGAAGAGGTGAAGCTGGAAGAGCAGGCTGCGCGCAAGTCGGTGATCGAGATTCCGGAAGGCGACCTCGTACACCGCATCGGCGTGATTTCGCTGCCGACCTTCTATCACGACTTCGAAGGCCACCGCGCCGGCAAGGCCGACTACCGCAGCTCCACGCGCGACGTCGCGAAGCTGCTCGGCGAGCTGAAGGACGAGCACGTCGAAGGCGTGGTGATCGACCTGCGCGACAACGGCGGCGGCTCGCTCACGGAAGCGACGGATCTCACCGGCCTGTTCATCGACAAGGGCCCGGTCGTGCAGGTACGCGACGCGCAGGGCAGGGTCAGCGTCGAGGCCGACACGAACGCCGGCGTCGCGTGGGACGGCCCGCTCGCCGTGCTCGTGAACCGCAGCTCGGCGTCCGCGTCGGAAATCTTCGCCGCCGCGCTGCAGGACTACGGCCGCGCGCTGATCATCGGCGAGACGACCTACGGCAAGGGCACGGTGCAGAACCTCGTCGACCTCGACAACGTCGCGCAGAACGAGAACTCGAAGTTCGGCCAGCTCAAGCTGACGGTGGCGCAGTTCTTCCGCGTCAACGGCGGCTCGACGCAGAACAAGGGCGTCATCCCCGACGTCGCGTTCCCGACCACGATCGATCCGACGGAGTGGGGCGAGAGCGCCATCGACAACGCGCTGCCGTGGACGCAGATCAACGCCGCCGACTTCACCGGCCGCGGCAACCTGCGCGAGCTCGTCCCGATGCTCGAGACGAAGCACGACGCGCGCGTGAAGACGAACCAGGAGTATCAGTTCTGGCTCGAAGACCTCGCCGAGTACCGCAAGCTGCGCAAGGAGAAGTCGCTCTCGCTGCTCGAGACCACGCGCAAGGCCGAGCGCGACGCGCAGACGGCGAAGAAGACCGAGCGCGACAAGCAGCGCGACGCGCTGCGCGCGAAAGCGACCGCGGGCCAGGAGCCGATGAAGACCGTCGAGGAGAGCGAGCGCGACGCGTCGCTCGTGCAGGAAGACGACGGCCTGCAGGCCGACGAGCGCGCGCCCACGGCGGAAGACGAGACCGACGACAAGCCGGACGTGCTGCTCACCGAAGCGGCCGCCGTGCTGTCCGACGCGATCGACATGCTGACCGCCGACCGCGCCCTCGCCGCACGCGTGAAGGCGTTCACGCTGGCCGAGCAGCCGAAGTCGCGCGACATCGCCGAGACGCAGAAGCCGGTCAACTGAGCTTGTAGTTCTCCATGGAGCCAAAGCAGCAACAGCAAGAGGCCGGGCGAAAGCCCGGCCTCTTGCTTTGGCGCGTCGTATCCAGGAGCGGTGGGAGCGGCCCATGGCTGCGACCCGAAAGCGCTTCGTCTTCACTGACATCGGGCGTCGAGGGATTCGCGGCCATGGGCCGCTCCCACTTCCTTCGAGACAATCCGCCTCAGGCCTGGAAGAAGCGACTTCGAAGGAAGCTGAAGAACGCACGCAACGACTGCGCCTCGCCACCGCGCGGCCGGCCCGGCCGATCGCCGTCGTTCCACGAGTACACGTCGACGTGCGTCCACGGCACGCCGTCCGGCACGAAGCGCTGCAGGTAGAGCGCGGCGGTGATCGCGCCGGCCTGGCGCGATGCGCCGGCGTTCGCCATGTCGGCGACCGACGAGTCCAGCATCGAGCGATACGGCTGCCACAGCGGCATCGGCCACACGGGATCGAGCTCGGCGCGGCCGGCGAGCTGGATCGCGTTCGTCAGCGCATCGTCGTTCGTGAACAGCGCCGGCAGCTCGGGGCCGAGCGCGACGCGCGCGGCACCGGTCAGCGTCGCGAAGTCCATCATCAGCGTCGGCTGCGATTCCGCGGCGTACACGATCGCGTCGCCGAGCACCACGCGGCCTTCCGCGTCCGTGTTGTCGATCTCCACCGACACGCCGGAGCGCGTGACGATCACCTCGCCCGGGCGATAGGCATTCGCCGAGATCGCGTTCTCGACCGCGGGAATCAGCACCTGCAGCCGCACGGGCAGCCGGTGCGCCATGATCAGCCGCGCGAGGCCGAGCGCGTGCGCGGCGCCGCCCATGTCCTTTTTCATCCAGCGCATGCCGTCGGACGGCTTGATGTTCAGGCCGCCGGTGTCGAAGCACACGCCCTTGCCGAGCAGCGCGACGCGCGGGTGCGACGCCTGCCCCCAGTTGATCTCGAGCAGCCGCGGCGCGCGATGCGACGCGCGGCCCACGGCGTGGATGGCGGGGAAGTTCTTCGCGAGCAGCTCGTCGCCGACGATCTCGGAATACTCCGCGCCGTACGCCTGCGCGAGCTCGCGCGCGACGTCGCCGAGCTCGGCCGGGCCCATGTGCTCGGTCGGCGTGTTCACGAGGTCGCGCACGAGCCCGATGGCCGCGACGAGCTCGCGCAGCACCACCGGGTTCGCGCCCTGCGGCAGCACGAGCCGCGCTGGCGCGCGCCGCGCCTTGCGGTACTTCTGGAATTGATACGCGCCGAGCGCGAAGCCGAGCGCGGCATGCAGCGGGTCGAGCATCGCCGGGCCCATCGCCAGCGCGTAATCGCCCTCGGGCAGCGCGAATGGCAGGTGCGACAGCGCGTAGAGGTCGGGCGTGGGCGCGACACCGACGAGCACCATCGACAGCGAGCCGTCGAGGCCGGCGATGCCGCACCACGTCGCGGGCATGCCCTTGAAGCCCGTGCTCTCCACCCAGCGCCGCGCGCTCGCCGGCTGCGTCGCGAGGAACGTGTCGAGCTGCGCGGCCGTCACGGGCACGATGGGCAGGGCGCGGCTCACGCTGCCGGGTTCGATCACGACGTTCATGCAGTTCGCTCCTTCTGCGCGCGACGCTCCGCGACCAGCGCATCGAGCGCCGCCTCGAGACCTTCCAGCGTGCGTACCTCGATGTCGGGCCGCTCGGCGTGCGCCCACTGCGCGCCGTGGCGGTTCAGCCACACGGTGAACATGCCGGCGCGCTTCGCGCCGAGCACGTCGAGCTCGGGGTCGTCGCCCACGTGCACGATCTCGTGCGGCTCCAGCCCCAGGTGCACCGCGGCCTTGCGGAAGATGCGCGCGTCCGGCTTCGCGTGCCCGACGACGCGCGAGGAAACCATCGCGACGAAGAACTCGCCGAGGCCGATGCGATGCAGGTCGGCGTTGCCGTTCGAGATGCTCGCGAGCGGCCAGCGCGCGGCGAGCGATTCGAGCGCCGCGCGCGCCTCGGGATAGAGCTCCACGCGGTTACGCGCGTCGAAGTAGACCTCGTACGCGCGCTCGACCCAGTCGTCGCCGCGATCGAAGCCCTGGAACGCCTGCGCGAGCGAAAGCTTGCGCAGCGCCGAGAAGTCGTGCGAAAGGTGCGGATTCTCCGCGAACACGCGCGTGCGCAGCTCGCGCATGGCCTCCACCGGCCACGCCTCGGCCACTTCCGGGCAATTCGCGCGCAGCCATTCGTCCAGCTCGGACTCGGCCGAGAGGATCACCGGCTCGATCGGCCAGAGCGTGTCGTCGAGATCGAGGGTGACGGCGCGGATCATGGGACCCGCATTCTAAAGGGGAGCGCGCGTCAGCGCGCGACAGCCCGTGTCATCCCGACGCGAAGGCCGCAGGCCGCAGTGGAGGGATCTCGCTGTTCGTGGCATGCCAGCCCGCTTCGAAAGCGGGCGGTACCAGCTCGCGGGAGGTCCCTCGCGCTGCGCGCTCGGGACGACTGCGCCTACGGCGCAGTCGGCTTCACCGCCGCCACCTTCGTCACGCACATCGTGCGCGGGCGGCAACCGCCGGCGGCGACCGGCTCGGCGCCGTTCGCGACCGCGTTGCTTTGCTTTTCGGCCGACGGCGCCACCGTCTTCACCGGCTGCGACTGGTGCGTCGCGTCGGCGATGCGCACGTCGTTCAATTCCTTGTTCTTGGCCGGCGCAGGCGGCATCGGCGGGCCGGCCGGCTTCGGCACGGCGATCGTCACGCCGAGCAGCGCGGTGACGCGCTGCTCGCGCGCGACCTGCGTATCCGCGAGCTTCTTGCCCTCGCTCGCCGGGACCAGCTGCTTGTCGCGCAACGCCTTGTTGAACGCGGGCTCGCCGAGGAAGAAGTCGAGCGCCTTCCTGCCGAGCGACAGCGACGAGGTCTGGCCCGGGGTTTCCTTGCGGGCCACGAGGTAGAGCGGAACGATCAGCGGGTAGCTCGCGTCCTCGAGCGTCGCGCGCGCCGGCACCACGCTGTCGATCGTCAGCATGCGCACGGCCTTGTTCGCGAACACGTTCGACAGCGTGCTCACGGCGATCGCCGACGGGTCGATCGCGACCGCGTCCTCGAGCTGTTTCGTGTTGATGTACCAGCGGCCGCCGACGATCACGGCGCCGTTGCCGAACATCAGTCGGCGCAGCGAATACTCGATGCCGTCGTTCGGCCCGGCCACCGTGTAGAGGTTGATGTCCTTGTTCGGGCCGCCGAGCTGCGACCAGTTCCTGATCTTGCCGGCGTAGACGTCGCGCAGCTGCTGCAGGGTGAGGTTACGCACCGGATTCGCGGGGTGCACGATCAGCGCGAGGCCGTCGTACGCGATCGGCGTGAACACGAGGTCCTGCTCCAGCGGCGTGCGCGGGTCCGGCCCGCGCGCACTGCCCACCACGTCGGCCTGGCCGCGCGCCACCGCTTCGATCGCGGAGATCGTGCCGATCGCGCGCACCGTCACGCGCTGCTTGCGCTTGAGCTCGTAGAGCTTCGCCGCGTCGACCATGTAGGCACGGCCGGAAGCGAGGTCGCCGTTCCAGGTGGGGCCCGTGGGCTGCGCGAGCAGCGGCAGCGAGCACGAGAAGGCGAGCGCGAACGCGGCGCAGCGCGACAGAAGGTTCATCGATTTCCCCCACCGAAAAGCGGTAAAGACGCGCGAATGATAACCCCCGGGCGTTCTACGGATGTGCACGCCGTCACGGTGGCGGCGGACGCTGCGGAACGCACGAGCACCTGGAAGGCGCTCGAGGCGTTGCAGCGTGGTAATGCACCCCACCCCAACCCTCCCCTGCATTCGCAGGGGAGGGCGAGAAAGCGGTAGCAGCCTGGGTCGCGCGGATTCGGTCGAGCTCCGCGAGCAATTCGGCCAGCGGAGGAAAGTTGAAGTCGCGCTCGAGCAGCGTGGGCACCGGGCGGCCGATCAGCGCGCAGGCGT
>CALKUS010000119.1 GCA_937996755.1 uncultured Pseudomonadota bacterium | reverse complement strand
TACATTGGCGTGACTGGAGTTCAGACGTGTGCTCTTCCGATCTGCATCGCTGCGGCGAGGCGCGCGCAGGCGAGCGCCACGGCGAGCGCGGCGCCCGTCCAGAGCAGTACGGCGCCCGCGTCGAGCGGCACCGCGGCCTTGGCTTCGCGCGCCGCCGGCAGCACGCGCTCGCGCGCACCCGTCCACTCGTTGAAGCGCTTCGCGATCGCGGCCGCCGAGAACAGCAGCACGATCCACGTCGAATAGCAGATCGCGTCGGCCAGCAGTACGGCAGGCAGCAGGTCGTCGGAGAGCCCGATCGACTGCTTCACGGCGACGAGGTTCGCCGAGCCGCCCGTCCACGTGGCACTGAGCGCGGCGAGCATCTTCCAGCCTTCGGGCGGCAGCGCGTTGCGCATCGCCGCGTACACGATGACGATCGCGAGCAGGATCGTGAGCATCGCGCACGCGAACACCGCGAGCACGCGCGGGCCCAGCGCGAGGATCGCGCGCAGGTCGCACGTGGTCATCAGCAGGAACAGCAGGGAAGGAAGCACGAGCGTCGTGACCGCCTTCTGCGCGGCGCCGATCTCGTCGTTCGCGGTCCAGAGTCCGGCGACCGCGAGCGCGGTCACGAACAGGTAGGTCCAGACGATCGGCGGCAGCACGCCGAACACGCGCCACGCGAACGCGCGCTCCAGCACGGGAAACACGCCCGCGGCCAGCAGCATCACGGCCAGGTAGGGCCAGAACGTCGTGATCATCGTTCCCCCGCCGAACGGCGCGTGGCGGCGGCAGAATACATGCTTCGACAAAAAATCTGTAGGGAATAAATTATTGACGCCCCATCGGGCCCATGTTACACAGCGGCACGAACGGCCGCACGACGGCTGCCGCGCAGCGGGGAGACGGTGCGCAGCGAACGACCAAATCCGGCAATCAACGTGCGGCGCGCGCTGACGCGCATCGCGACGCTGGCGCTGCTGGCCACTTCGCTCGCGCACGCCGACCCCGCCGCGCTCGCGAAGGCGCAGGCGCTCGTCGACGCGGGCGACTTCCTCGCGGCCGAGGCCGCGATCACGAACGGCATTTCCGATTCCAGCGACGCGGCCGAGCGCGCGGCGTTCGAGTTCGAGCGCATCCGCATCCAGCGCATCCGCATCGACTTCCCGTACGACCGCAAGTCGATCCAGGACCAGCTCGCGCGCGACATCCCGGACGTCACGCGCGAGGACATGAAGCGCTGGGATGCGCAGGGCCTGTTCGAGACGTATCGCATCGACGGCCTCAAACGCTACTTCGTGCGCGCCGCGTCGAACCTCTATCGCCTGAGCCCGGAAGCGCTCGCGCGCCGCAAACCCGGTTCGAAGCCGCTCGTCGACGGGCCGCTGGAGTCGCCGAACCCGATCCACGCGGAAGTGATCCGTGCCGGCGAGAAGTCGCGCAAGGCCGCGGTCGCACCGCGCCGCGTGCACGTCGACTACTCGATCACCGTGGACAAGGACGTGGTGCCGCCGGGCAAGACCGTGCGTGCCTGGCTGCCGTTCCCGCGCGAGCTGGAGGGGCAGCAGGAAGACGTGAAGCTCGTCGGCAGCGAGCCGGCGCACGCGCAGGTCGCGCCCGCGTCGACGCTGCAGCGCACGGCCTACCTCGAGAAGACTGCGGTCGCCGGCCAGCCCACGACGTTCTCGATCTCGTACGAGCTGACCATCTACGCGCAGCGCAACGAGATCGATCCGAAGAAGGTGAAGGCACGACCGCGCGACGCGAAGCTCGCCGAGTTCGTGCGCGAGCAGCCGCCGCACATCGTGTTCACGCCGGCCGTGCGCGAGTTCTCGCAACGCGTGGTGGGCAACGAGACCGACCCGTATCGGATCGCGCTGAAGCTGTTCGACGCCGTCGACGCGTTCCCGTGGGCCGGCGCGCGCGAATACTCGACGCTGCGCAACATCCCCGACTACGTGCTCGCCGCCGGCCACGCCGATTGCGGCCAGCAGACGCTGTTGCTCATCACGCTCATGCGCCTCAACGGGATCCCCGCGCGCTGGCAGTCGGGCTGGGTCTACTCCGATGGCGGCTACGACAACATGCACGACTGGGGCTGGTTCTACCTCGCCCCGTACGGCTGGATGCCGATGGACGTCACGTTCGGCCAGCTGAAGAGCGACGACCCGAAGGTCGCGCGTTTCTATTTCGGCAGCCTCGATCAATACCGCATCGCGTTCAACGACGCGATCGGCACCGATTTCGTCCCGCGCAAGCGCCACGTGCGCTCGGAGACCGTCGACTCGCAGCGCGGCGAGGTCGAGTGGGACGGCGGCAACATCTATTTCGACCAGTGGAACTATGAATTCCGCTGGCACCTGCTGCCGCGTCGCGGCAGCGCGCGCGACGGCTGACGCCGCCGCAGCCCGATAACCAGAAATCGAGAAAATCGCTGGAGGGGATAATGAAGCGTCGTACGATCCGCAGGTCGGTGCTCGCCGTCGCGCTCGCGATGGCGCTGGTTTCCACGAATGCAACCGCGCAGAGCGCCGATGGCGCGCTGCAGGGCCGCGCGCCGGCCGGTGCCGCCGTCACCGTCACGAACGAAGCGACCGGCTTCACGCGCACGGTCACCGCGAACGGTGAAGGCGACTATCGCTTCGCCAGCCTGCCACCGGGCACGTACAAGCTCTCATCGGAAGGCGCTGCGCCGCGCGACGTGCGCGTGACGCTCGGCAACACCACGCAGGTCGACCTCGGCGACACGACGCTCGCCGCCGTCGAAGTGCTCGGCGCGCTCGTGACGCCCGTGGACGTGAAGTCCACCGAGTCGGCGACGAACATCCCGCGCGAGGAGTTCATCAAGCTGCCCGTCGACCGCGACCTGCAGTCGGTCGCCTCGCTCGCGCCCGGCGTCGGCAGGGGCGACAACGACCTCGGTGGCCTGTCGTTCGGCGGCTCGTCGGTCGCCGAGAACGCCGTGTACATCAACGGCCTGAACGTGACCGATTTCTACAACCGCATCGGGTTCTCCGAAGTCCCGTTCGCGTTCTACCAGGAAGTGCAGGTGAAGACCGGCGGCTATTCCGTCGAGTTCGGCCGCACCACGGGCGGCGTGATCAACGCGGTGACGCGCACCGGCACGAACGACTTCCAGGCCGGCGCCGAGTTGAACTGGGAGCCGAGCGAGTGGCAGTCGGAAGGCCGCAACCAGCGCGACGCGGAAGGCGCGTACTCGCTCGTGCAGAGCTACGACGAATACGACCGCTCCTCGCTCGACGTCTGGGCCGCGGGCGCGATCGTGCCGGACACACTGCACTACTTCGTGATGTACGAAGCGCGCAACTACGAGCCCGTCAACACGACCGACGCCGGCGACTCGATCCGGTTCGGCGACACCGACGACGGCTTCTACGGCGCGAAGCTGGACTGGTCGATCACCGACCGCCACCTGCTCGAGTTCCTGGCGTTCGGCGACCAGCAGACGATCAAGCGCGACGTCTACGACTTCGATCCGGACACCGGCGAGCGCGGCGACCTGCTCACGAACGTGCAGACGACCGAATCGGGCGGCGACAACTGGTCGCTCACGTACACGGGCTACCTCACCGACAACTTCACGATGCGCGCGCTTTACGGCGAGACCGAGCGCAACCGCGCGACGAACAGCCGCAACGACACCGAGTGCAACCGCGTGTTCGACAACCGCACGGGCCTGCGGGGCGACAAGGGTTGCACGTCCAGCGCGCTGATCGAAGACGCGGTGGACAGCCGCGAGGCTGCGCGCATCGACTTCGAATGGCAGCTCGGCGACCACGGCTTGCGCTTCGGCTACGACCACGAGAACAACACGTCGGACTACTTCCGCTTCTATCCGGGCGGCAACCGGCTCCGTTACGACGTCTTCGCGGTCGGTGCGAGCGGCGGCCGCGTGAACGGCGTGCTGCTGCCGGCGAACCAGGCCTACGTGCGCACGCGCCAGCTCGAGGTGCAGGGCGAGTTCGAGACGGTGAACGAGGCGTTCTACCTCGAGGACAACTGGCAGGTCACGGACAACCTCGTGCTGAACCTCGGCATCCGCAACGAGGCGTTCGACAACAAGAACGGCGCAGGCGAGAGCTACATCAAGATCGACGACCAGTGGGCGCCGCGCTTCGGCTTCGCGTGGGACGTCAACGGCGACGGCCGCTCGAAGGTGTTCGGCAACCTCGGCCGCTACTACCTCCCGGTTGCGAACGTCATCAACATCAAGCAGGGCGGCGGCTTCCTCGACGAGCGCACGTTCTACCTGTTCAACGGCTACGAGACCCGCGACTTCAACGGCATCTCGTACCAGTTCCCGATCCTCGGCGACCAGTTCGGGCCGGTCGACAACTCGCAGGGCGACGGCACCGTCGGCGACCTGCGCGGCGAAGTCGACAAGAACATGGATCCGGTCTACCAGGACGAGGCGATCCTCGGCTACCAGTCGATGATCGACGACAAGTGGTCGTGGGGCGCGCGCGGCATCTATCGCCGCCTGAAGAACGCGATCGACGACATGAACATCACGTCGAACGGCATCCTCTGCGATGGCGTGCCCGGCGAAGTGGGCTTCGTGATGGCGAACCCGGGTCGCACGCTCACGGTGTACACGGACACCGACTGCGACGGCGAGAACGACGCGTTCGTGGACATCGATACGTCGGTGGCCGGCTGGGCGCGCTTCGACGACGACGGCAACTACCTCGGCGAGAACGGCTGGCAGGATCCCAGGCGCACGTACAAGGCGGTCGAGCTCGTGATCGACCGTGCCTGGGACGAGAAGTGGGCGTTCAACGCCTCGTACACGTGGTCGAAGGCCGAAGGCAACGCGGAAGGGCCGGTGACGTCGGACTTCAACTTCGGCGACGCGGGCCGAACCGAAGCGTTCGACGACCCGTGGGTGAACTACAACGCCTTCGGCGAGCTCGCGAACAACCGGACGCACTCGATCAAGGCGCGCGGCGTGTACGCACTGTCCGACCACTGGCAGGTCGGCGGCACGCTCGACGTGGCCTCCGGTCGTGCGATCAGCGCGTTCGGCGTGGGCAATCCGTTCGACGCGAACGACTTCCACAGCTTCTTCATCTGCGTCGACAACTGCGAAGCCGAGGACCCGACCGAGCGCGTCTACGAGTTCCGCGGCCGCGGCAACGAGGGCCACACGCCGTGGACGTACAACGTCGGTGCGAGCGTCACGTACCTGCACTCGTTCTCGAACGCCGACCTGCGCGTGAAGTTCGCGGTGTTCAACCTGTTCGACCAGCAGCGCACGATCGAGGTCGAAGAGGACCTGCAGGACACGATCGGCGAGAGCACGAACGTGGACTACAAGCTGCCGCTCGGCTTCCAGCAGCCGCGCTTCGCGCAATTGACCGTGACTCTGGAGTTTTGATGACCGGCACGCCAGGAAGGCCGGCGGTCGCGAACAGGCTGCCGCCGGCCAACGACGAGGGTGGCAGCCCGTACGCGCGGATCGACGGCGTCGACGTCGCCGCGCTCGCCGAACGCGTCGGAACACCGTTCTATGCGTACTCCGCGGGCTCGATCCGGCGGAAGATCGCCGGGTTGCTCGGCGCGCTCGATGGCCTCGACGCCGTCGTCTGCTACGCGGTAAAGGCGAACCCGAGCCTCGCCGTGCTGCGCACGATGGCGGAAGCCGGGCTCGGCGCCGACATCGTTTCGGCCGGCGAGCTCGCGCGCTGCATCCGCGCCGGCATCCCGCCCACGCGCATCGTGTACTCGGGCGTCGGCAAGAGCGATTCGGAAATCGAGTACGCGATCGGGCTGGGTATCTGGAAATTCAACGTCGAGTCGCACGAGGAGCTGATCGCGATCGACCGCATCGCGCGCCGGCTCGGCGTGGGCGTGCAGGCGGCCGTGCGCGTGAACCCGGACGTGGACGCGCACACGCACGCGAAGATCTCCACCGGCCGCGCCGAGAACAAATTCGGCGTGCCGGTCGACGAGGCGCGCGACTGGTTCGCGGAAGCCGATGCCCTGACGCACGTGCGGCTCAATGGCCTGCACGCGCACATCGGCTCGCAGATCACCGAGCTCGGGCCGTTCCGGCTGATGCTCGGCCGGCTCGCGTCGCTCGCACGCGAGCTCACGGCCGCGGGCCATGCGATCGAGACGATCGATGTCGGCGGCGGCCTGGGCGTCGCGTACCGGCCCGAAGAGCGACCGGTCGACGTCACCGATTACGCGCACGCGTTGCGCGAAGGGCTGGACGGTTTCGCCGGCCACGTCGTGCTCGAGCCGGGCCGCTGGCTCGTGGCCGAGGCCGGCGTGCTGGTCGCGCGCGTGCTGCGCGTGAAGCGCGGCGCCACGCGGCGCTTCCTCGTGCTCGACGCCGCGATGAACGACCTGCAGCGTCCTGCGATGTACGGTGCCTGGCACGACATCGTGCCGTTGCACATCGGGTTGCGGCCGACGCTGCGCTACGACGTGGTGGGCCCCGTCTGCGAGACTGGCGACACGTTCGCCACGGAGCGCGCACTGCCGGCGTGCGAAGCCGGCGACCTCGTGGTGATCGCGACCGCGGGCGCGTATGGTGCAGCGATGGCATCGACGTACAACTCGCGGCCGCTGCTCGCCGAGGTGATGCTCGACGGCGGTCGCTGGTCGATCGCGCGCCCGCGGCAATCGCTCGCGCAACTGCTCGCGACCGAGCCCGCGACGCCAGCCTGGGAAACGCCGTGATCCGAATGCTCGCGGCCACCGTGCTCGCGCTCGCCGCGGGGGCGGCGGCCGCGCGCGATCACGCGTCGCTGGACCGCGCGATCGACGATGCGTTCGTTCGCTACCACCTGCCGGGCATCGCGGCGGGCGTGGTCGAGGACGGCAAGGTCGCGTGGACGCGCACGAAGGGCGAGCTCGTCGCGGGCGAGGGCAGGCCGGTCACGCGGAAGTCGCTGTTCAAGATCGCGTCGAACTCGAAGGCGATGACGGCCGCGACGCTCGGCCGGCTGGTCGACGCCGGCAAGCTGGGCTGGGACGACCCGGTCGTGAAATGGCTGCCGGATTTCCGGATGCACGACGAGTGGGTGACGCGCGAGTTCCGCGTGCGCGACCTGCTGATCCACGACTCGGGCCTGCGCGAAGGTGCGGGCGACCTGCTGCTGTGGCCGGAGCCGAACGAATACACGCGCGCCGACGTGATCGCGGGCCTGCGCCACCTGGTGCCCGTGTCGAGCTTTCGCGCGCGCTACGACTACGACAACTCGATGTACATCCTCGCGGGCGAGGTGGCCGCTGCCGTCGCGGGCGCGCCGTACGAGCAGGTGATCGCGCGCGAGGTGTTCGTGCCCCTCGGGCTCGAGCGCTGCCGCGTCGGCGCATGGGACGTCGCCGGCGTCGGTGGCGACCTCGCGCAACCGCATCGACTCGTCGACGACAAGCCGGTCGCGTGGCATCGCGACGATGTGCACGTGCCACGCACCACGATGGACCCTGCCGGCGGCATCCGCTGCAGCCTGGACGACATGCTGCGCTGGGTGCAGGCGTGGCTCGCGCCGCAACCGGGCTGGCTTTCCGACGCGCAGCGCGCGGAAGCGTGGAAGCCGCAGATCGTGATGCCGGTGTCCGCGCGCAACCGCGCGTGGGACGCCACGAATTTCCGCGCATACGGATTCGGCTGGCGCCTGGCGGACGTCGACGGGCAGCTGCACGTGTCGCACACAGGCACTTTGTCCGGCATGTACTCGCTCACGGTGATGCTGCCGAAGGAGAATGCGGGCTTCGTGGTGCTCATGAACGGCGATGCGGGCACTGCGCGCGTGGTGCTCACCGAGCTCATGACGAAGCACTGGACGAAGCCGTCCGACGAGCGCGATGTCGCGTACTGGGACGGACGCATCGCAGCGGAACCTGCGCCGCCGGTGGCGAGCCGGCTGCCCGACACCTCGAGTCGTGTTGCCGCGACACCGGCCGAACTGCGGGACGCGCTCGGCCTCTACGAGGATCCGTTGCTGGGCGATGCGACCTTGTGCGCGAACGGCGGCGACGTGCGCTTCGCCGTGCGGCGCTCGCCACGCCTCGCCGGCCGCGTGATGCGCGTCGGCGAACGCTACCTCGTCGACTGGGACGACGAAGCCGTCGACCTCGAAGCGTGGATGGACCCGTCGCCCGGAAAGCTCGCGCTGTCGAAGGTCGATCCTGAGGGCGACTTCAGCTCCGACTACGAGGACCTCGCGTTCGCGCGCGTGCGCGGTTGCGACTCCGACGCGGCGACGCCGGAGGCGGCGGGCCTCGTCGACGTGCGCGCGATCGCGCCCACGATCGAGCTGGACCTGCGCTATGCGACGACGCACAACTTCGTCGGTGCGCGCGTCGACGGGTACGACGTGCCGCGCTGCCTGTTGCTGCAGCCAGCCGCGGCTGCGCTGGCGCGTGTCGAGAAGCGCCTGCGGAGATCGGGCTACGGCCTGCGCGTCTTCGATTGCTATCGACCCACGCGTGCCGTGCGCCACTTCCTGCGCTGGGCGAAAGACCCGGACGACACGCGCACGAAAGCCGAGTTCTACCCGGCGCTCGACAAGTCGTTGCTCGTGCCCGACTACATCGCGAGCTCGTCGGGCCACAGCCGCGGCGCCACGGTCGACCTCACGCTCGTGAAGTGTGCGAAGGGGCGTTGCGAGCCGCTCGACATGGGCACGCCGTTCGACCTGTTCGACGCGAAGGCGAACACGGCATCCGCAGCGGTGACGCGGGAGCAAGGACGAAACCGCGAACGCCTGGTCGCCGCGATGCAGCGCGAGGGCT
This sequence comes from uncultured Pseudomonadota bacterium, assembly GCA_937996755.1. Classification (GTDB taxonomy): domain Bacteria; phylum Pseudomonadota; class Gammaproteobacteria; order Xanthomonadales; family Ahniellaceae; genus CALKUS01. Next base: position 17,858 of record CALKUS010000119.1, on the reverse strand, counting down.
ACGCGAACTACCCGATGGAGTGGTGGCACTACACGCTGAAGCCCGAGCCGTCGCCCGACACCTACTTCGACGTTCCGATCCGCTGATCAGGAGGACGTCGCGATGCGCCTGCTCGCCTTCGCCTCGCTCCTCATCCTTTCGAGCTGCGCCACGCCACCGGTGAACCGCGAGATCGACAGCCTCATGCAGCGCTACGACGGCCCCGTGCCCGGCGCGGCCCTGCTCGTGCTGCGCGATGGCAAGGCGCTCGTCGAGCGCGGCTACGGCCAGGCGAACCTCGAAACGCGCGAGCCCGTCACCGCGAAGACGAACTTCCGGCTCGCTTCCGTCACGAAGCAGTTCACGGCGGCGTCCATCCTGCTGCTCGCCGAAGACGGCAAGCTCGCGATCGACGATCCGGTGCGCAAGTGGTTGCCCACGCTGCCGCCCGAAACGGACGCGATCACGCTGCGCCACCTGCTTGTGCATACCTCCGGCCTCGTCGACTACGAAGAGGTGATGGACCCGGCCGACACGAGCCAGGTGGTCGATGCCGACGTGCTCGCGCTGCTCGAGCGCCAGCGTCGGCTCGTCTTCGCGCCGGGCACGAAGTGGAGCTACAGCAACAGCGGCTATGCGTTGCTCGCGCTCGTGGTCGAGCGCGCGTCGGGCATGCGCTTCGCGCAGTTCCTCCAATCGCGCATCTTCCAGCCGCTCGGCATGGCGAACACGCTGGCGCGCGAGGACGGTGGCGCAGCGGTACCGAACCGTGCGTACGGCCATTCGTTCGTCGACGGCGCGTGGCTGCGCACCGACCAGAGCACGACGAGCGCGGTGCTCGGCGACGGCGGCATCTACTCGTCGATCGCGGACCTCGCGAAGTGGGACGCGGCGCTGTACGACGACCGCCTGCTCTCCGACGCGTCGCGCGCGCTCGCGTTCGCGCCGGGCACTGCGAGCGACGATCCGGACGTGCGCTACGGCTTCGGCTGGCGCATCACCGGCGACACGCTGTGGCATTCCGGCGAGAGCGTGGGTTTCCGCAACGTGATCGTCCGCTGGCCGAAGCAGCGCTTCACCGTGGTGCTGCTCAGCAACCGCGACGACCCCGAGCCGCGCCAGACGGCGCTCGCCATCGCCCGACGTTACGGCGTGGAGTGACCCGGCCGGCCGGGCAATTCGCCCGCCCACCCCCGCCAAAGTGTGAACCAGTTCGCATTTCCGGGAATCCGGGCCGGTTCCTGCGCCTTTCCGTCAAGGTGGTTGGCGGTTTTTTCCGCCCTCGGTCGTATCGGAATGTCACATCCACCCCACTCCAGACGGAATTTCCACTCATGCGTCCTTCGCGCCACCTGGTTCCCCCGTACCTCCTCGCCTTCCTCGCCGCCGCCGAGCTCGGCAGCATCGCGGCAGCGGCCGAGAAGTTGCACCTCACGCATTCGGCGATCAGCAAGCGCGTCCGCGCGCTGGAGCGCACCCTGGGAACCCAGCTGTTCCTGCGCGGCGGTGCCCGGCTCGAACCGACCACGGCCGGCCGTCGGCTGCTGACCTACGCCACCCAGGTCGCGACGCTCGAGCGCGCGCTGCAGTCCGATCTCGCGCAGATGCGTGACGGGCAGGGTGGCGAAGGCACGCCGCGCGACACGTCGCCCGGCGCGACGCGCCAGCCGGTGTTCGGCACGCTCTACGCGCAGCGTCCGCGCCTGGTGGCCGCCGGCGAGCCGGCCATGGCCGACTGATCCGATCGCGGCACGCCCGCGTGGGCGAGTGTCGCACCCTTGTCGCAGCGCGCCCCGCTGGTGGGATACTCCGGCTCGTTCCGGAGTGCGCTGCGATGCAGGGTGGCGAGTTCACCGACATGCTGGCGCGCTACCGCGCCGGCGACGAGGGGGCGCAATCGCGCCTGGTCGCGCTCATCCACGGCGACCTGCGGCGACTCGCCCGCCGGCATCTTTCCGGCAATCGCTGGATAGCGACGCTCGACACGACGGCGCTCGTCAACGAGAGCTACCTGCGCCTCGTATCGCCCTCGGCGCAGCACGTCGAGACGCGCGCCCACTTCCTCAATCTCGCGTCGCGCGTCATGCGCCAGATCGTCGTCGACTACGCGCGCGTGCGCCTGCGCGACCGCAAGCGCTTCGAGCGCGTCGAGGACGTGGACCCCGACCGGCTGCGCGCCGAGCTCGTGCAGGCGCGGCAGTTCGTGGCGCTGGATGACGCGCTCGCCGACCTCGCGCGCATCGACGAGCGCAAGGCGCGCGTCGTCGACTGCCGCTTCTTCGGCGGCCTTTCGGAAGACGAAACCGCGCAGGCGCTCGGCATCGGCCTGCGCACGGTGCAGCGCGAGTGGAACGAGGCGCGTGCGTGGCTGGCGGAGCACATGCGCGACGACGAAGAGGAAGACGAAGAGTCGTGAGCGACATCTCGTTCCTCGTCCCCGGCGGCGCACTGAGCGGTCCGCTGTTCGCCAGCCTGCTCGAGAGCGACGCGGGGCCGGCGCTGCCGGCCGGCACCCCGATCGGCCCGTACCGCATCGAGCGCTCGATCGGCCGCGGCGGCTCGGGCACCGTGTACCGGGCGGAACGCAGCGACGGCGCGTTCGCGCAGAGCGTCGCGCTGAAAGTGGTGAAGCCCGATCCGCGCCTGCGCGAGCACCTGCGGCGCGAGCGCGCGATCCTCGCGCAGCTCGGCCATCCCGGCATCGCGCGGTTGTTCGACGGCGGCGAGACCGCCGGCGGCGAACCATGGTTCGCGATGGAGCTCGTGAAGGGTCGGCGCGTCGACGAGTGGTGCCGGCGCGAGAACGCGTCGTGGCGCACGCGCATCCGCCTGGTCGGCGAAGTGTGCGACTCCGTGCAGTACGCGCACGCACGCCAGCTCGTGCACCGCGACATCAAGCCCTCCAACATCCTCGTCGACGACGACGGCTTCACGCGCCTGCTCGACTTCGGCATCTCGCTCGCGCTGCGCGAGCCGCGGCGCAACGACGGAACGACGGCGTTCACGCCGGAGTTCGCGAGCCCCGAGCAACTGTCCGGCGGCGAGATCACGACGGCGTCCGACGTCTACCAGCTCGGGCGCCTGCTCGAAGTGCTGCTGGATCCCGAGCGCGACGACCGCGGCCTGCCGGACATGCCGCGCCTCGCGAAGCGCAACCTCGGCGCGATCGTGCGCCGCGCCACCGCGCGCGAGCCGGAGGCGCGTTACCCGTCGGCCGCCGACCTGAAGATCGACCTGCAGCGCGCGCTCGACAACGAGCCGGCGCTCGGCGGCAACTGGGATGCGACGTCGCGGCTGGAATTCCTGTTCGCGCGCCACGCGCTGGCGATCGTGGTTGCGGGTGCGTCGTTGCTGGCGCTCGGCTCGCTCGCCGTCCACTACACGCTGGAGGTGACCGCCCAGCGCGATCGTGCCGAGGAATCGGCGCAACGCGCGCAGGTCGCGAGCGAAGTGCTGACCAGCCTGTTCCGCGGCAGCTCGCCCGCCGAGGAAGCGCCGGAGCAGGCGGCGGCCGCAGCCGTGCTCGACCGGGGCGCGGAGCGAGCGGTGCAGCGCCTCGAGGACGAACCCGAGCAACGCGCGATCGCCGCGGAGACGCTCGGCAACGCGTACCTCGACCTCGGCCAGGGCGACAAGGCCAGGCCGCTGCTCGAATCCACGCTCGCCGCGCTCGATGCGCGCGCACCGCGGCTGCCGCACGAGCGCGCGCGACTGGAGATCCTGCTCGCGCGGATCGCGGTCGCCGATCGCCGGCTGGACGAAACGGCCGCGCGGCTCGGGCGCGCGGACGCATTGCTGCGCCCGCTCGTGGCGACGCAGCAGGAGCGCGCCGACCTCGACGCCGTGCGCATCCTGCTCGCCGAGCAGCGCGGCGACGCCGCGTCGGCGCAACACCAGCGCGAGGCGCTGATCGCCCGGCTCGAGGGCACGCCCGTCGCGGACTCGGCGCTGTTCGCAACGCTGCTGAACGACCGCGCGACGACCCGCGGCTACGCCAACGACTACGACGCCGCGCGCGCCGACGTCCAGCGCGCGTACGCGATCCTGCGCGACCGCTTCGGCGAGATGAGCCCGCAGGCGCTCTCGATGGAGCGGCGCATCGTGTGGTTCTCGCTGCATGGCGAGCACGAGGCGGAGGCCGCGCAGATCCTGTCGGCGCAGCACGACCGCGTGCGCGAGAGCTTCGGCGAGCGCTCGCCAGAGTTCGCGGCCCTGCTCAGCTACGAGGGCATCGTCGCGAACCGCGCCGGGCGCAAGGAAGAGGCGCTCGACAAGTTCCAGCGCGCGCTCGTCGTCGCCCGCTCCGTGTATGGCCCGGATGCGCTGCTGAGCGCGATCGCCGCGCACAACGTGGGCGACGCGCTCATCGAAATGGGGCGTGCGGAGGAGGCGCTGGCAATCTATCGCGAAGCGCTGCGCGTGCGCCTCCTGCGCCTGCCCGCGAACAACCAGGCCGTGCTCGTGAACCGGCTGCAGATCGCGCGCAGCGAGTGCGCGCTCGGGCAATACGGCACCGCCGATGCCGATTTCGCCTCTTCGCGCGCCGCACTCGCGGCGCGCATGGTCGAGGGCCACCCTTCGCTGCTCGTCGCGGCGGCATTCAACGTGGATTGCCTGTTATTGCAGGGGCGCGTCGACGAGGCCGCCGCGATGTTCGCGCGCGAAGTCCCGGACCAGCCCCGCACGAAGCTCGTGGGTCACGACGCGCAGCGCGTCGACGCGACTGCCCGGCGCCTCGCCGACGCGCAGCGCGAAAAGCGCTGAGGCTCAGCTCGATTCGAGATCGCGGTGCGATACGACGCGATCGCGGCCGCCGCGCTTTGCTTCGTAGAGCGCGCGGTCGGTGATCCGCATCAGGTCGCTGGGCTCGAGGTTCGCGTTCGGCACGAAGCTGGCGACGCCGATGCTGACGGCGAGCTCGAGCCCTGCCAGCTCGGAGCCGACGTGCAGCTGCCGCACGGCCGCGCGGATGCGCTCGGCGAGCGCCGCGGCGGCTTCGCTGTCGGCGTCGGCCAGGATGATCACGAATTCCTCGCCGCCGTAGCGCGCCACGTGCGCGTCGCGCCGGGCGAGCTGCGCGACCAGGCACTGCGCGACCGCGCGCAGGCAGTCGTCGCCCACCAGGTGGCCGTGGCGGTCGTTGATCTGCTTGAAGCGGTCGATATCCACCATGAGCAGCGCCATCGGCTTGTGCTCGCGGCGCGCGCGTTCCCAGGCTTCCGGCAGTGCCGCGTCGAAGTAGCGCCGGTTGTGCACGGTCGTGAGCCCGTCGCGCAGGCTGAAATCGCGCAGCGCGTTGTTGAGCTGGCGCAGCTGGTGCATCGCGCTGTCCAGCTCGTGCGTGCGCTCGGCGACGCGCGTTTCCAGCTGTTCGTGCGCCTCGCTCAGGATGCGCTGGTTTTCCTCGCGCAGCGTGTTGATGCGGTAGGCCAGCGCGAACGACAGCAGCACCATCTCGCTCGCCGATCCGATCTGGATGCCGTACTCGGTGATGAACAGCTTTGGCAGGATGCCGAACGACACGCTTGCGTACGAGACCACACCGAGCAGCAGCACGCTCCACGCGATGAGGAAATTGCGTGCCGGACGGAATCCGCGGCGGTACACGACGATCGCGCTCGTGGCGATGAGCACGGCGATGACGAACACCAGGCCGGTCTCGACGAGGATCGTGGCGCGATAGCCGAGCCAGGGTATGGCGGCCATCGTCGCCAGCAGCGCCGCGACGAGCGTGCGCGAGACGCGGTCGGCTTGCGGCAGGCGCTGCTGGAGGCCGAGGAACAGGCGCGTGAACACGAGCATGCAGACGAGGCCCGTGCCCGTCGAGAGCAGCACGGCGACGTTCGCCCATGCGGGGTGCGTGGGCCAGAGGTATTCGAACGCGAGCCCGTTGAGGCAGAGCTGGCCGAGCGCGAACGTGGCCACGTAGAGCACGTACCAGAGGAACGTACGGTCGCCGACCGAGAGGAACAGCAGCAGGTTGTAGCAGAGCAGGCCGAGCATGATGCCGTAGTACACGCCGAGGCCGAGGTGCTCGGACGGCGTGCGCGCGAGGAACGTGTCGAGCTCGACCACCTCGAGCGGCACCTGCATCGAGCTTTCGGTGCGCACGCGCAGGTAGAGCTCGATGCGCTCGCCGGTGGCGATCGCGATCGGGAACGTGAGGTGGCGATGGCTGACCGCGCGTTGCGCGAACGGCACGCGGTCGCCGGACTCGAACCGGTCGACGCGCCCGTCGGCATGCACCGTGTAGAGGTCGGCATGGTCGAGCAGCGCGTAGGCGATCGCGAGCAGCCACTTGCCGCCGGGATGGTCGACGTTGTGCAGCGGCAGGCGGAACCAGTAGGCGCCGCTCGCGAAGCCGAACGTCGCCGGCGTGCGTTGCACGGGCGAGAAGCGCTCGCGCGCGACCCGCACCTGGTCGATGGTCATCGCGCCGTCGACGTCGACGAGGTAGTCGAGCTGGTTCGCCGCGACGACATAGCTCGACGCATCGAGGCGCAACTCGAGGTCGTCCGACGCGAATGCCGGCGACAGCGCGAGCGCGGCGACCAGGGCGATTGCCCATCGCCGCAATCCGGCCTGCCACCGCGCCACCACGCGATGCATGGTGCTGGTTTCCCCTGGCGAGCGCTGACTTCGCCTGCATGGTGCCGCGTCGGCGTCGCGCGCGTGTGAAGGCACACGACATCCGGCGCGGTCGCCCGACGAGAGGGCGGCGCACCTGTCCGGGAACGGCCCGTGCCGGCTTTCTGAACGCCGGGTGGCCGCCCCTCTTGCCAATGTAATAACGCATTAGTACATTACGCCGCAGTGCAACACGACCCGGAAGGCGCACCGCCATGAAACGCCGCCACGTGCAGGGCAGCGACGAGATCGATCCCGAGGCCTCGCTGTATCGCGCGATGCTGAGCCTGAAGAGCGTCGAGGAGCTGCGCGCGTTCCTGCGCGATCTCTGCACGCCCGCCGAGCTGGAGGCGCTGTCCGATCGCTGGCGCGTGATCCCGTGGCTGCGGCGCGGCATGGCGTATCGCGAAATCCACGAGCGCACCGGCGTCAGCGTCACCACGATCGGCCGCGTCGCGCGCTTCCTCGCGCAGGGCAACGGCGGCTACCGCCTCGCCGCGGACCGCACGCTGCCGCCGCCGGGAGATGCGCAATGAGCGCGCCACGCGAGCGACTGCGCATCGCGGTGCAGAAGAGCGGGCGACTGGCGCAGCCTTCGCGCGACCTGCTCGCGCGCTGCGGCCTGGAATTCCGCGGCGCGGGCGACGAGCTCGTGCTGCCCGCGACGAATGCGCCCGTCGACCTGCTGCTCGTGCGCGACGACGACGTGCCCGCGATGCTCGCCGCGGGCGCGTGCGAGCTCGGCATCGTCGGCCGCAACGTGCTGCGCGAAAGCGGCTGCGAAGGCATCGCGGAGAAGCGCGCGCTCGGCTTCGGCCGTTGTCGGCTCGCGCTGGCCGTGCCGCAGGCATTCGGCTACGACTCGCCCGCGAGCCTGGCCGGCAAGCGCATCGCGACGAGTCACCCGGCATTGCTCGCCGAGTGGCTCGCGGCGAATGCCGTCGACGCGACCGTCGTCGTGCTGAACGGCTCGGTGGAGATCGCGCCGCGCCTCGGTACGGCCGACCTCGTCTGCGACCTCGTATCGAGCGGCGCCACGCTCGCCGCGAACGGGCTGCGCGAAGTCGCGGTCGTGTGCGAGAGCGAAGCCGTGCTCGCGTCGGGCGCGTTGCCGCGCGACGCGCGCGGCGAGCTGGCGGCGCTCGTCGCCGAGCGCATCGACGGCGTGCTCGCCGCGCGCGAATCGCGCCTGGTCATGCTGCAGGCGCCGCGCGTCGCGGTCGCCGCGATCGCGAGCCTGCTGCCCGGCACGCCGCGCACCACGGTCACGGCGCTCGACGGCGGCGGCGACGACGTCGCGGTGCAGGCCGTCTGCCGCGGCGACGTGACGTGGGCGCACCTCGAGGCCATGCGTCGCGCGGGTGCGCGCGACCTGCTGGTCGTTCCGACGGAGAAGCTGCTGTGAGCACGATCGCCGGATCCATGCCGCCCGTGCTCGACTGGCGCACGCTCGACGCCGCCGCGCGCGCGGCGGCGCTCGCGCGGCCCGCGAACGACGCACGCGATTCGGTTCGCAACGACGTCGCTGCCGTGATCGCCACCGTGCGCGCGCGCGGCGATGCCGCATTGCGCGAACTCACCGCGCGCTTCGACGGCGTCGCGCTCGACGCGATCGAGGTCTCGCCGGAGCGCATCGCGACGGCGGCCGCACGCGTCCCGCCCGCGCTCACCGAGGCGATGGAACGCGCCGCCGCGCGCATCGCCGCGTTCCATGCGGCGACGGCGCCTTCCGGCTGCGCGCTCGACACCGCGCCCGGCGTGCGCTGCGAACGCGTGTGGCGCGCGCTCGATCGCGCCGGGCTCTATGTGCCGGCCGGCAGCGCACCGCTGCCCTCCACCGCATTGATGCTGGCCGTGCCCGCGCAGCTCGCCGGCGTGCGCGAAACCGTCCTGTGCTCGCCGCCGCGCGCCGACGGCGGCGTCGACGATGCCGTGTGCTGGGTCGCGCAGCGCTTCGGCGTGTCGCGCGTCTTCGCGCTCGGCGGCGCGCAGGCGATCGCAGCGATGGCGTTCGGCACGGAATCGGTGCCGCGTTGCGACAAGGTGTTCGGCCCGGGCAGCGCGCGCGTCGACGAGGCGAAGCGCCAGGTCGCCGCCGACCCGGCAGGCGCGGCCATCGACCTGCCGGCGGGCCCGTCCGAGCTGTTCGTGATCGCAGACGCATCGGCCGACCCGCGCTACGTCGCGGCCGACCTGCTGTCGCAGGCCGAGCACGGCGAGGATTCGCAGGTGCTCCTCGCGTCGGACGACGCCGGCCTCCTCGCGGCGGTGCGTGCCGAGCTGGAACGCCAGCTGGAGCGCCTGCCGCGCCGCGCGATCGCGCGAGCGGCGCTCGCTGGCGCGCGCCTGTTGCGCGTCGCCGACCCAGGCGAGGCCGTCGTGGTCGCGAACGACTACGCGCCCGAGCACCTCTCGTTGCAGGTGCGCGCGCCGCGCGCGCTGCTGCCGGCCGTGCGAGCAGCGGGTTCCGTGTTCCTCGGCGACTGGGCGCCCGAGGCGATCGGCGACTATGCGAGCGGCACCAACCACGTGCTCCCGACAGGCGGTGCGGCACGGGGAGCGAGCGGCGTATCCGTGGCAAGCTTCCAGCGCGCGATCACGGTGCAATCACTGACCCGGGACGGCCTGTCGCGGATCGGCCCGGACGCGATCGCCATGGCGCGCGCCGAGGGACTGGAAGCCCATGCGCGGGCGTTGGCGGTACGACTGGAGGGGGCAGCGTGACGGTGGTCGACGAGGACATCCCATCGGCGGAGCGCGGGAACGTTCGTGATGCGGGCATCCTCGCCCGCGCGCGACCGGAAATCCTCGCGCTCGTGCCCTATGCGTCGGCGCGCTCGCTCGCGCCCGGCGGCGGCGTTCGCCTGGACGCGAACGAATCGCCGTGGTCGCCCGACGCGGACGTGACGCTCAACCGCTATCCGCAGCCGCAGGACCCGCGCCTGCTGCTCGCGATGGCCGAGTACTACGGCGTGCCGGTCGAGCAGGTGCTCGCCACGCGCGGCAGCGACGAAGCGATCGACCTGCTGCTGCGCGCGTTCTGCGCCGCCGGCGTCGACGCGATCGTCACGAGCCCGCCCACGTTCATGTACTTCTCCACCTGCGCGGCCGTGCAGGGCGTGCGCACGATCGAGGTGCCGCGTTCGCCGGCACGCGGGTTCGCGCTCGACGTCGATGCCGTCGTCGCCGCCGCGCGCGATCCGCGCGTGAAGCTCGTGTTCGCGTGCAACCCGGGCAACCCCGCCGGTGAGCTGCTGTCGCCCGACGCACTGCTCGACGTGGCCGACGCGCTGCGCGGGCACGCGGTCGTCGTCGTCGATGAAGCGTATGTCGAGTTCGCCGACCAGGCCAGCCTCGCCGAGGATGTGCGCGACCGCGACAACCTCGCGGTGATGCGCACGCTCTCGAAGGCGCACGCGCTCGCGGGCGCCCGCGTCGGCGCGCTCATCGCCACGCCGCGCGTGGTCGCGCTGCTGCGCCGGATCATGGCGCCGTACCCGCTGCCCACGCCGAGCATCGACGCCGCGATCGCGGCGCTGTCGCCTGGCCGGCGCGGCGCGACGCGCGGCCGCATCGAGCTGCTGCGCTACGAGCGCGAGCGCCTCTCCGACGCGCTGCGCCGTTGCCCCGCCGTGAGCGAAGTGCTGCCGTCGCACGCGAACTTCGTGACGTTCCGCGTGCACAGCGCGGTTGCCGCGTATGCCGCGCTGCTCGCGCAGAACATCCTGGTGCGCGACGTCTCCAAGCAGCCGGGCCTCGTCGACTGCCTGCGCGCCACGGTCGGCACGCCCGCGGAAACGGATGCGCTGATCCGGGCACTCGGCGACCTGGCATGAACGCGTTGCGGCGGATCGTGTTCGTCGATCGCGACGGCACGCTGATCGAGGAGCCGGCCGACGAGCAGGTCGATTCGCTCGCGAAGTTTCGGCTGGTGCGCGACGTGGTGCCCGCGCTGCGCGCGTTGCGCGACGCCGGCTTCGAGCTGGTCATGGTGACGAACCAGGACGGGCTCGGCAGCGCGTCGTTCCCGGTGACGGCGTTCGAGCCGCCGCAGCGGCTGCTGCTCGAGATCCTCGAGACGCAGGGCGTGTCGTTCAGCGCCGTCCACGTCGATTCGACCACGGCGCTCGCGCCGGGCCCGGGCCGCAAGCCGGCGGTCGGCATGCTGCTCGACTACCTGCGCGAAGGCCGCCTCGATTTCGCACGCAGCGCCGTGGTCGGCGACCGCGACACCGACGTCGAGCTCGCGCGCAACCTGGGCGTACGCGGCTTCCGCCTCGGCACGGACGGCGACTGGCCCGCGATCGCGCGTGCGATCGTCCGCGCCGAGCGCGCGGCGGCCGTCGAGCGCAACACCGCCGAGACGCGCGTGCGCGTGGCCGTCGACCTCGACCGCGAGGCGCCCGCGACCGTCGCGACCGGCGTCGGCTTCTTCGACCACATGCTGGAGCAGCTCGGCCGCCACGGCGGCTTCGCGCTCACCGTGCACACGACGGGCGACCTGCACGTCGACGAGCACCACGTCGTCGAGGACACCGCGCTCGCGCTCGGCGAGGCGCTCGCGCAGGCGCTCGGCGAGAAGCGCGGCATCGCGCGCTACGGATTCTCGCCACTGACGGATGCTCCAGAGGCCGAACTGCGCAGTAGTGCACCCCAGCCCAACCCTCCCCTGCGTTCGCAGGGGAGGGAGACAAGCGCTCTTGAACCCTCCCCTGCGAGCGCAGGCGCCCAGTCATTTCCCTCCCCTCCGAATGCAGGGGAGGGCAGGGTGGGGTGCAGTACAACCTGCGAATTCGAATTGCCGATGGACGAAGCGAGCGCAAGAGCGCTGCTCGACCTCGGTGGACGCCCGTACTTCGTCTTCGAAGGCCGCTTCCCGCGCGAATCCGTCGGCGGCCTTCCCACCGAGCTCGTGCCGCATTTCTTCCGCTCGCTCGCCGACGGCCTTCGCGCCACGCTGCACCTGCGCGTGACGGGCGAGAACACGCACCACATGGTCGAAGCGTGCTTCAAGTCGACGGCACGTGCGCTGCGCCAGGCCGTGAAGCGCGAAGGCACGCTGCTGCCGAGCACGAAGGAAGCGTTGTGAACGACGCGCTCGTGATCGTCGACGCCGGCGGCGCGAACCTCGGTTCGGTGCGCGCGGCGTTCGCGCGGCTGGGCATCGACGCGCCCGTCACGACCGACGCGGCACGCATCGCCGCCGCCGAACGCGTGGTGCTGCCGGGCGTCGGCGCGGCCGCGACCGTGATGTCGCGCCTGCGCGAGCTCGGCCTCGTCGACACCATCCGATCGTTGCAACAACCGTTGCTCGGCATCTGCGTGGGCATGCAGGTTCTCTACAAGCGCTGCGAGGAAGGCGAAGTCGAGGCGCTTGGCGTCATCCCGGGCAGCGTGCGCGCGCTCGCCGGTGCGCCGGGCCTGCGCGTGCCGCACATGGGCTGGAACCGCGTGCGCCGCTGCGGCACATCGCCGCTGCTCGACGACGACGGCCACGCGTACTTCGTGCACTCGTACGCCGCCGACGCGGACGAGCGCGCTGTCGCGGACTGCGAGCACGGCACGCGCTTCGCGGCCGTCGTGCGCGAGCGCAACTTCCACGGCGTGCAGTTCCATCCCGAACGCTCGGGCGAGTGGGGTGCGCACGTGCTCGCGCGCTTCGCGAGGTTGTCGTGATCGTCTATCCCGCGCTCGACCTGCGTGGTGGCCGCGTCGTGCGCCTGGAGCAGGGCGACTACGCGCGCGAAACGCACTACGACCGCGACCCGCTCGCGATCGCGAAGGGCTACTTCGCCGCCGGCGCGCGCTGGCTGCACCTCGTCGACCTGGAAGCCGCACGGCTGGGCCGCTTCCTCGAGCACGACGCGCTGTTCCGGCTCACGGCCGGCACGCGGCTGCACGTGCAGGTTGGTGGCGGCGTGCGCTCGGAAGGCGACGTCGAAGCACTGCTTGCCGCGGGCGCCGCGCGCGTCGTCGTCGGCAGCACCGCGATCCGCCAGCCCGCGCTCGTCTCGTCGTGGATCGCGCGCTTCGGCGCCGAGCACATCTGCCTCGCGCTCGACACGCGGCCCGACGAGCAGGGCAGGTTGTTCCTGCCCGTCGCCGGCTGGTCCGAGGAAACGGCGCTGCAGTTGTTCGATCTGGTCGAGCAGCACGCCGGGGCCGGCGCGCGCCACGTGCTGTGCACGGACATCACGCGCGACGGGCTGATGGGCGGGCCGAACGTGGCGCTGTACGCCGAGCTCGTCGCGCGCTTCCCGGCGATCGCCTTCCAGGCATCGGGCGGCGTGCGCAACGCCGAGGACGTGCGCGCCGTCGCGCAGGCCGGCGTGGCGGGCGCCGTCGTCGGTCGCGCGCTGCTGTCGGGCACGACCACGCTCACCGAGTTGCTGCATGCGGCGGAGTTCGCGCCATGCTGACGCGCCGGATCATCCCGTGCCTCGACGTGCGCGACGGCGTCGTCGTGAAGGGCGTGCGCTTCGGCGCCCACGTCGTCGTGGGCGCCATCGAGGATCTCGCGCGCCGCTACCGCGACGAGGGCGCGGACGAGCTCGTGCTGTACGACATCACCGCGAGCCCGGAGCGGCGCCGCGTCGACGTCGCATGGGTCGAGCGCGTCGCCGCGTCGCTCGACATCCCGTTCTGCGTCGCGGGCGGCATTTCGAGCGTTGACGACGCACGCGCCGTGCTTTCCGCCGGCGCCGACAAGGTTTCGATCAATTCACCCGCATTGGCGCGTCCCGCATTGGTCGACGAGCTCGCGCGCGAATTCGGCAGCCAGTGCGTCGTCGTCGGCGTGGACAGCGCATGGCGCGACGGCGAATGGCGCACGCATCGCCTGACGGGCGACCCGTCGCGCAGCGGTGAGAGCGGTCGCTCGCTTCTCGCCTGGCTCGCCGAAGTCCAGGACCGCGGCGCCGGCGAGATCGTGCTCAATTGCATGGGCAGCGATGGCGTGCGCAACGGCTACGACATCGCGCAACTGCGCGCCGCGCGCGACGCTTGCCGCGTGCCGCTCGTGGCGTCCGGCGGCGCCGGCGCCGTTGAGCACTTCGCCGCCGCGTTCGAGCAGGCCGACGTCGACGGCGCGCTCGCCGCGAGCGTGTTCCACTCGGGCGCGATCGCAATTCCCACACTCAAGCGCGCGCTCGCGTCGCGTGGTATCGCCATCCGTCCGTACCAGCCCGCGAACCCTTTCACCCGTCATTCCCGCGAAGGCCGGAATCCATCTTGCCCTGCAACACCATCGTGAACGCGACCCCCGACTTCGCCAAGGCCAACGGCCTCGTCCCGGCGATCGTCCAGCACGCCGTGGACAATCGCGTGCTGATGCTCGGCTACATGAACGCCGAAGCGCTGGCGAAGACACGCGAAACCAACCGCGTCACTTTCTGGTCGCGCAGCCGCAACGCGCTCTGGACAAAGGGCGAAACGAGCGGCCACTTCCTCGAGCTCGTCGACATCGCCACCGACTGCGACGCCGACACGCTGCTCGTGCGCGCCATCCCGCACGGCCCGACCTGCCACAACGGCACCGCGAGCTGCTTCGCCGATGCCGCGCAGCCGCGCTTCCTCGACACGCTCGAAGCGCTGATCGCCGCCCCCGCATCGACGCGCCGCGAAGGCAGCTACACCACGAAGCTGCTCGAAGCCGGTCCCGCGAAGGTCGCGCAGAAAGTCGGCGAGGAGGGCGTCGAAGTCGCACTCGCCGCCGTCACCCGCGACGACGCCGGCCTGCTCGACGAATGCGCCGACCTGGTGTTCCACCTGCTCGCGCTGCTGCGCTCGCGCGGGCTGTCGTTCGCGCAGGTCGAGGACGTCCTGGCTGCGCGGCACACCACCGCTAAGTCCGAGAATCCCGGGTCGCCGAATTAGGCTGCAACGTTAGGCTGCGCTCGGAACTGCCGGAAGCGCCCAACTTGTTGATCCAGGTGGCCGCCGGATTCCGCGTGCGTTGCTCCGGGCCCCGCTATGCCTCAGGATTGGGCTCCATATCGCAGCCGAATAGTAGTTCAGCTGACGCTGACATCGATCCTCGTTCCAATGGAAGTTGTCTTACATGAAGAAGCGGGGATTTCCGATTGACACGTGCTCGCGGAAGCGCATGATCAATCACAAGCGCAGCGCGCCGGTTGACGAAGTCGAACCGGCGCGCTGCGCTAGTGATTGTCAGCGGTCGCATGCGCTGCGTCGCTTCGGACCGCTTCTGGCTGTGCAAGGCTGCGGACGACTGCACGGATGATCGACGTCATCGCACCCGAACTGCTAGTTGAAGCTGACCTCGCCGCGTGCCGTTGTGGCGACCTTGCAGGCTTTGCTGGCTTCGGCAGCTTAACTAGGCGTTAGGCGTCATACCGTGAACGTTTCGGAATTCACGCTCGATGACATACGCGGCGCCATCGCGTTGGCCACCGATGATGAGGCGCTTCGTGCTGACAAGGTGGATCGCTCGGTTCTACTGGACGAAATCGAGCTCTGGATAAAGCTTCGAATTGAAGCGGCACCCCAGTCTGTCCGAAGCAATTGGTTTCGCGAGGCTCTGGCGATGCTCGCCCTCGCTCGCCTGGAGTATGAGGCAGGCCGCGCTGTCCATGCGGACGAAAAGATGCGTCGAGTAGAAAAGCAGCTGAACGAAGGTAACCGGGCGTCGAGGCGCGACGTTTCATTCCTCGTCGCTAGCGACGGGGTCGTGCGGCCGGTTGAAAAGTAGGCCAATATGACGCCTAACTGTGTGTTCAAGCGGACCGCGCAACCTCTGCTTTCGCAACCCCGTGGTCCGCGCCTGCGCGGCCGCTTAACACGGCGTTATACGGCAACAGCGTGACTCGCTGGTACGCTTCGTAACATGAAGGTCGCCGATGTTCTGCGAATGCTGCATGAGGACGGTTGGTTTCTTGTCGTGACACGCGGCAGTCATCGCCAGTTCAAGCACCCGAGCAAGCCGGGCCGCGTCACAATTCCCGGCAAGCCGAGCGACGATCTCGCTCCTGGTACGCTCAATAGCGTTTTGAAGCAGGCTGGTCTCAAGAGGTAGGTCTATGCGCTACGCCATCGTCATCGAACAAGCCGAGGGTAATTTCTCGGCGTACGTTCCGGACCTCCCGGGGTGCATCGCCACAGGCGCCTCCGTTGCAGAGGCCGAGCGCGAGATCCAAGAGGCAATCGCTCTTCACCTCGAAGGCCTTCGCGAAGATGGCTTGCCGATTCCCATGCCCGCCAGCGTTGTGGAGTACGTGGAAGTTGCCGCATAACTATGTGGGGTCTTCGCGGAACTGTGTGGGTAGTTTCTTGTGATCTCAGAGCTCCGGCAGCATGCAGGTGAGCACCTTGAGCCGGAGGTAGTGCTCGTCGCGCAGGCCATAGGCGCGACGCTGGATGACGCGGATCTTGTTGTTCAGGCCTTCGACGAAGCCGAGCGAGACGCGGTTTTCGTCGCGGCAGTAGGCGGCGATGCCATCCCAGTGGCGATCGATCATCGCCGCGAAGCGCTCGAAGGGCGCGAGGCGCTGCCAGCGCAGCGACGCGCGCCACTGCTCGAAGAAGCGACGCGCCCAGGCCTCGCGACGGTAGCTCCAGAGCTGACCGAAGCTTTCCTTGAGCAGGTAAGCGGTGTTCAGCCGCTTGTTTGCCTTGAGCAGGCGAGTCAGGGCGGTGCGGCCGTCGACGCTCAGGTTCTCGGCGTTCGACAGCAGCGTGTACTTCTGTCCCTTGATGTAGCTGCGGTCCTTGCCGCTGAGCCGGCGATACTCGGATCGGCGCACGGCGTCGAGCGCTTCGCCCAGGTGGCGCAGGATGTGGAACTTGTCGAACAGGACGGCCGCCTGCGGCGCGTGAGTGCGCGTGGCAGCGCGGAACGGCTTCCACATGTCCATCACCGCCATGCGGATTGCGCGGCATTTCCGCGGTCCCAGACCCTCGTAGAACTGCGCCATGCTGGGCTCGGAACGATCCGCACCACCGAACCAGATCGGGCGCTTGCGCTCGAGATCGCTGACCACGATGCGATACGTGTGCCGGCGCCGGATCGAGATCTCGTCGATCCCGATCACCTTCGGCGATGGCTTGCCGGCGCGATCGAGCTGCGCCTGCATGTACTCGCACTCCAGCGCCTTGACCGTATGCCAATCGAGCTTCAGCTCGCGCGCCACCTCGCGAATCGACGACTGGCGACAGCGACGTCCGACGTACCATGCGAAGCGCTTGCTGTAGAACGGATTGCCCGCGAGAAAGTCCAGTCGTTCGGTCTTCACCTTGCCGCACCGACGGCAGTCGACTCGCCGGACCTCAAGCTCGAGCCACACGCGCGTGTCGCCGCAGGAGAGATCGCGCACCCGCCGCGCCTTGCGGTCGTACCAGCCCGACTGCGCGCACCCGCAGCCACCGCAGATGGTTTTTTCCCCGGCGCACGAGCGTGACGATGCGCGCCAGCGGATCGCCGAACACGCCCCGCACCGCAGCCTGCGGCCGGCAGCCAGGGAACCGATACGCGTCGAGCAGGCGACGCCGCCTTGGGCTTGATTGGGACATGCCGAAAGCGTGCCAGAATTCCGGGCGCCCGTCGGCTGCAGAACGAGCCTTGTTTCAGGCACTCGAATGGTGTTCCAGCACGTCAGATCGCCCACACGGTTTCACGAAGACCCTGAATTCGGTATTCAGCTCGCGGAACTCCAAGGTGCGAACACACTCGTAGAACTGCGAGACCGACTCGAACGCATACGCGAACATGCTCGTCTGCCAATCACTCATCATACGAGTCACGCATATGCGCATCTCCGTTCTCGGCTGGCCTCCCGAGTGAACGTCACCAGGAAGGGGCGCCCGCGCTGGCTTGAAGAGTGGGTTGATGCTGCTTCGAATCAGAAGCTCCAGGTTGACGAGAACGATCTTTGGATTGCCGCGCAGGCCTTCGAGCGACATGCAGTAGACGAGATCGACGAGGTCGAGCACGTGCTCGATCGCCTCCGGTGGCGTCGACGGGTTGAGCGACACCCCTGCGCCGACCCCCAGGTCGCCGATCGCAGCGAGCGACCGGTGCAGATGCGTGACGGCCTCGGCGTGCACGATGATCGTGGAACAGCCTGCCTTCGCGTATTCGGGCGCCAACAGATCGGGGTCGGCCACCATGAGGTGGGCCTCGGAGGGGATATCGACCAGCGGTGCCACGTCGGCGATCCGGCGAGGTTCGCGCAGATCGGCGGCCAGTAGGCGTCCGGTGGGCACCAGGGTGTCGTCCACCTCGAGCAGTTGGGCGG
>CALKUS010000118.1 GCA_937996755.1 uncultured Pseudomonadota bacterium | reverse complement strand
TGCGCGCGAGGTCGACGTCGACGACGAGCAGCTCGGGCTTCCCGTCGTTCGCGCGCGCCAGGAACTCGCCCTGCGGGCCGGCGACGAAGCTCGAGCCCCAGAAGCGGATGCCGGGCGCGTCCTTGATCGGGCTCGCTTCGAAGCCGACGCGGTTCACGGCGAGCAGCGGCAGGCCGTTCGCGACGGCGTGGCCACGCTGCACCGTGATCCAAGCTTCGCGCTGGCGGTTGCGCTCGTCTTCGGCGTCGGTCGGGTCCCAGCCGATCGCGGTGGGGTAGAGCAGCAGCTCCGCACCTGCGAGTGCCATGAGGCGCGCGCCTTCCGGGTACCACTGGTCCCAGCACACGAGCACGCCGAGCTTGCCGACCGACGTCTGCACGGGCTCGAAGCCGAGGTCGCCGGGCGTGAAGTAGAACTTCTCGTAGAAGCCCGGATCGTCCGGGATGTGCATCTTGCGGTACTTGCCGAGCATGCGGCCGTCCTTCTCGAAGACGACCGCGGTGTTGTGGTACAGGCCGGCCGCGCGCCGCTCGAACAGCGACGCGACGAGCACGATGCCGAGTCGCTTCGCGAGCGCGCCCAGCCGCTCGGTGCTCTCGCCGGGGATCGTCTCCGCGGTGTCGAATTCGGCGACGCTCTCGTGCTGGCAGAAGTACGGGCCGTTGTGCAGTTCCTGCAGCAGCACGAGCTTCGCGCCGGCCTTCGCCGCGCGCTCGGCACCCGCCTCGATGGCGGCCAGGTTCGCTTCGCGGCTGCCGTGGTTCACTTCCTGCAGCAACGCGACGCGCAGCTCACGCGACATGCAACACTCCTCGCGGCAACTGCATGGTGACGCAGTGCAGGCTGCCGTTCTGCTCGATCAGGGGCCGGCAGGGTACCGGCACGATCTCGCGCCCGGCAAACGCGGCCGCCAGCACGCGCGCGGCGGCGGCATCGGCGGGATCGCCGTAGGCGGGCATGAGCACGGCACCGTTCACGATCAGGAAATTCGCGTAGGATGCCGCGAGGCGGCGGCCGTCCGCGGCCCGCACGGGCCTGGCCCAGGGCAGCACGGCGAGCTCGTACGGCTCGCCGTCGGCGCGGCGCAGCGCGCGAAGCTCGTCGGCCATGCGCCCGAGCTCCTCGAAGTGCGAATCCGACGGATCGTCGCAACCCTGGTAGACGATTCGCGTGGGCGACGCGAAGCGCGCGAGCGTGTCGATGTGCGCGTCGGTGTCGTCGCCCTCCAGGTGGCCGTGCTCGAGGATCAGCACGCGCTGCGCCCCGAAGTGGCCCGCGAGCGTCGCTCGGACGTCGTCGCGCGACAGGTCGGGGTGGCGGTGATGGAGGCACTGCCACGTGGTGAGGATCGTGCCCGCGCCATCGCTCTCGATCGCGCCGCCTTCCAGCGCCCAGTCGGCGCGCACGTGCTCGGCGTCGCCGAACAGGCCCAGCTCGTGCAGCGTCGAGGCGAGCGCATCGTCGAGCGACGCCTCGAACTTGCCGCCCCAGCCGGTGAAGCGGAAATCGACGAGCCGGAAGCGCGTGCCGTCGCTCAGCGAGATCGGGCCGGAATCGCGCAGCCAGGTGTCGTCGTAGTCGACCGGGACGAACGCGATGCGGTCGAGGTTCGCGCCCGCGGGTTCCAGCAGGGCGCGCGCGCGATTCTCGGTAACGGGGCCGTCGACGCACACCACCGCGCGCTCGAACCGAGCGATGGCGGCGACGAGCGCCGCATAGGTCTGCTCGACGTCAGGAAGGTTGCCGCGCCAGTCGGTTTCCGCGTGCGGCCATGCCAGGAGCACGCCGTCCTGCGCTTCCCACTCCGCAGGCAGGCGCCACTTGCTTCCTGCCATCACTGCTCCGGCGGCTTGGGTCCCTTCTCGAGCGCCAGCCGGTTGGCGACGCTGTCGATGACCTTGTCGTGTTCGAAATAGACGGTGAAGTCGCCGTAGACCCAGCGCGTGATCGGCGGGTGCTGCGGCCTGTTGCCGCCCACCGGCGCGACGCGCTCGGCCGGCTCGCCGTAGCGCGCGAGCACCTGGTCCATCGAGATCCCGCGCGGCGGGACCGGCAGGACGGCTTCCTTCTGCACGCGGTCGACCAGCAGCACGTCGGCGCGCGCCGGCGCCGGCGCGGCGGCGAACGCCACGGCCAGGAGGGCGAGGGAGCATGAAATCTTCATGGCGAACCTCCGAAGCGTAGGGAAGCCCCTGTGTCGCCTCGTTTTCTAGCAGATACGGGCGGGCTAATCCATGCGCGGGCGCACGATGCCCGCGGTCTGCCGCAACCGTTTGCGCGCACAATCACCGCCGGGGGTTGTCAACGCCCGCTGCCCCGGTGCGTTGCGCCTTGCCAACGAGCTGCTGGTGCGGCCGGGAGGTGGGCATGTCGGGACGGCGCATGTTCCTCGAACACGTGCTCGCGATCGGTGAGGCGAAGGGCAAGGCCGCGACCGCGCTGCCGGCGCCCGCGGACGTCGTCCTGCTGCTGAACCGCACGAGCTTCGGCATCCGCGAGGCGGAGTACCAGGCGGCGGTCGCCGCGGGTTACGACGCATGGCTCGAGTACCAGCTCGCCTACGAGGCGATCGACGATTCCGCGCTCGAGGGGCAACTCGCGACGGCGCTGCCGACGCTCGCGATGACGAACGGCCAGTTGATCGAGCAGGTACGGGCTGGCGGCGACCAGTTCCAGGCGGTCAACGAGCTGCGCGTCGCGACGTTCCTGCGCCAGCTCTTCAGTCCGCGCCAGCTGTACGAGGTGATGGTCGAGTTCTGGACCAACCACTTCAACGTGCAGCACATCGACGGGCCCGTCCGTTACTTCAAGACGGTCGAGGACCGCGAGCTGATCCGGCGCCATGCGCTCGGTCGCTTCTCCGACCTGTTGCGCGGCAACGCGCGCAGCCCGGCGATGCTCTACTACCTCGACAACTACTCGAACGTCGCGACCGGCCCGAACGAGAACTACGCGCGCGAGCTCATGGAGCTGCACACGCTCGGCGTGAACGGCGGATACAGCGAAGCCGACGTCGCGGAAGTGGCGCGCTGCTTCACCGGCTGGACTTACGCGGGCGGGCAGTCCGGCGCCGACGTGGCGTTCACGTTCGTGCGCCCGCGCCACGACACGGGCGCGAAGACCGTGCTCGGCAATGCGATCGCGCCGAACCGCGGCATCGAGGACGGCGACCAGGTGCTCGACATCCTGCTCGCGCATCCGTCGACGGCGCGCTATCTCGCGACGAAGCTCGTGCGCCGGTTCGTCGACGACACGCCGCCCGCCAGCCTCGTCGACGCGGTGGCCGCGACCTACACCAGCTCCGGCGGCGACATCCGCGCGATGTTGCGCGCGGTGTTCCGCTCGTCCGAGTTCAAGGCGTCGGCCGACCGCAAGACGCGGCGCCCGGTCGAGCTGCTGTTCGGCGCGCTGCGCGTGCTCGGCGCGACGGTCAGCGGCAACTCCTACCTGCGCGCGATCGGCGAGCAGCTCAACACGTTGGGCCAGCTGCACTACCTGTGGCCCACGCCGGACGGCTATCCAGACAACCGCGACTACTGGACGACCACGTCCGCGCTGCTCGAGCGCTTCAACATCGGCTTCGCGCTGGCCGAGAACACGTTCAATGCGGGCGTGCGCGTGGACGTGGCCGCGCTCGCGGGCGACGCAACGACACCCGAGCAGCTCGTCGACCGGCTCGCGGCGCGCCTGCTGCGACGCCCGCTCGCGAGCGCCGACCGCTCGCGGCTCGTCGGGCTCGCGAGCGGGCCGCGCGGCCTCGGCACGCGACCGATCGCGGACGGCGAGCGCCTCGCGCGCACGCGCGACCTGGTGGGCGTGATGCTCGCGTCGCCGTACTTCCAGTACCGCTGAGGAGGGAAGCGCATGAGCCTGACCCGACGCGATTTCCTCAAGTGCGTGCCCGCGGCCGCGATTCCGCTCGCCATGCCGCGGCTCTCCTTCGGCGCCACGGGCGCCGCGCGCGACGTGCTCGTGATCGTGTTCCAGCGCGGCGGCATGGATGCGCTGAACGCCGTCGCGCCGTACGGCGACGCCGATTACTACCGCCTGCGCCCGACGCTCGCCGTCGCGCGACCGGGCAGCGGCACGTCCGCCGCGCTCGACCTCGACGGATTCTTCGGGTTCAACCCGGCGCTCGCGCCGCTCGTGCCGCTGTACCAGGCGGGACGGCTCGCGGTCGTGCACGCGACGGGATTCCTGCTCGGCAGCCGCTCGCATTTCGACTGCCAGGACTTCATGGAGCGCGCGGCGCTGAACAGCGCCGGCGTGAGCAGCGGTTGGCTGAACCGCCACCTCGAAGCGGTCGGCGTCACCGAGACGTTCGAAGCGGTCGGCGTCGGCAAGGCGCTGCAGCTCGCCTTGCGCGGCAACGCGCCGGCCGTGGGGATCGACACGTTCGCGGGATTCACGGTGAAGACGACGTCGTCGCGCAAATCCGAAGTCGTCGACGCGCTGGATCACCTCTTCGCGAGCGACTCGCTGCTCGACGTCACGGCACAGCGCTCGCTCGCGGCGGTGGACGAGCTCGCGGCGGCGAATCCGTCGCAATACGCGGCCGCGAACGGCGCTGCGTACCCGAACACGGCATTCGGCAGCCAGATGCACAGCATCGCGCAGCTCATCAAGGCCGACGTGGGGCTCTCCGTCGCGTGCGTCGACATCGGCGGCTGGGACCACCACGACAACGAAGCGAACCAGCTCACGCCGCTGCTCGACGAGCTCGGCAAGTCGCTCGCCGCATTCGACACGGACCTGGGTGCGGCGATGTCCGGCGTCACGGTCGTCACGTTGACCGAATTCGGGCGCCGCGCCGCGCAGAACGCGTCGGGCGGCACCGACCACGGCTCCGGCTACGCGATGCTGCTGCTCGGCGGTGGCGTCGCCGGCCGCAACGTCTACCGGAACTGGCCGGGCCTGCGCGACGACCAGCTGTTCCGCGGCGACCTCGCGATCACCACCGACTATCGTTCGGTGCTGTCGGAAGTGCTCGTGAAGCGGCTCGGCGGCAGCGACCTTGCGCGCGTGTTCCCGGGCTTCGTGCAGCAGCCGTTCGTCAACGCACTGGTCGCCCGTTGATGTAGGAGCCCGCTTGCGGGCGACCGGTCGCCCGCAAGCGGGCTCCTACCCGGCCAGTGTGCGGTGCACCGCCCCATCGCCGTCGACCAGCAAATACGCGCATCCGCATTCGTCGAGGTAGTCCTTCGCCTTCGCGCCGTGCAGCATCGCGATCGTCGCGTGCAGCCCGGCGACCACGCACAGCGGCGCGACGACGCTCACCGCGCGCACGCCCTGCACCGGCACGCCGCTGCGCGCGTCCAGCACATGGCAGTAGCGCACGCCGTCGCATTCGAAGTATCGCTCGTAGTCGCCGCTCGTCGCGATCGCGCCGTCCCGCAACGCGACGCGCGCGAGCACCCGATCGACTTCGCGCGGATGCTGGACGCCGACCTGCCACGGCGCGCCGTCGCGCCGCGCGCCGACTGCGCGCACGTCGCCGCCGAGGTTCACGAAGCCGTGCGCGATGCCGTGCGACGCGAGCACCGCCGCGGCGCGGTCCGCGGCGTATTCCTTGCCGAAGCCGCCGAAGTCGAGCTCCATGCCGGCGCGCGGCAGGCGCAGGTGCGGACGATTCCATTCGACCTGCTGCCAGCCGACCAGCGGCAGCAGCGCAGCCAGCGCCTCCGTCGTCGCGACGCGCGCGGCCCCGAAGTCCCAGGCGCGGCGCAGCACGCCGCTCGTCGCGTCGAAGCGCCCGTCGCTCGCTGCATGCGCGGCCGCCGCGAGGTCGAGCAGCGCCGCGGTTTCGTCGTCGACTGCCACGCCGGCGCCACCGGCGGCGCGATTGATCGCCGAAACGACGCTGTCGTCGCGATAGCGCGAATACTTCGCCTCGATGCGCAGCACCTCTTCGCGTGCGGCGGCGAGCGCGGTGCTCGCGTCGCCGTCGTGGTCGACGACGAGCGCGCAACGCGACGCCATGGCCGCGAACGCCAGCCGCTGGTGCTCGGGCTGCACGGGCGCGTCAGTACTCGTAGGTCAGCCCGATCTCGAACGTGCGTGCGGATACCGGCAGCAGGTCGGGGCTGCCGTCGCCGAACGCACGCCACGCGCTCTTCTGGCGGTAGAACGAGAGCTTGAAGTCGCTGCGCCAGCGGCTTCCGAACGGCACCTCGAGCTTGATCGCCGCGGTGACGGCGCCGAACGCAGAGAGGCGCGCATCGGCGGAGTACGGCTCGCCGGGCACGAAGCCCGTTCCGACCGGCGGGTCGAAGTAGAAGTCCGCCGCCGACTGCGAGTGGTAGCGCAGCGACGGCTCCACGACGAAGTCGTTCGCGAAGGGATGGCGCCACGCGAGGTCGACGCTGTGCGCCGTGATGCCCCAGGAATCGTCGAACAGGCGATACGCCACGCGCAGCACCTCGCCCGGCGTGTCGTACGCGTGGTTCCAGCGCAGCGAGAGCGCGCGCTCGTCGCGCGAGCCGGGGCGACGATCGAGAACCTTGTACGGATCGTCGTAGTAGCCGCTGCCGTGCGCGAACGTGACGGACGCCTGCGCCACGTCGCGCGACGTGAGCACGCGCGCCACGCCCACCTGCGCATCCGTCGTGTTCCGCGCTTCGTGCTCGGCCACGCCGTTGACGCTGTCGATGGTGTCGTCGCTGTAGCCGACGCCGACCGTGATCGTGCGATTGCGATCCGCGCTGTCGAACGTGGCCACGGCGCGGACGGCGTCCGAGTCGTAGTCGTCCTCGCGCGAAACCGACGCACCGAACGCCAGGCTGGCGCGATCGAAGTAGCGCGTGGCGTCGACGTCGAGGGAACGCCGCACGTCGTCGACGCCGATGCCGGACGCGCCCGACAGCGTGTCGTGATAGAGCGGCGAGGCGCCGGAAACCGAATCGAGCGCGAGCTGGCCCTGGATCGTCCAGTCCTCCGCGACGGGCACCAGCACGAACAGCGCGGGCAGCACGACTTCGATGCGCTCGGCGCCCGGCTGGTATTCCTGGTAGTGGGAGTAGCGCAGGCCGACCTCGCCTGCGCCGGGCGGGCGTTCCGCGCCCGCTTCGCTCGCCGGCAGGACGATGCCCGGCAAGGCCAGCGCGGCCGCGAGCAGCGGCGGACGCGTCAGTTGCATCCGCAACCGCCGCCGCCGACGCCTTCGCCGCCACGAGCGGCTTCACGGCTCGTTTCCACCTGGCGCGCGAAATCGCGCTCGAGTGCGTTGCCGCCGTCCATGCGCATCGCGCGCTGCGCAAGCAGCCGCTTCTCCCACGGCTGCACCGGCTGTGCTGCGCATCCGGCCAGCACGATGGCGATCGCCAGCGTCGCGAGCGCGCGCGTCACGGCGCCGGCTCCGCCAGTGCCGCCTCGATCTCGGCGCGCAGCGTTGCGCGATCGCGTTCGCGAAATCCGGCATGACGCGTGCGCACCATCCCGTCGCGGCCGACGACGAACGACGTCGGCATCGCAGGCAGCGCGAACAACGGGCCGGTCTTCGCATCGGGATCGAACAGCAGCGTGAACGGCGCGGGGAATGTCGTCAGGAAACGCTCCGCCTCCGCGCGATCCTGGTCGAGGCTGATCGCCACGACCTGCAGCCCGCGCGACGCGAGCTCTTCGTGCAACTGCGCGAACCACGGGAACGACTCGCGGCACGGCGCGCACCACGACGCCCAGAAGTCGACGAGCAGCACCTTGCCGCGCAGCGCCCCGAGCGCGACCGGCTCGCCATCGCGTCCGGGGAGCGTGACTGCCGGTAGCGGCGAGCCGGGGTCGAGCGCCGCGCCCGGCGGCGGAACGACGAGCAGCAACGCGAGCAGCAGGACGCGCACGGGCATCTCGGTCAACTGATCAGAACGGGAAGCGCTCGAGCGGAACGCGCCTTCCGTCGGGCAGGACGAGCGAGCCGTGCGTGGCGTCGCTGAACTCGAGCACGACCGTGCCGGGATCGGGCGCGCGCACCGGCGCGCGATACGGAGCGCCCATCGCCTGGCCGTTCGTGAACGCGATCCACGTGCCCGCGAAGCGCAGCGGCGACGCCATCGTGCCCGACACGATGATCCAGGTGGGATCTCCGTTCGTCGCATAGAGGAATCCCGCACCGAAGATCGCGTCGCCCTGGAACTCGAGTGCAAAACCGCGCCCGGATTCGGCGGCGTTCCACCACCATCCGCTCTGCGGCGCGCCGGGCTGCGGCGGTGCGACCACGCTGTTCGTCGTGAACCCGAAGCGTTGCAGCGCGACCGTGCCGCCCGGCCAGGTCATCGTCGCGCGATCGGCCGTGCCCGCGAAATCGATCGTGAGGTCGCCGGGCGAGGGCAGGGGCCCCGGCGCGCGATACGCGCCGGTCAGCGACTGGCCGTCGCGGAACATCGACATGGGCGAGCGCAGCAGCGAGCCGACCACGTTGCCCTGTGCCGTGAACCAGATCGCGCGGCCGTCCGTGTCGTAGTGGAAGCCGGCCATGAAGAAGCGGTCCTGCTGGCGCTCGATGAAGAAGCCGCGACCGCCCTCGGCCGGATTCCAGTACCAGCCACTCGCGATCGGCGGCGCGGGCGGTGGCGCCACGACTGTGCCGATGTACGCCGCGACGTCGAGGCGGTCGTTCGCGTCGAGCAGCGAATCGAGGAACGCCATCTGCGGGATCGTGCGGATGGCCTGGTCGATGCGCGCGGGATCGTTCGCGGCGGTCGCGGGCGAACCGATCGCGGGGTTCGTGCCGTGGCACGACGCGCAGTACGTATTGAAGATCGAGCGGCCGTTCGCGACGTCGGCGGCACGCGCGACGCTGCCGCCGACGCAGGCCAGCAGCGCGAGTATCGAGATTGCTGCGCGGGCGATCAGCGTGGGCAACCGGGCCACCTCGGCCGCAAGATTACCTCGACGCAACGCGCCTGGGCCCTGTCGGTTGACGGGTATCGCGCGCTCAGCGCTGGCCGTGCCCC
The DNA here is from genome assembly GCA_937996755.1 of uncultured Pseudomonadota bacterium. Classification (GTDB taxonomy): domain Bacteria; phylum Pseudomonadota; class Gammaproteobacteria; order Xanthomonadales; family Ahniellaceae; genus CALKUS01. The sequence goes on along the minus strand of CALKUS010000118.1, from coordinate 3,950 downwards.
GTGGCGAGCAGGTCGAGCAGCACGAGGTCGGCTTCGTCGCTCGCCGACTGTCCCACGAGCGCCACGCGCTCGCGTTCGTCGACCGAAAGCCCGAACGAAGGCAGGATGCGTGGCAGGTGCACGAGCAGGCGCGGCTCGCTGCCGTCCCAGGGCTGCAGGTAGAGGCCGAAATCGTCGAGGCGCGTGCCGGCCAGGAAGTAGATGCCGGCGTCGCCCGTGTCCCAGGCCCAGCGGTTCCAGTCGCGCAGCTGTCCCGCCGCGAGCGTGCGCGCCTTGCCCTGCGCGTCGTAGTGCACGAACGCGCCCGCGTCCGGCTCGACCGCGACGAAGCCGCCGATGGATGCCGGTGCGCTGAGCGGGCCGAACACGCCGACCGCCATGCGCTCGCGCGCGCCGCCGTCGCGGTGCATGCGCCAGGTTTCCCAGCCGTCGCGCGCGAGGCCGTCGTAATAGATCCATTCGCCATCGGGCGAGAAATCCGCGCGCTGCACGCGAGGCAGGCCGGGGTCGAGCTCGCGCGTCCAGGAGTCGCCGATGCGCACGACGTGCAGCGTGTCGCGATCCTCGCCGACGTGCGCGAACACGATCTCGGAACCGTCCGGCCGCCAGCGCGGCCACGTGACGGCGCCGGCGTCGAAGCGCGTCACCTGCTGCGCATCGCCGGACTCGCCGGACACGACGTAGAGCTGCGGCGAGCCGGCGCGCGACGAGACGAACGCGATGCGCGTGCCGTCGCGCTCGTGTGCCGGGTACTGCTCGGAGTAGGTCGACTCGAACACGCGGCGCGGCTCTTCCGGCACCGCGTCGGGATCGATCGAGAATCGTTGCAGCACGGAATCGACCGTCGATTGCGCGAACACCGCGAGGCGCGCCTGGCGCGCGAAGCGCGGACGGCGCAGCGACGTGGTGCCGACGTATTCGAGCTGGCGCGTCGATTCGTGGTAGAGCCACAGCGCGGAAGGCGTGCCGTAGCCGGCCGCGACGAGCAGCGTGCGCGATTCCGGCAGCCAGTCGAAGCCGCCGAGCACGCGCGAGTGCTCGATCACGGGCGTGGAGGTCTTCTGCAGCAGGTCGACCACGTACAGCCCGCCGTACGGCGCGCGACCGCGCCGCACGGCGACGAAGCGGCCGTCCGACGAGATGCGCGCCTCGACGTCGGACTCCCACGGATCCTGCGGTATGTCGTAATCGAGCGGCGTGATGGTGCCCGAGTCGAGCGCGAGCAACTGCAGGCGCGTCGGCGCGTTCGGCTCGTCGGTGAGCGGGCGGATGACGAGGAGCGCCTTGCCGTCGGGCGTGAACGCGTGGTGCTGCGCGAACAGCGAGCGGCAGCCGGCGAGCCGGCGCTCGGTGCGCGACGTGACGTTCGAGAGGAGCACGTTGCACGCGTCGGCGGTCACGCGCTGGAACGCGATGCTGCGACCGTCGGGCGACCACTCGGGAACCAGCTCGGTTGCGCCGTCCGGCGTGTCCGGCGCGAGCGGACGGCGCTCCAGCGTGTCGACCGGCGCGACGAAGATATGGAACGGCGCGCCCAGCGTTTCGCGCGCGCTGTAGGCGAGCGTGCGGCCGTCGGGCGACAGCGTGCCCAGCAACTCGGCGCCGGGCAGGGCGGTGAGCGGACGGATGCGTTCGACGAGCGCGCGCTGCAGCTCGGGCACCGCGAACGACGCGTTGCCGCCACGACCCGCGGTACCGCCGCGTTCGCTGGCGGCGCGCGGCGCGAACCAGGCGATGGCGACGAGCGCGGCCACCGTGAGCGCGAGGCCCGCGATCACGAAACGCGACGGCACGCGCGGCGGCGCCACGGCGCCCTCGGACGACGAAGCGTCCGGCGCGGGCGGCGTGGCCGCGTCGACTTCGCCCGGCAGCTCGGCGGGCAACGACGGCGCGGGCGCCGGCGTGCCCTGCACGAAGGGGCCGGTCAGGCGATAGCCGACGCGCGGGATGGTCTCGACGAACTGGCCGCCGCGCGGATCGTCGCCGAGCGCCTGGCGCAGCTCGCGGATCGCCTTGGTGACGACGTCGTCGGTGGGGTAGGAATCGGGCCAGACCTGCTGGATCAGCGCCTCGCGCGTCACCGTCTCGCCCGCGTGTGCGACGAGCACGCGGAACACGGCCGCCGTGCGGCGGGTCAGCCGCGTCTCGCGCCCGTCGCGCTCCAGCAGGCCGCCGGTGAGGTCGACCGTCCAGGGCCCGAATGCCACGCGTCCGCCACGAGCCGGTGCTCGCTCGGGTTCGGGACGGGGATCGACGGTGGCCACGGGGTTGCTGGGTGTTCCCTTGTTCTGCACGAGCGACGTTGCGCGACGGGACGCCGCCGGCGGAGCGCTACGGCTCGCGCCGTACGAAAAAACGTCCGGAACCGCGAAAAAAGAACCGCAGTGTAACCGGATTCCGCGAAACGTCGGTTTTTTCGCCGTGCCGTCGGCTGCTCGTCAGTACGGCATCCACGTCGTTGCGGATATTGCGGCAACGCCCGGCGCGCGTCCGCCGGCCCGCAAGACGCAACGACGAGCGACGACATACCCATGCAGACCAGGATCATCCGTCTCGGCCCGAACGGCACCGCCCCGTTCCACTCGCCGCACGACTTCGCGCGGCTGCCCGCCAACACCAACCTCTGCGTCATCCACGAGCTCCGGTCGCAGCAGTCGCTGGGTGGCTGGTGGCCCACCTGCCTCCGCACCATGCTGCAGGGCAAGGTGTTCGCCCGCAGCGGACGCTTGCTGGCCGAAGTCGACGACCAGTCCTTCGCCGTGACGGAGCCCGGCGCCGGCCCGGAATTCGAAGTGACGCTCGGCGAACCTTCGTTCCTGGTGACGCTCGTGCCCGCGGCCTCGCTGCTGCGCCAGCTGATCGACCCGGCCGAGCGCCAGGAAGCCGAGTACCCGGTGCTGTTCGCGGCGCGCTACGACCGCGAGTCGCGCCCGTACTGGCTGTTGCGCCAGCTCGCGACCGAGTGCTTCGTCAACGAGGCCGAATCCATCGACGACGGCGGCATTACCGAGCGCGTGCTCGCGGGCGTGCGCTCGGCGCAGGAATCGTTCGAGCCGTTCATCGAACGCTGCCCGGGCCGCCGCCTGCACCACCGCCGCGAGCTGTTCGCGCGCCTGCAGCGCGTGCGTTCGCTGATGGAGTCGAACTTCCAGGGTGACATCGACATCGACCACATGGGCGCGATCGCCAGCCTGTCGCCGACGCACTTCATCCGCGTCTACAAGCAGGTTTTCGGCGAAACGCCGCATCGCGCGCTCGCGCGCTCCAAGCTGGGCCAGGCGGCGCGCCTCCTCGCTCGCTCGAGCCGCACGATCACGGAGATCGGCCGCATGCTCGGCTTCGAGAACCGTTCCGCGTTCGCGCGCTGGTACCGCAAGGAAACCGGCGAGTCCGCTTCGGAGGCACGCGAGCGCATGCGCGCGACCGGCACGGGCGGTGCGGCGGCGACGTTGCTGCGTGCCTCGGGCCCCGAGGAAGACACCGAGCGGAGCCAGCAGCGCGAGCGAGTCGCGCTGGGCTGACGCGTTCCGCCACAGGGCGGGAGGAACCGGGCGCGGCCGCGAGGTCGCGCCTTTTTTCTGCGCGTGTTGCCAACCTTGCGATCCCGGTCGCCGCGAGCCCGGAACAACCGTCCGTGAGCGACGTTCTTCCGCGGGGCTCCTGACAATAAATGCAACGCCAATTGCGAGTTTCGGCGATCACAGGTTTTTAACGCTGCCGCCTAGCATGGCGCGCTGGCGGAAGTCACAAATCTTGTGTTTTCCGTTCTGTCCCGATCCGAGCTCTGATCCATGGAGGTCACATGAAGGCAACGAAGAAATCCGCGCTGTCGCAGGCGGTGAAGATGGCGCTGTACGGGACTGCCGCCCTCGCGGTGGCCACGCCCGTGCTCGCGCAGGACGACGCCGAACAGCTGGAGACGATCCAGGTCATCGGTTCGCGCATCAAGC
>CALKUS010000117.1 GCA_937996755.1 uncultured Pseudomonadota bacterium | reverse complement strand
CCGCGCCGCGGAACACGCCTTCGAGCTCCTGCACGATCTTGCCGTTGCCGCGCACGGGGCCGTCGAGGCGCTGCAGGTTGCAGTTGATGACGAACACGAGGTTGTCGAGCTTGTCGCGCCCGCCGAGCGAGATCGCACCGAGCGACTCCGGCTCGTCGGACTCGCCGTCGCCCATGAAGCACCAGACCTTGCGATCGGTCTGCGGCATCAGGCCGCGGTGCTCGAGGTATTTCCAGAAACGCGCCTGGTAGATCGCGGTGATCGGACCGAGGCCCATCGACACGGTCGGCGTCTGCCAGAAGTCCGGCATCAGCCACGGGTGCGGGTAGCTGGAGATGCCCTTGCCGTCCACTTCCATGCGGTAGTGGTCGAGCTGCTCCGCCGTGAAGCGGCCTTCGAGGAACGCGCGCGCGTAGATGCCCGGGCTCGAATGGCCCTGGATGTACAGCAGGTCGCCCGGATGGCCTTCGTGCGGCGCGCGCCAGAAATGGTTGAAGCCGACGTCGTACAGCGTCGCGCTCGAGGCGAACGAAGAGATGTGGCCGCCGAGCTCGCCCGGCTTGCGGTTCGCGCGCACCACCATCGCGAGCGCGTTCCAGCGCAGCAGCGAGCGGATCTTCCACTCCATCGCCGCGTCGCCGCTGGACTTCGCCTCGGCCTGCGGCGGAATCGTGTTCACGTACGCGGTCGTCGGCGCGAACGGGATGTGGCCACCCGCGCGGCGCGTCTCGTCGACCATCTTCTCGAGCAGGTAGTGCGCCCGCTCGGGACCGTCGGCGTTGATGACCGCCGTCAGCGCCTCGACCCACTCCTTCGACTCGGTCGGGTCGATGTCCTGCTCGAGCAGCTCCTGCAGCTGGTTCATGACTTCCTCCCTGAGGCGGCGCGCGGTCCGGCATTGTGCCACCGCGAATGAAGAGCGGTGCATGGCCTGCACCGCGTTGGTGCAAGCATTCGCGGTAGCCTGCGACGGTGCCCGCGCGTGGTCGGGCCAGAGGAGGCCTGCATGGTTTCGACCTTCGCGCGCCGCTGCGGCTGCGCCCTGCTGCTCGCCGCCGCGCCGATGCTGGCGCATGCGCAACCGGAGCCGACCGTGAATCCCCTCGCGTTCTCGCTGTACGCGGAGCTGGCACAGGCCGACGGCAACCTGTTCTTCTCGCCGTTTTCGATCGCCACGGCGCTCGCGATGGCCGCCGAAGGCGCGCGCGGGGAAACCGCGCAGCAGATGGCGAAGGTGCTCGGTGGCGCAGCCTGCGGAGCCGACGAGCGCTGCGACTTCGCGCCGCTGCACGCCGGGCTGGGTGAGCTCGCGGCGCGCCTCGCGCCGAAGCCCACGCCGGCCGCCACGTTGAAGCGGATCGCGACGCTGCGCGCCGAGCTCGATCGGGCGAACGCGTCGCTCGAGAGGGCCACGAGCTACGGCGACGAGTACCGGAAGCTCGGCGAGCGGGCCGGGGCGCTCGCGACGGAGATCAACGGCCTGCAGAAACTGGTGAATCCCTACGAGCTGCGCACCGCGAACGCGGTGTGGGTGGAGCAGACGTTCACGCTCGAGCCGCCATGGCTGGCCACGATCGCGCGCGCCTACGGCACCGATGGCGCGAACGCCGTGGACTTCCGGGGCGATCCCGAAGCGGCGCGCGGCACGATCAACGCGTGGGTCGGCAAGCGCACGAACGCGCGCATTCCCGAGCTGCTCGCACCCGGCACGGTGGACACGCGCACGCGGCTGGTGCTGACGAACGCGGTCTGGTTCCTCGGCGAGTGGCTCGAGCCGTTCGAACCTGATCGCACGAAGGTCGAGCCGTTCCGGCTGCGCGACGGTTCCAGCGTCGCCACGCCGCTGATGCACGGCCGCCAGTCCGAGCGCGTGCGCTACGCCGCGTTCAACGCCGACGGCTCGCCGTTCGCGACGCCGGCGCGCATCGAGGCCGGTGAGTGGAACAGTCCCGCGAACTATCCCGCGCGCGGCTTCCAGCTGGTCGAGCTGCCGTACAAGGGCGACGCGTTGTCGATGCTCGTGCTGCTGCCCGCGACGCCGGATGGGCTGCCGTCACTCGAAGCGATGCTGTCGAGCGAGCGCGTCGCGCAGTGGACGGCGGCGCTCGAAACGCGTGCGGTGGACGTCGTGCTGCCGAAGTTCAAGCTGGAATCGGGCTTCGAGCTGTCCGACGCGCTGCAGGCGCTCGGCATGCCGCGCGCGTTCGTCGATACCGCGGACCCGGACGGTGCGCAGTTCGACGGCATCAGCACCGGCAGCGATCCGGCGCAACGCCTCTTCATCGGCGCCGTCGTGCACAAGGCGTTCGTCGAGGTGTCCGAGAAGGGCACCGAAGCGGCCGCCGCGACCGCCGTCATCATGGCCGTCGGCGCCGCGATGCCGCGCATGGTCGACTTCACGCCGACGTTCCGCGCCGATCGTCCGTTCGCGTTCCTCATCCGCGACAACGCAAGCGGCGCCGTGCTGTTCCTGGGCCGACTGCAGCGGCCGGAGTGAGTCGTCAGCGCATCATCGCCCTGAGCGACGGCTCGGCGAGGTAGTGGTCGGCGAGCAGGAACGCGAACAGCGCCATGAGGTACACGATGGAGTAGTTGAATACCTCCATCGCGAAGCGCTCGCCCGGCGGGTTCATCAGCCGGATCGCGTAATAGAGGAACCCGATGCCGAGCACGACGGCGCCGCCGAGGTAGATCAGGCCGGTCATGCCGGTGAGGTACGGCAGCAGCGTCACGAGGAACAGCAGCACGGTGTAGAACAGCACGTGCCAGCGCGTGTACGTGACGCCGTGCGTGACGGGCAGCATCGGCACGACGGCGCGCGCGTAGTCCTCGCGGCGATAGATCGCGAGCGCCCAGAAGTGCGGCGGCGTCCAGACGAAGATGATGAGGAACAGCAGCAGCGAGTACGCGTGCACCTCGTTCGTCACGGCCGTCCAGCCGAGCACGGGCGGCGCGGCGCCCGCGGCGCCGCCGATCACGATGTTCTGCGGCGTCGCGTGCTTCAGCCACACGGTGTAGACGACGGCGTAGCCGATCAGCGAGCAGAACGTGAGCACGGCGGTCAGCACGTTCACGCCGAGCACGAGGATCGCCATCGACGCCGCACCGAGCACGAGCGCGAACACGAACACCTGCGTCGTGTTCAGCTGGCCGGTCGGCAGCGGACGGTGCGAGGTGCGCGCCATCACGGCGTCGGCGCGACGATCGAGCAGGTGGTTGATCGCGGCAGCCGATCCCGCTGCGAGCCAGATGCCGAGCGAGCCGAGCACGAGCGGTTGCCAGGGCACCATGCCCGGCGTCGACAGGAACATGCCGACGATCGCGGTGAACACGATCAGCGCGACGACGCGCGGCTTCGTGAGCTGGAAATACTGGCTCGCGAGCGTGCTCATGCGCGTGCCGGCGTCGTGCGCGCGAGCAGATAGACGCAGAACGCGAGCAGCAGCGCCGCGACGCCGTTGTGCGCGGTCGCGACGTGCAGCGGCAGGCCGACCTTCACGTTCGCGATGCCGAGCGCGACCTGCGTGGCGAGCAGCGCGAGCAGCGTCGTGCCTGCGGCGCGCCAGCCGTCCATGCGCAGCAGGCGCACACCGAGGCCGATCAGATGGCCCGCGACGAGGATCGCGAACAGCCGGTGCGTGAGCTGGATCGCGGTGCGCGCCGGATAGTCGAGGATCCCGCCTTCGTAATTCACGCCGATGCCGCGCCAGAGCACGAACGCTTCCTTGAAATCCGTCTGCGGCCACCATTCGCCGAGGCACGTGGGGAAGTCGGTGCCGCATGCGAATGCCGCGTAGTTCGCGCTCGTCCAGCCGCCGAGCGCGATCTGCAGTGCGACGAGGACGAGCGCGACGACGACGAGTGCGCGCTTCGGCGCCGCTCCAATCAATGACTCCGTCGCGCGGACCGCGCGACGATCACTCCCCCTCTCCCCGAGGGGAGAGGGCAAGGGGTGAGGCGGGACCTGCACGGACTCTGCAGATACGCCGTACGCCCGCGCCGCGACCCACACCAGGAGCGCGAACGTGGCGATCCCGCCGAGCAGGTGGCCCATCACGACGATCGGCTTCAGCTTCCAGGTGACGGTCCACATGCCGAGCAGCGCCTGGAACACGATCAGCAGCGCGGCGGCGATCGGCACGCGCAACGGCCAGCCCGGCTCGCGCCGGCGGCGGATCGCCCACGCGCCGAGCCCGAACGTGGCGAGGATCAGCGCACCCGCGAGGAAGCGGTGCACCTGCTCGCGCCAGGCCTTGTGCGATTCGACCGGGCGTTCGGGGAATGCCTCGTTCGCGGCGGCCACTTCGTGCTCTGCCGTCGGCCACGTGACCTGGCCGTAGCAGGTCGGCCAGTCGGGGCACGACAGGCCGGCGTTCGAGAGGCGCACGAACGCGCCGAACACGATGACGCACAACGAGAAGGCGGCCGCGAGCGCGGCGAGCTGGGCGAAGCGGCGGCGGGCGGGCGTGATCATGGGGCGCGCATGATACCGGGTCGATGCGCCATGCTCCCGTGATCCGGGGCACCCGACCCTGCCCTCCCCTGCTTCGCCGAGGAGGCTTCCGGCGGCTACTTGAGGAGGCGCGCCAGGTCCTTGCGCAGGCCGGTGAGGTCACTGCCCGCGTCGTAGCGCATCACGAGGAACCCGTGCGGGTCGACGAGGTAGACGGGAACCGCCGCGATGCGCGGATCGGCCGCCGGTGCCGGCGTCGGATGCGGCAACTCGTCGGGCACGAGCGTCACGAACAGCGCCTGCGGGAACTCCGGGTGCTTCGCGCGCAACGCGTCGTCCACCTCGCCTGCCAGCACCACCTGCACGCGCGCGGCCTGGCGGCCGAGGCCGGTCCAGATGCGCGCGAGCGCGTCGAGCTGCGTCACGCACGGCGTTCCGCAGGCGGGCGGGATCGGTACCAGCACGTGCCAGATGCCTTCCGACGTGTTCCAGTCGATCGGTTCGCCGCCGTCGGGCGTGGCGCGCACCGCGTTGAAGTCCTGCGGCGGCGCGAGCAACGTGCCGTTGTTGCGCGTGCCCGCCGGGCGCCAGCCGGCCTGGGCGAGCACGAACGCGACGAGCACGGGCGCGGCGAATGCGAGCAGCACGAGCGGCATCACCCAGCGCTTGCCGCCGGGCGCGGCATCGGGTCGTTCAGTCATGGCGTCGGGTCCAGAGCAGCCAGCCCGCGGTCGCGAGCACGGCGAAGGCGAGCCCGAACCACTGCACGGCATAGCCGCGGTGGCGTTCGGGCGGCATCGGATCGGAGCCGGCGCTGCGCGGCGGGCCGAGCGCGTAGGACGCGCCCGGGTCGGGCTCGAGCACGCCGTCGAACAGTTCCACGCCCATCGCGGCGCGCAGCGCGGGCAAATCGAGGTACGCGAGGCGCGGCGGTTCGGCGCCACGGACGAACGTCGCATTGCCGAGGCGAATGCCGATCGCCGGCGGCAGCGCGAGCGCACCCTGGACTTCGACGCGTCCGCGCACGGGCGGCACGGCGGCACGCTGGTCGCGCTCGAGCGCGAGCCAGCCGCGATCGACGAGCACCGAGCGCTTCGCGCCCGCGGGGCGGAACAGCGTGAACACGCGCACGCCGGCGCGGCCGTCCTGCACCTGGTTGTCGAGGAGTACGGTGGCCGCGTTGTCGAAGCGGCCGCTGCCGCGCACGCGGATCGGCGCGGTGGGCGGCAGGTCGGAGCGCGTGCCGCCGGCCAGCGCGGCGTTCGCGTCGGCGAGCGCATCGCCGGCGGCGAGCGCCGCGGC
>CALKUS010000116.1 GCA_937996755.1 uncultured Pseudomonadota bacterium | reverse complement strand
TGGATGCGGCCCGGGCCGAGGCGGCCCTGCGCGATCTCGAAGCCGCGGCCCTCGCCGACGATCAGGTTCGTCGCGGGCACGCGCACGCCGGCGAAGCGCACTTCGGCATGGCCGGACGGCGCGTCGTCGTAGCCGAACACGGTGAGCGGGCGCACCACTTCCACGCCCGCGGCATCGCGCGGCACGATCACCATCGCGTGGCGCGAGTGCGCCGGCGCGTCGGGCGTGCTCACCGCCATCACGATGAAGAACGCGCAACGCGGGTCCATTGCGCCCGTTGTCCACCACTTGTGCGCGTCGACCACGAGCGCATCGCCGTCGCGGCGCACGGTGGCCGCGATGTTCGTCGCGTCGCTCGATGCCACGTCCGGTTCGGTCATCGCGAACGCGGAACGGATCTCGCCGGCGAGCAGCGGCGCGAGCCAGCGTTGCTGCTGCTCGGGCGAGCCGTAATGCAGCAGCACTTCCATGTTGCCGGTGTCCGGCGCGCTGCAGTTGCACGCCTCGGGCGCGAGCGGCGAGCGGCCCATCTCTTCGGCGAGCTGTGCGTACTCGAGGTTGCCGAGCCCGGCGCCGACCCGCGCGTCCTTCAGGAACAGGTTCCACAGCCCCAGCTCGCGGGCGCGCGCCTTCAGCGTCTCGATGACCGGCGGCACGGTCCAGTGCCGGCCCGGCGTCGCGACGTGCGCGAAGAAGCCGGCTTCGGCGGGCTCGACGTCGTCGCGGATGAACGCGCGCAGGCGTTCGCGCAGCGCGGCGGCGCGCTCGGACAGCGGAAAGAGGTCGCTCATGCGGTCAATAGTACGTCCAGAGCTCGTGGTGCGAGGGATCCGCGAGGTGCGGCAGCGCGTTCCAGCTGGCCAGCTCGAGCGCCTCGTCGCGCGCGTGGAAAACGGCGAGCGCGGTATTCCGGATCGACAGGTTCAGCGCCACGGTGCGGCGGCCGGAAAGATCGAGCGCGACGCGCGCGAACTGCGCCATCACGCCGCCGGACGTCACGACGAGCAGGCGCTCGCGGTCGCGCGCGTGCGCGATCACTTCCGCGATGCCGCGCTCGATGCGCGCACGGAAGGCGTGCCACGGCTCGGCCAGCCGCGCGTCGAGCACGCCGTCGGACCAGTGTTCCAGCGCGCTGCGCAGGAACGTGTAGATGGTGCGCGCGTCGCGCGCGCCTTCGCCGCGGAACGCGACCACGTGCGGATGCGCCGGCTCGAGTTCCGCGAACGCGCGCATCACCGCCTCGTGGTCGAACTCGTCGAGCGCCGGCAGCGTGGCGGCTTCCGCGAGCGTGCCGTCCTCGTGCGCCGCCGCGATCGCCGCGAGCGTGTCGCGATGGCGCCGCATGCGCCCGCAGAGCACGGCATCGAAGCCGCGCGGCGCCTGCGCGAGCCAGCGTCCGAGGTGCTGCGACTGCACGACGCCGACGTGGGAGAGCGCGTCGTAGTCGGCCTTGCCGAACGACGCCTGTCCGTGGCGCACGAGCACGATCTCGGTCACTGCTGGACCACCTGGCGGAAGCGGACCACGTGCGCGCGCGACGCACCGAATGGCTTGACCGTCAGCTCGAAGCGATACGCGTCGTCGCCGTCCAGCCGGAACGAGCCGATGTAGGAGACCGAGCCGGGCTCGCGCACGGGGCGGAGGCGCACCTCGACGGGCGATGCGCCGTCGCGTGCGACGGTCGCGCTGACTTCGGCTTCGATCGCCTCGAGCGTCGCGTCGCTGCGCGGGCGCAGCACGGTCACGTTCAGCAGCGCGCGGTCGGCCGCGCGCGTGAGGCCGTGCTTCGCGGACATCGCGGCGGGCAGGAAGTCCGCGCGGAACGCGTTGTAGTGGATTTCGTAGCCATCGATGCGGCGAACCTGTTCGCCGGCGGCAGCGGCCGCCGCGCACAGCAGCAGCGCGGCGACGAAGCTCCTCACAGGAACGGCAGCTTCGGCAGCCCGAGGAAGTCGCCGAAGCTGGTCAGCGTGTACTGGGCGATCCGGATCGCGACGCAGGCATAGAGCGGCGAAAGGTCGATGCCGGCATTGCGCGGCGGCAGCTTCTGGAACGGCTTCAGCACGGGCTCGGTGAGCGCGTGCAGCACCTCGACGGCCGGGCTGCCCATGTCGGGCGAGAAGAAGCTCATCACCGCGCGCAGGATGATCATCCAGAAATAGAGCGCGAGGACGAAATAGGCGAGCAGCTCGACGCTCAGCATCAGGACGACCGGCGCGCCCACCGCGCTGCGCGAGAGCACCACCAGCAGCACCAGGCCGAGCAACGCGATGATCCAGGCGAGCAGGATGCCGGCGACGCTGACGCCGCGGAAGTTCGGGATCGCGCGCGTCAGCGGCACGAGCACGGGATTGGTCGCCTTGTAGATGAGCTGGCAGATCGGATTGCGGAAGCGCGCGCCGGACAGCGGCAGCAGCACGCGCAACACGGCGACGAACATCAGCACGCCGAACGCCGCCTGCAACAGGATCAGACCCACGCCGCCGAAATAGCCCACGATCGCCTCAGTCTCCGAATTGTCGCGACAGCTCCGCACCGCGCGCCGTCGCACGCGCCACGGCGTCCGCCACCAGCCGGCGGAAGCCGCCGGCCTCGAGCGCCTCGATCGCGGCCTGCGTCGTCCCGCCCGGCGAAGTCACGCGCTGGCGCAGCGTCGCCGCGTCCTCGCCGCCTTCCGCCGCCATGCGCGCCGCGCCGAGCGCGGTCTGCACGACGAGCGCGCGTGCCGCATCGCGCGGCAGCCCCTGCGCCTCGGCCGCCGCCTGCAGTGCCTCGACGAGCAGGAAGAAGTAGGCCGGGCCGCTGCCGGACACGGCGGTGACCGCGTCCATCAGCGCTTCGTCCGCGATCCACGCCACGATGCCGGTCGCCGCGAGCAGCGACTCGGTGGCCGCGCGTTGCGCGGGCGTCACGTGCGGCGTCGCGAACAGGCCGGTGGCGCCGGCGCCGATGAGCGCCGGCGTGTTCGGCATCGCGCGCACCACGGGCGTGCCGGCGCCTAACCAGCCGACGAGCTGTCCGGTGCGGATGCCGGCTGCGATCGACACGAACACGGCGCCGCGACCGGCGCCGCTTTCGCGCAGCGCGGTGCAGACCGTGCGCATCACCTGCGGCTTCACCGCGAGCACCACGAGCGTCGCGTCGCGCGCGGCCGCGCCATTGTCTTCGGTCACGTGGACGCCGAACTCGCGCGCGAGTGCGTCGCGCGCCGCTGCCTGCGGCTCGGCGACCACGATGTCGCCCGCCGCCTGCCCGCGCGCGATGAGCCCGCCAACGAGGCTGCGTGCCATGTTGCCGCCGCCGATGAACGCGATGCGATCGCGGGTCATTGCCTGGCTCGTCCGACCGGAGCGCCGGAGTGTAGCGAAGCGCGGCGTCGCGCCAACCGGCCGGAAGGCATGCGGGGTCAGGCCCGCGGCCCGAACAGCAACGTACCGATGCGCACCATGGTCGCGCCCATCGCGATCGCGAGCTCGAAGTCGTCGCTCATCCCCATCGACAGCGTGTCGAAGTGCGGACGGCCGGCGCGCAACGCGTCGAACAGCTCGCGCATGCGCGCGAACGCCGCGCGGCGCCGTTCCGGCTCGGGATGCGGCGCCGGGATCGCCATGAGCCCGCGCAGGCGCAACCGCGGCTGCGCGGCGATCGCGTCGCAGAGCGCGCCGGCGTCCGCCGGCGCAACGCCCGACTTGCTGGCTTCGTCGTCCACGTTCACCTGCACGAGCACGTCCAGCGGCGCGCGATCGGCCGGCCGGTGGCGCGCCAGCAGGTCGACGAGCTTGACACGGTCGACGGTCTGCACCCAGTCGAACAGCGCGGCCGCCTCGCGGCACTTGTTCGACTGCAGCGGCCCGATGAGGTGCCATTCGAGCGCCGCGTCGGCCAGCTCGCGCGCCTTCGCCTGCGCCTCCTGGACGTAGTTCTCGCCGAACGCACGCTGCCCCTGGGCCGCGAGCGCGCGGATCGCGGCGGCCGGCTGCCGCTTGCCGACCGCGACGAGCGTCACATCGCCGGGGCCGCGCGCGGCCGCGATGCGGGCGCGAATTTCGGCCAGCGGATGGGGTCGTGAAGCGTCGATCGGGGCGGGCTCCGGTCCGTGGCAACCGAGCTATACTCGGTTCAGGCCGCATTCCGCGGCCCCTGGTCGATTGTAGCGACGCAGGACCAGCGCGACTGGAGCCCGTTGCATGGATATCGCCGAACTCCTGGCGTTCTCGGTCAAGAACAAGGCCTCGGACCTTCACCTGTCCGCGGGCCTGCCGCCGATGATCCGCGTCGACGGCGACGTGCGGCGCATCAACATCCCGGCGCTCGACCACAAGTCGGTGCACGCGCTCGTCTACGACATCATGTCGGACAAGCAGCGCCGCGACTACGAAGAATTCCTCGAGGTCGACTTCTCGTTCGAGATCCCCGGCCTCGCGCGCTTCCGCGTGAACGCGTTCAACCAGAACCGCGGCGCGGGCGCCGTGTTCCGGACGATTCCCACGGAGATCTGGACGCTCGAGGACCTGGCCTGCCCGAAGGTCTTCAAGGAGCTGATCAACCAGCCGCAGGGTTTGATCCTGGTCACGGGCCCGACCGGCTCCGGCAAGTCGACCACGCTCGCGGCGATGGTCGACCACGTCAACAAGAACGAATACGGGCACATCCTCACGATCGAGGATCCGATCGAGTTCGTGCACACGTCGCAGAAGTGCCTGCTGAACCAGCGCGAGGTGCACCGCGACACGCACGGGTTCAACGAAGCGCTGCGCTCGGCGCTGCGCGAGGATCCCGACTACATCCTGGTCGGCGAGCTGCGCGACCTGGAGACGATCCGCCTGGCGCTCACCGCCGCGGAAACCGGACACCTCGTGTTCGGCACGCTGCACACCTCGTCCGCCGCGAAGACCGTCGACCGCATCATCGACGTGTTCCCGGCCGGCGAGAAGCCGATGGTGCGCTCCATGCTGTCCGAGTCGCTGCGCGCGGTGATCTCGCAGTCGCTGCTGAAGAAGGTCGGCGGCGGCCGCATCGCGGCGCACGAGATCATGGTCGGCATCCCGGCGATCCGTAACCTGATCCGCGAGGACAAGGTCGCGCAGATGTATTCGTCGATCCAGACCGGC